>NZ_OZ012596.1:3516570-3818580 GCF_963942435.1 Shinella sp. WSD5-1
GCGCGGCTCCAGGCCGATGCGCGCATGCACATGGCCGATCGTCTGCACCTTGGACGCGTAGTCGCCGGTGAAATCGCCGGCCGCGATGTTCGCCCAGTGCCCGAGCTGGGCATTCTTCGCCCGGTTCATATGGGCATCGTTGGAGAAGAGGTGGTTCACCTCCGGGCTCTTGCGCACGATCGCATAGAACTTGTCCAGCGCCGGGCCGAGCTCCTTCTCGATGAAGGGTTTCAGCGTACGGAGCCGCTTCAGCGCTGCCTCGTCGAGGCCGAGATAGTCCAGACGGCGCGCGATGTCGTGGTTCTGGCTGGCGGTCTGCGGGACTGGCTTCATTCCGGGGGTATCCTGGCAACTCGAGAAAACGGGGAAAGCAGCGGAAAATCGGGGCAACGGCGCCGGGCGGCACCGCGTCTTGCCCGTAACCCTTCATGGGTCCCCGCGGCGGCGCATCGCCGGCGAGGTCGCTTTCTGACGCGATATCATTAGGTTAAGCGTGGTAAATTGTTCATTACCGGCATGGCGTTGCGGCGCGAAAAACGGCTGCGCCCTTTGTCGCAGCCGTTCTTGTCAATCGTCAATCCGGAAGGCTCAGGCCGCCCGCTGCAGCGTGCGGAAGAAGCCGCGTTCGGTGGCGATGCGCTTGCGCACCGGCAGGAGGCGCAGCACTTCGTCGGCAAAAAGGCGCGCATTCTCGCAGGCCTTGTCGAGATTGCTCACCTTGGCCGCATCCATCGTATAGAGCGTGCCGCCGCAATCGAAGATGTCGCGGAAGGCGGTGCGCTCGCCGATTGGCGTGTCGAGCACGGCAACGCCGCGGGCGGCGAGCAGCGCCTTGATGGCGCTCATCGCGCGGGTCGTCACCAGCGAATTCATGCGGGTGAGCACGACCGAATGGTTGATGCGGATGCCCGCCTTCTCGTCGAACTGCTTCAGGAGTTCGAGGATATGCGCCGCCCCGCGCGCATCCATGGCACAGCCCTGCACCGGGATCATCACATGGTCGGACAGGCCGATGGCGGTGGCGACCAGCGCGTCTCGCGCGCCGGCGAGGTCGATGATGAAATAGTCGGTCGTATCGCGGTTCTCGCGGATATGGCACTGGATGGAAGCCATGGTGACTTCCGAGATGACGGCGATGTTGCGCTGGCGGCCGGAAACCTCGTGCCAGTGGCTGATCCAGCGCTGCGGGTCCGCATCGAGGATGGTGATGCGGTGGCCCCGGCTTGCAAGCTCGGTGGCAAGGATCAGCGCCGCAGTGGTCTTGCCCGCGCCACCCTTGGCATTGGCAAATGTGATGACTGGCATGTCTTTCCTCATGAATGCTGCGAGCTTTCTCATCGCTCTCGTCAGGCGGCCCGGTGAGAATGGCGCCCGCTTGCTCAAACCTTTCAAAACATGGTTAACGAAATGGAAACATGCGCATGGCGAAGATTAACGAGAACGGCGCCGGACTTTCGCCTTCTCAAGCAAAAGGCCCGGAAAACCATGGTTTTCCGGGCCTCTGTCATTTGTTAACGGCAAGAATTCAGATGCACTCGACGAAGAGGCGCTTGGCCGCGTCCAGCGTCAGTTCCACCGGGTTGCCGCCGGCCGTCGGATCGACGATCGCCATGGCGGCCATCTCGTCGATCCGGTCCGTGCCGACGCCGAGCGCCGACAGCTTGTCCGGCACGCCGAGCTCCTCGCGCAGGCGCAGCACATAGTCGAAGAAACCGTCGAAGCCGCCGGATATGCCGAGATAGGCGGCGGCGCTGGCGATCTTCGCCTCGATGGCCGGGCGGTTGAAGGTCAGGACCGGCGGCATGACAACGGCATTGGTCATGCCGTGGTGCGTGTTGTAGATGGCGCCGACCGGATGCGACAGCGAATGGATCGCGCCGAGGCCCTTCTGGAAGGCGACGGCGCCCATGGCGGCCGCCGACATCATGTTGGCACGGGCCTCGATATCGGTCCCGTCCTTGTAGGCGCGCGGCAGGAATTCCTTGACGAGGCGCATGCCCTCCAGCGCGATGCCCTGGCTCATCGGGTGGTAGAACGGCGACGAATAGGCTTCGAGGCAATGGGCGAAGGCGTCCATGCCGGTGCCCGAGGTGATGACCTTCGGCATGCCCACCGTCAGCTCCGGATCGCAGATCGTCACCGAGGGCAGGAACTTCGGATGGAAGATCACCTTCTTGGTGTGCGTTTCGGAATTGGTGATGACCGAGGCGCGGCCGACTTCCGAGCCGGTGCCGGCCGTCGTCGGCACGGCGACGATCGGCGCGATGCCGTCGGAATTGGCGCGCGTCCACCAGTCACCGATATCCTCGAAATCCCAGACCGGCCGCGTCTGGCCGGACATGAAGGCGACGGCCTTGCCGAGGTCGAGGCCGGAGCCGCCGCCGAAGGCGACGACCCCGTCATGGCCGCCGTCACGGAACGCCTTGACGCCGGCTTCGAGGTTCCTGTCGGTCGGGTTCGGATCGACCTCGGCGAACATCGCCCGGCCGAGGCCGGCGGCGTCGAGAATGTCGAGCGCTTCCTTCGTGATCGCCATGGTCGAAAGGCCGCGGTCGGTGACGAGCAGCGGCTTCTTCATGCCCACGGCCTTGCAGTGGTCGGCGAGTTCCTTGATGCGACCGGCCCCGAACTTGATCGCGGTCGGGTAGCTCCAGTTGGCGGTGATGGTCATGCTCTTCAAGCTTTCCTGAAATGGTAGGATTTCGGTCTCGTGAGGTTGTGGAAGCCGATGACGGAGAGCGAGCCGCCGCGGCCCGTTTCCTTGACGCCGGTCCAGCAGAGCGCCGGGTCGAGATAGTCGGCACGGTTCATGAAGACGGTGCCGGTCTCAAGGTCCCGGGCGATGTTTGCGGCGCGATCGGCGTCCTTCGTCCAGAGCGAGACGGTGAGGCCGTACTTGCAGTCGTTCATCAGGGCGAGCGCTTCTTCATCGCTCTTGACCTTCATGATGCCGACGGCCGGGCCGAACGTCTCTTCCGTCATGAATTCCATCGAATGGTCGACATCGACGAGGATCTGCGGGGCGACATACGCACCGCCGTCATCGGCCGGGAAGAGTTTTGGATCGACCAGAGCCTTCGCGCCCTTCGCGACCGCATCGGCGATCTGCGAGCGCACGGTCGCGGCGAAACGCTTGTGCGCCATCGGCCCGAGCGTCGTTTCCGGATCGAGCGGGTTGCCGAGCTTGTAGTTGGACACCCAGGCGACGGACTTTTCGACGAAGGCGTCGTAGAGCTTCTCGTTGACGTAGATGCGCTCGATGCCGCAGCAGCACTGGCCGGAATTGTAGGTCGCGCCGTCCATCAGCGTGTCGACGGCGGCGTCGAGGTCGGCGTCTTCCATGACGTAGCCCGGATCCTTGCCGCCGAGCTCGAGGCCGACCGGCGTGAAGGTGCCGGCCGCCGCGCGCTCGATCGACCGGCCGCCCTCGACCGAACCGGTGAAGTTGACGAAGTCGAACGCGTTGCCGGCGATCAGCGCCGAGGTCGTGTCATGGTCGAGGAAGACGTTCTGGAAGACATCCTCCGGCACGCCCGCCTCGTTGAAGGCGCGCACCAGCCGTTCGCCGACGAGCAGCGTCTGGGCGGCGTGCTTGATGATGACGACATTGCCGGCCATCAGCGCCGGCGCGACCGTGTTGATCGCGGTCATATAGGGATAGTTCCACGGCGCGATGACGAAGACGACGCCATGCGGCTCGCGCTCGATGCGGCGCTCGAAACGCTCGCTGTTCTCGATGACGATCGGCGCCAGCGAGGAGCCGGCGATCTCGGCGACGTAGTTGGAGCGCTCGTTGAAGCCCTTGAACTCGCCGCCGTAGCGGACCGGGCGGCCCATCTGCCAGGCGATTTCCGGCACGATCTCGTCGGCCATCTCGTTGACGCGGGCAACGCCCTTGAGGACGAGCTGGACGCGCTCTTCGAGCGGGCGCCTGGCCCAGGCCTTCTGCGCCTTCTTCGCGCGGGCGACAGCCTCTTGCGCGGCCGCCAGCGGCATCGCCTCGCGCTCGGCATAGACCGAGCCGTCGACGGGGGATATGCATTTGATCACAGTCATGATCGACTTCCTGTTGGTTCTATTCGGAATTTCAGTTCTGGCGCTCCGGTTGCCCCTCATCCGGCCTGCCGGCCACCTTCTCCCCGCAAGCAGGGAGAAGGAAATATGCCGTGCCGTTTTCCCAGACCAACACCCTTTCGCAGGGCAGGTCCCCTCTCCCCGCTTGCGGGGAGAGGGCTAGGGTGAGGGGCAATTCCCGAAACGCTTCTACGCCCTCTCGAAGCCGCGCGCCACCTCCCAGTCGGTGATGCGGCGGTCGTATTCTTCCTGCTCCCATTCGGCCGCGCGCACATAGTGGTCGACGACGTCGTCGCCAAAGGCCTCGCGCAGCATGTCGGATTCCTTCAGCGCGGCGGCCGCGCCGCGCAGGGTCTTGGGGATCTCGCGGATGTCCTTGCCGCCATAGGCGTCGCCCTCGAAGGGTGCCTCCAGCTCCAGCTTCTGCTCGATGCCGGCCATGCCGGCCGCCAGCAGCGCCGCCATGGCGAGATAGGGGTTGAGGTCCGATCCGCCGACGCGGCATTCGATGCGGATGCCCTTGGTGCCCTCGCCGCACAGGCGATAGCCGGCGGTGCGGTTGTCCTTGCTCCAGATCGCCTTGGTCGGCGCGAAGGTGCCGGCGACGAAGCGCTTGTAGGAATTGATGTAGGGCGCGAGGAAATAGGTGATCTCGCTGGCATGGGCGAGCAGGCCCGCCACATACATGCCCATCAGCTCCGACATGCCGTACTTGCCGTCCTTGTCGAAGAACTTCGGCTCCTTGCCGTCGAGGCTCCACAGCGACTGGTGGATATGCGAGGAGGAGCCGGCCAGGTTGTAGTTCCACTTGGCGAGGAAGGTGACGGCCTTGCCGCGCTGCCAGGCGATCTCCTTGGTGGCGTTCTTGATGATCGAATGCCGGTCGGCCATGGTGAGGGCCTCGGCATACCGCACGTTGATCTCCTCCTGGCCGGGCGAGGCCTCGCCCTTGGAGTTCTCGACCGGAATGCCGGCGCCCTGCAGGCCGTTGCGCAGCGCCCGCATGACATCCTCTTCCTTGGTGGTCTGGAAGATATGGTAGTCCTCGTTGTAGCCGGACGCCGTGCGCAGGTCGCGGTAGCCGCTCTCGCGCGCATCGTCGAAGGTCTGGTCGAACAGGTAGAATTCGAGCTCGCTCGCCATGAAGGGCTTCAGGCCCATGGCCTCCAGCCGCTTGACCTGCTTCTTCAGCACGGCGCGCGGCGAGTGCGGGACCTCGGCATGGGTGTGGTGGTCGAGCACGTCGCAGAGCACGAGCGCGGTGCCTTCGAGCCACGGCAACTTGCGCAGCGTCGCAAGGTCCGGCTTCATCGTGTAGTCGCCGTAGCCGGCGGCCCAGCTCGTCGACCGGTAGCCGGGAACGGTCTCCATCTCCATGTCGGTCGCCAGGAGGTAGTTGCAGCTGTGCGTCTCTTCATGAGCGCTGTCGATGAAATACTGCGCGTGGAAACGCTTGCCCATCAGGCGCCCCTGCATGTCGACGAGGCATGCCAGAACGGTATCGATGCGGCCCTCGGCCACATCCTTCTTCAGGTCGTCAAAACTATAGGTCATGGTCATCGGTGGCGGTCCTGGCGGTTGCTGCTTCATGCCGGACCGGGCCTTGCCGGCCCGGCCCGGAGGGATTGGATGCGATCAGCCGTTGACGTAGGGCGGACCGGCCTTGTTGATGATGGCGTTGTAGTCCTCGAAGATCTTCACGACCTTGGCGGCCGTCTCGCTCTGGCCGGCGATCTCCTTCCAGAACACCTTGGCCGCATCCTCCACGACCTTCCACTCCTCGGCCGGAATGCTGGTGAGCTTCAGCTTCGTGCCTTCGGCGCGCAGCTTCGCCTCGCCGCCCCAGTACCATTGGTCGCGGTAGTTGTTGCCGGCCTCGATCGCCGTCAGGACCAGCTTCTTCAGGTGGTCCGGCAGTTCCGCCCACTTCTGCTCGTTGACGAAGAAGGAGCCGATCCAGGCGCCCGAGATGTTGTTGGTCAGGAAGTGGTCCGTCACGTCGGCCCAGCCGACCGTGTAGTCCTCGGTGATGCCCGACCAGGCCATGCCGTCGAGCTCGCCGGTCTGCACGGCGACCTGTGCGTCTTCATAGGGGATCGTCACCGGCACGACGCCGAACTGGCTGAGGAAGCGGCCGGCCGTCGGGAAGGTATAGAGGCGCAGGCCCTCGAGGTCCTTGACGGAGGTGATCGCCTTCTTGGTGTTGAAGTGGCAGGGATCCTGGCCCGAGGAGGAGAGCCAGACGACGCCGCCGACCTTCTCGTAGGACGACTTCCAGATGTCGGCGAGGCCGTATTGCTTGAAGAGCACCGGCACGTCGAGGATCTGCTTGGTGGCGAGCGGGAAGTAGCCGCCGAAGGTGGCGACGTCCGCCGGGGACGCCATGGAATCGTCGTCCGAATGCACGGCATCGATCGTGCCGGCCTGAAGCGCGCGGAACAGTTCGCCCGTCGGCACGATCTGGTCGGCGAAGTAGAGCTCGATCTCCAGCTCGCCCTTGGCGGCGGCGTTGATCGCGTCGATGATCGGCTTGGTGACGTGCTCGCCGAGCGCGGCGCCCGCATAGGTCTGGAAACGCCACTTGATGGCGGTCTGCGCCTTCACGATGGCGGGGGCGGAAAGCGTGGCGGCGCCGGCCGCGCCGATCGTGACTGCCCCGGCCCGTGTCAGAAATTGCCGTCTGTTGGTCATATCTCTATCCCTCTGGTTAAACGTCTCGGTTTTGCCGGGAACGGCCGTTCATCCCGGTCGGTCAATCGTCTTTTCTTCTCTCGGCCTCATTCTCCCTTGCAGGCCGGCGACTGCCGCCGCCGGCGAACCGGTTATTTGGCGTAGTAGTTGTTCGGCAGCCACGTCGCGATCTCCGGGAACACGCCGATGATGATCAGGCTCGCCACCATGATGCCGACGAAGGGCCAGATCGACTTGTAGATATCGGTCATGCCGATCCCGGGCGGCGCCATGGCACGCATCATGAACAGGTTGTAGCCGAAGGGCGGCGTGATGTAGGCGATCTGGCAGGTGATCGTGTAGAGCACGCCGTACCACACGAGGTCGAAGCCGAGCTTCTGCACCAGCGGGATGTAGAGCGGCGCCACGATGACGAGCATGGCCGTGTCGTCGAGGAACATGCCCATGACGAGGAAGGAAAGCTGCATCAGCACCAGGACCTGCCAGGGTTCGAGGCCAAGGTCGCCGAGAAAGAAGCGCTCGATCGACTTGACCGCGCCGAGACCGTCGAAGACGGCGCCGAAGCACAGCGAGGCGATCAGGATCCACATGAACATGCAGGTGATGCCGAGCGTCTTCTGCAGGACGTCGTTCCACAGCCGCACGCTGAGGCGCCCGCGCCACCAGGCGACCAGCGCCGAGCAGATGGCGCCGATGGCGGAACTTTCCACCAGGCTCGAAATGCCGCTGAGGAACAGCCACATCATCAGCGCGAAGATGCCGAGCGGCACGATGCCGGCAGACAGGAGCGCCACTTTCTCGCGGAAAGGCACGTTGCGTTCCGACGGCGGCAGGGCGGGGCCGAGCGCCGGGTTCACGCGGCAGCGCACATAGACGTAGATCGCCATCAGCGCCGCCATCATCAGGCCCGGCAGCACGCCGGCGAGCCAGAGCTGGCCGACCGGCACGCGGGCGATCATGCCGTAGAGCACGAGCACGACGCTCGGCGGCAGGAGGATGCCGAGCGTCGAACCGCCCTGTACGACGCCCGTCATCATGACCTTGTCATAGCCGCGGCGCAGCAGCTCCGGCAGCGCGATGGTGGCGCCGATCGCCATGCCGGCGACCGAAAGGCCGTTCATGGCGGAGATGACGACCATGAGGCCGACCGTGCCGAGCGCCAGGCCGCCGTTGATCGGCCCCATCCAGACGTGGATCGCCTTGTACATGTCCTCGGCGATGCCCGATTCCGACAGCATGTAGCCCATGAAGACGAACATCGGCACCGTCAGCATCGGATACCATTTGACGAGCTTCATCACCGAGGCGAAGCCCATTTCGGAGCCGCCCGTGCCCCATAGCAGGAAGGCCGCGACGACGCCGACGAAACCGATGACGGCAAAGACCCGCTGCCCGGTGAGCAGCAGCACCATCATGCCGGCGAACATCGTGATTGCGATGAATTCGTAGCTCATGCGATGGGCCTTCCCCGCAACTCGGCGATATCCTTGAAGAGCGAAGCGGTGGCCTGCGCGAGCATCATCACGACACCGAAGGTCATGACGATCTTGATCGGCGCCATATAGGGCGCCCAGGCGGTAAAACTCTTTTCCTTGAACTGGATGGCATAGGTCGTGCTGGTGATGCCGCCATAGAGCATGAAGCCGAGGAAGACGATCAGCGCGATCGCCGTGACGGTGTCGAAGGCCGCCCGCTTCTTCGCCGACCAGGTGCCGTAGAACAGGTCCATCCGCACATGGTCGCCGGTCTGCATGGCGAAGGCGCCGCCGAGCATGTAGTAGGCCGCCATGGTGAACTGCGCCGATTCCAGCGTCCAGTTCGCCGGCAGGTGGAAGGCCTTCGAGACGGAGGAATACAGCAGAATCGCGAACATCGCGAAGATCAGGTACATCGCGAAAAGGCCGACACGCCGGTTGAACGTGTCGACAAAGCGAACATAGGTCTTGATGAAATCAGGCATGGCCCCTGCCCCCGTTCCGGACGACGGCAATCTCAGTCGGGCCGGGCCTCCGATATGACAAAGCAAGCATCCGCTTGGCCTCTCCTGTTTGTGTTCTTCTCCGTCTCCACGGATGTCGTTCCCCGGGTCTTTGTTATTGGATTGCGGGAAGGCTCTTCTTGAGCAGTCCCGCCAGATAATCGGCCACGACCCTTTGGCCGGCTTCGTCCTTCACGAGGTCGTTGCGGACCTCGATCATCACATTGGCAAGGCCGTTGGCAAGGCCGTGCTCCCTCAGCGTATGCGTCACCCCGTCCTCCGGTCCATACGGTTCGTTGCGGCGGATGTCGAAGGGCCCGGCGCTGCCGGCCGCCGCCAGCATGGCATCGGCAAGGCGCGTGTCGGCATCGTGCAGGATGCCGATCTCGACGGCGCGCGGCTTGCCGAAATAGACCGGCGTGAAACTGTGCATGGTGACGATGACCGGCGCCCTGCCCTCAGCGATCCGGCTCTTCACAAGGCCGGACAGCCTGTCGCGGAACGGCAGGTAGAGCGCTTGCGTGCGGGCATCGCGCGCCGCCTGGTCGAGCCCGGCATTGCCCGGAACGGCGAAGACCTCGCTCTTTTCCGGCATGGCGGCCGGCGATTCCGGCGGACGGTTGCAATCGTAGACAAGGCGGGAGAACCGCTGGAAAACCAGTGTCGCGTCAAGGCTTTGTGCCATGAGGCGCGAGACGGCGAGCGCGCCCGGATCCCAGGCGATATGGCTTTCGAGCGCTTCCTCGGTAAGGCCGAGCGTGCCGAGCGCCTTCGGCAGCAGCCGGGATGCATGCTCGCAGACCAGGACGACCGGACCGCGGGCAACACCATTCTCCAGGGCGACGGGGTCGCCCTCCTCTCCAGTCAGAATTCCCATCAGCCTGATCCCCTCGACCGGCTCTTATCGTTTATGAAGAGAATTCTTCACAGCCCTGCCGCTGTCAACGGGGTAGTGAAAAAATCTCTTCAAAAAAACATTTGACTCGAATTGTGACAGCGATGTTTAATTTCCCGAACTCCGGCGAAGACCGGAGCGCAGGGGAACAATTTGACACTCAACCAAGCATCCATGACGGTGTCGGATGTGATCAGTGCCCATTTCGACGCGTTGACGCGCGCCGAAAAGCAGCTGGCCACGTCATTGCTCGACAACTATCCCGTCTCCGGCCTCGGCAGCATCACGACGGTGGCGGAAAACGCCGGCGTGTCGACGCCCACGGTCGCCCGCATGGTGCAGAAGCTGGGATTTCGCGGCTTCCCGGATTTCCAGGCCCGCCTGCACCATGAGCTGGAAGCCACCCTGTCGAGCCCGATCAGCAAGCACGACCGCTGGGCGGCCAGGGCGCCCGGCACGCATATCCTCAACCGCTTCGCCGACGCGATCATGACCAACCTGCGCCAGACGCTCTCGCAGGTGGAGACCGCCGACTTCGACAGCGCCAGCGCCCTCCTCGCCGACCGCCAGCGCAGCATCTATATCATCGGCGGGCGCATCACGAAGGCGCTGGCCGACTACCTCTTCACCCATCTCCAGGTCATCCGCCCGAACGTCACGCAGATCGCCGCCAATCCCAGCTCCTGGCCGCACTACGTCCTGAACATGAAGGCCGGCGACGTGCTCGTGATCTTCGATATCCGCCGCTACGAGCAGGAGATGGAGACGCTCGGCCGCGTCGCCCGCGAGCGCGGCGTCGAGATCGTGCTCTTTACCGACCAGTGGGCCTCGCCCGTCGCCAAGGTCGCGGCGAAGGTCTTTCGCGTGCACATCGAGGCGCCGTCGGCCTGGGACTCGTCCGTCGTGACGCTGTTCATCGTGGAGGCGCTGATCGAGGCCGTCCAGAGTTCGGGCTGGGAGGAAACCAGCGGCCGAATGAAGACGCTGGAGGGCCTCTTCGAGGCCAGCCGGCTGTTTCGCAAACCAAAACCGGAGGTTCCCGGAAAGCCCTGATCGACATCCGAAAAAAACGAAATAAAACTGTCACATAAGCTTCATCTGCCGCCAGTATCAGCTTCGCCGAAGTTGACTGACTCACAAAAGGAGAACACCCGTGATGTCACATACGAAACGTCTGCTTTCGCTCTCCACCGCGCTGGCGATCGCCGTTCCCTCGCTCGCCTTCGCCGAGCCGAGCGCCGAGCTCATCGAGGCCGCCAAGAAGGAAGGCATGCTGACGACGATCGCGCTGCCGCACGACTGGTGCGGCTATGGCGAGGTCATCGCCTCCTTCAAGGCCAAGTACCCGGAAATCCAGGTCAACGAACTGAACCCGGATGCCGGCTCGGCCGACGAGATCGAAGCCATCAAGGCCAACAAGGACAACAAGGGCCCGCAGTCGCCCGACGTGATCGACGTCGGCCTGTCCTTCGGTCCGTCGGCAAAGGCCGAAGGCCTGCTGCAGCCCTACAAGGTCTCCACCTGGGACGAGATCCCGGACACCATCAAGGATCCGGAAGGCTACTGGTACGGCGACTACTACGGCGTGATGTCCTTCTTCGTGAACAAGGACCTCGTCGAGAACACGCCGAAGGACTGGGCCGACCTGCTGAAGCCGGAATATTCCGGACAGGTCGCGCTTGCCGGCGATCCGCGCGCCTCCAACCAGGCCATCCTCGGCGTTCTGGCCGCCGGCCTCGGCAAGGATGCGAAGGCCGGCAAGGAAGCCGGCGAAGCGGGCCTTGCCTACTTTGCCGAAATGAACAAGGCCGGCAACTTCGTTCCGGTCATCGGCAAGTCCGGCACGCTGGCGCAGGGCTCCACCCCGATCATCATCGCCTGGGACTACAACGCGCTCGGCTGGGCCAAGACCCTCAACGGCAACCCGCCGACGGAAGTCGTCGTTCCGGAAAAGGGCGTCCTTGCCGGCGTCTACGTCCAGGCGATCTCGGCCTATGCGCCGCATCCGAACGCCGCCAAGCTGTGGATGGAGCACCTCTATTCCGACGAGGGCCAGCTCGGCTGGCTGAAGGGCTATTGCCATCCGGCACGCTTCAACGCCATGGTCAAGGCCGGCAAGATCCCGCAGGACCTGATCGACGCGCTGCCGCCGGCCGAATCCTATGAGAAGGCCTACTTCCCGACGCTCGAGGAAGTGGACGCCAACAACGCCGCCGTGACCGGCGCCTGGGACTCGGTCGTCGGCGCGAACGTGCAGTAACGACAGCATCCCCGTCGCCCCGGCCCGTCGCCGGGGCGACGATTGCGGTATGCCAATGACGGCAACCCCATGAGGCCAACTTAATGTCATCAGACAGCTCAGCAGCACCGCCCCCCGCGCGGGCGCCCTTCCGCCTCCCGCTGCACTGGCTCGGCGCGGCGCCGTTCGCGATCTTCGTCCTGTTGTTCCTGATCATGCCGACGATGCGCATCGTCGTCGGCGCCTTCCAGACGCCGGACGGAAGCTTCACGCTCGACAATATCCGGGGCCTGTTCACCACCTCCATCCTCTCGGCCTACTGGATATCGATCAAGATCTCCATCGCCTCCGCCCTGCTCGGCTGCCTGATCGGCTTTTCCGTCGCATCCGCCGTGGTGCTCGGCGGCCTGCCGAAATGGATCCGCGGCCCGCTCCTGACCTTTTCCGGCGTCGCCTCCAACTTCGCCGGCGTGCCGCTCGCCTTCGCCTTCCTTGCCACACTCGGCCCCGTCGGCCTCCTGACGGTGTTCCTGAAGTCGCAGCTCGGCATCGACCTGCGCGCGCTCGGCTTCAACATCCTGTCCTTCTGGGGCCTGACGATCACCTATCTGTTCTTCCAGATCCCGCTGATGATCCTCATCATCACGCCCGCGCTCGACGGCCTGAAGCGCGAATGGCGGGAAGCGGCGCAGATCCTCGGCGCGACGAACGCGCAGTACTGGCGCATGGTCGCCTTCCCGATCCTGCTGCCCTCCTTCCTCGGCACGCTGGCGCTGCTCTTCGCGAACGCCTTCGGGGCCGTCGCCACCGCCATCGCGCTCACCGGTTCCTCGCTCTCCATCGTGCCGATCCTGCTCTTCGCGCAGATCCGCGGCGACGTCTTGGGCAACCCGCATCTCGGCTATGCGCTCGCCTTCGGCATGATCGTCGTGACGGGCATCGCCAACACGATCTACATCTGGCTGCGCGCCCGCAGCGAAAGGTGGCTGAAATGAGAAAGTTCTGGGCCTGGGGCGCCCTCATCTTCGGAATGCTCTATTTCATCCTGCCGCTGCTCGGCATGACCAACTTCTCCCTGAAGATGCGCCGTGGCGTCTATTCGCTGGATGCCTATGCCGTCGTGCTCGGCGATCCGCGCTTCCAGGCGACCTTCACCTATTCGATCCTGATGGCGCTCGCGACCATCGTCTTCGGCGTGCTGCTCGTCGTGCCGACCGCCTACTGGGTGCGGCTGAAGCTGCCGGGCCTTCGTCCCTATATCGAATTCGTCACGCTGCTGCCGCTGGTCATCCCGGCCATCGTCATCGTCTTCGGCTATATCCGGCTCTACAACACCTCGAGCTGGCTGCCGCTGACCGGCTCGATCACCGGCACGAACATCCTTCTGATGTTCGGCTATGCGACGCTGGCGCTGCCCTACATGTACCGCTCCGTCGATACGGGCCTGCGTTCCATCGACATCGCGACGCTGACGGAAGCGGCTCAGAGCCTCGGTGCCGGCTGGACGACGATCCTCGCCAGGATCATCCTGCCGAACGTGCTGGTCGCGGTGCTGTCGGGCGCGTTCCTCACCTTCGCCATCGTCATCGGCGAGTTCACCATGGCCGCCCTGCTCAACCGTCCGGCCTTCGGTCCCTACATGCAGCTGCTCGGCGCCAACCGCGCCTACGAGCCGGCCGCGCTTGCGGTCATGTCCTTCGCGCTGACCTGGGGCTGCCTCGGCCTGATCCAGCTTGTTTCCCGTTTCCAGAAGGGCGCGCAGAGCGCGACTTAAGGACTTTCCATGAGCTTTCTCACCCTCACCAGCCTTCAGAAGTCCTTCGGCCCCGTCCAGGTGGTCAAGGATTTCAACATGTCGATCGAAAAGGGCGAGTTCATCTCGTTCCTCGGCCCGTCGGGCTGCGGCAAGACCACCGTGCTGCGCATGATCGCCGGCTTCGAGACGCCCTCGGGCGGCGCGATCACCATCGACGGCAAGAGCCAGCAGAACCTGCGCCCCAACCAGCGCAATATCGGCATGGTGTTCCAGGCCTACGCCCTCTTCCCGAACATGAACGTTGCCGAAAACGTCGCCTTCGGCCTCAAGGTCGCCGGCCGGCCGAAGGCCGAGATCGACGCGCGCGTCAAGGAGATGCTCGGCCTCATCAAGCTCGACCACCTCGCCGACCGCTACCCCTACCAGATGTCCGGCGGCCAGCAGCAGCGCGTGGCGCTCGCCCGGGCACTCGCGCCCAAGCCCCAGGTCCTCCTGCTCGACGAACCGCTCTCCGCCCTCGACGCCAAGATCCGCGTGTCGCTGCGCGAGGAAATCCGGCAGATCCAGCAGCAGCTCGGCATCACCACGGTCTTCGTCACCCACGACCAGGAAGAGGCCCTGTCGATCTCCGACCGCATCGTCGTGATGAACGCCGGCAAGGCGGACCAGATCGGCAAGCCCGCGGACATCTACAACCGTCCCGCCACCCGTTTCGTCGCCAACTTCGTCGGTACGCTGAACCTCATCGAGGCGAAGGTCGTCGATCCTGCCGCCAACCGCGTCTCGATCGGCGATCAGGGCGTGACGCTGCGCGAGCCGCTCGGCAATGCGAAGGCCGGCGACACCGTCTCGCTGGCGCTGCGCCCGGAAGCCGGCTCGACCGCCCCCGACGCCAGGGGCGACACGGCGCTGACGGGCGAGGTCGTCTCCTCGAACTTCCTCGGCTCGGTCATCCGCACCCGCATGAAGGTCGGCGACAGCATCATCTCCTTCGACATGTTCAACAGCCCCGGCCTCGTGCCGCCGACGGTCGGCGAGACGGTCACGCTGCGCTTCACGGCCGGCGATCTCCTGGTCATCCGCGACTGAGCGTGCAGGCACGGCCGCGAAGCGGTTTTCCAGGTTTCGGCCGTGCTTTGGAAAAATCTGTCGTGAATTGCGTCTTTTGCGTCGCCCGCGGATTTGATCTGCGGGCTTTCGCCGGCTAGTCTCCCATCGTTCTCAGGGCGGGGTGAAACTCCCCACCGGCGGTATCGGGCGTGAAAACCCGGAGCCCGCGAGCGCCTTGCCCCAAAGGCAAGGGTCAGCAGATCCGGTGCGATGCCGGAGCCGACGGTCACAGTCCGGATGGAAGAGAGCAAGCAGGAGCCACCCGCCCGCAGCGGCGGGGTCGCGTCCTGCGTGTTCGCCCAAGGGGACCGTTGCAAAATGGCTCAACCCTTGAAAGGCCTCGACATGAATGTGAATGCCACCCCCGCCGCCCGCATCGCCGTCATCCGTGCCCGCTGGCACGCCGGCATCGTCGACCAGGCGGTCGATTCCTTCGTCGCCGAATGGACCGCGCTCGGCGGCCGCGCCGAAGAGGTCGACATCATCGATGTGCCCGGCGCCCTCGAAATCCCGCTGCATGCCCAGCTTCTCGCCCGCACCGGCCGCTATTCCGCCATTCTCGGCGTCGCCCTCGTCGTCGACGGCGGCATCTACCGCCACGATTTCGTCGCCGGCACCGTGGTGGACGCCATCGTGCGCGTCGGCCTCGACACTGGCGTGCCGGTGCTCTCGGCCGTGCTGACGCCGCACAATTTCCAGGAATCGGACGCCCACATCGCCTTCTTCCGCGACCATTTCGTCATCAAGGGCAGGGAAGCCGCCAACGCCGCCCGCCAGATCATCGACGCGCGGGCGCAGGTCGCGCTGGCGACGGTCGCTTGAATCACGATTTGAAGACGCGAAATCGATCCGTCAGGATAGGCCCGCAAGCCTTTGAAAAGACTTGACGCAGCCCGGCAGCGATGCCGGGCTTTTCCCTTGCACCTCCCTCTCCTCCGTCATCCTCGGGTCAAGCCCGAGGATGACGGAGGAAGAAGGAGAGTGGTCCCGCCTTCGCTAACGACGCACCGGCCGCCCCGCCTACCCCTGAAGGTTCTTCAGATAGATCGACAGCAGCTGGATCTGCGAGGAGATGCCGAGCTTGCGGTAGACGTTGCGGCGATGGACCTTCACCGTGCCGGTGGAGATGTCGAGCTTCAGGCCGATCGATTCCGACGAGTGTCCCTGCAGGACGAGCTCGATGATCGAGGCCTCGCGGTCCGTCAGGTTCAGCTTGCGCCACACCCTGTCGGCCGCGCTCAAGGGCTCGCTCCGCCGCCCCCGCCCCTGGCCCGTCTCCGCGAAGCGCCCGGCAAGCCCGCTCCAGGCGCGCCGCACCACGGCGGCGACGAAGGGTTCTGCATCGCTGAGCAGGGCGAATTCCGGCGCGGGGAAGACGCCGGTCTTCTCGCGCCGCATCAGCGAGACCACCACCGTCACGCCGTCGTCCACCGGCACGAAGAAACCGATCTCCTCGGCAAGCCGGGTCTGCGAATAATAGGTGCGGAAATATTCGCTGGAGAAGAACCGGTCCGGCGCCAGCTCCCGCATGCGGAAGACGCCGGCGCGGCCGGCGCGCGTCGTGCGGTAGAACGGATCGAGCAGGTAGGGTCCGGCCTGGTAGAGCGTCACGAAGACGTGGTGGTCGTCCGCATCGAAGGTGCTGAAGAGGTCGATCGGCCGCGCCTTCTCGTGATAGGCGAAGATGACGATGTCGTCGAAGCGCACCAGCGCCCGCATCATCGCAAGCAGGGTCTCTCCGGTCTGCCGGTCGGAGCTCTCCGGCGCGCCGGCCCAGTCGGCCAGGGTGCGAAAAAGTGCCGTGAAATCGACCCGCATGGCGCCGCTGCTCCCCCGATTTCCCCCGCGGCAGCCGGAATGGACTGCCGCCGGATATACTCCTTCCACAGCCGATTTACGGATAAAATACCTCTCTCGGGGTATATACCACCCATCGGCCGCTGACTAGCATCCCCCTCGACGGTGGCCAAGGCGGCAGAGATCGCCAAGAGACCAACAACCGCAGGGAACAGACGTGACATCCGCCCCAACGAACGACATCGAGTTCCGTTCGGTGACCAAGCGCTATGGCGCGGTGACCGCGGTCTCCGACATCAATCTTTCCGTGCCGAAGGGTGCCTTCGTCGCGCTTCTCGGTCCGTCCGGCTGCGGCAAGACCACCTGTCTTCGCATGATCGGCGGCTTCGAGCAGCCGAGCGAGGGCGAGGTGCTGATCGCCGGAAAGGTCGCCAACGGCGTTCCGGCCTATCGCCGCCCGGTCAACATGGTCTTCCAGCACTATGCCCTCTTCCCGCATTTCGACGTGGAGAGGAACGTCGCCTACGGGCTGAGGCAGCTGCGCCCGAAGCTGCCGGCGGCGGAGATCGCCCGCCGTGTCGGCGAGGCGCTGGAGATGGTGCGCCTCACCGGTTTCGCCGGGCGCCGCATCCATGAGATGTCCGGCGGCCAGCAGCAGCGCGTGGCGCTCGCCCGCGCGCTCGTCAACAAGCCCTCCGTGCTGCTGCTCGACGAGCCGCTCGCCGCGCTCGACAAGAAGCTGCGCACCGCCATGCAGATCGAGTTGCAGACGCTGCAGCGCGATCTCGGCATTACCTTCGTGCTCGTCACGCACGACCAGGAGGAGGCGCTGTCGATGAGCGACCTCGTCTGCGTGATGAGCGCCGGCCGCATCCGCCAGCTCGCGACGCCGCAGGAGGTCTACGACCGGCCCGCCGATCTCTTCGTGGCCGATTTCGTCGGCAAGACGAACCGTTTTGCCGGCACGCTGGAAACCGGCGGCACCGTGCGCCTCGGCAATGGCGCGGCCCTGCCCGCCGCGCGCGCCGATCTTGCGCCGGGCGCGGTCACGGTCGCGCTTCGCCCCGAGGCGATCCGCCTTTCGCGCGGCGCGGCCGGCGCGACCACGCTGGAAGGCACGGTCACGCATCGCATCTTCCTCGGCTCGGCCGCCGAATATTCCGTCGCCGTCGACGGGCTCGGCGACCTGCTCGTCACCGCCGAACGCCACAGCCAATCGCAAAACGACCTCGTCGCGCCGGGCGAACGGGTCGCCATAAGCTTCGATCCCGGCCAGACGCATATCTTTCCGGCCTGAGGGAAACAGGCCCAACAGGGGAACAGCATTATGTCGAAATGGTTCAGAGAGAATGCCCCGATCAGCGCTCGGGAACTGACGGACGAGTTCATGCGGCTGAAACGCGGCTCCGTGACGCGCCGCCACTTCCTCGCCGTCACCGGCCTCGGCCTTGCCGCCGCCGTGCTGGCGCGCCAGCCCGGCCTCTTCACCGGCGAGGCGCACGCGCAGGAAGACCTCGGCTCCGCCATGTCGCTCGCCACCTGGCCGAACTACCACGACCCGGCGACCTTCGAGGCCTTCACCGCCGCGACGGGCGTCGCCGTCGAGGTCAACGTCTTTGGCTCGAACGAGGAGATGCTGGCCAAGCTCCAGGCCGGCGGCACCGGCTGGGACCTCTTCGTGCCCACCAACTACACGATCTCCACCTATGCCGGCCTCGGCCTGATCGACCCGCTCGACCTTGCCAAGGTGCCGAACTTCGACCCCGGCACCCAGAACACCCGCTTCACCAACGAGGGCACGGTCGACGGCAAGGTCTATGCCCTGCCGAAGAACTGGGGCACGACGGGCATCGCCGTCAATGCCGACAAGGTGAAGTCGAAGGTGACGAGCTGGAAGGAGTTCTTCGAGGTCGCCATGACCGAGGCGGACGGCCGCGCCATGGTGCACGACTACCAGCTCACCACGATCGGCAACGCCCTCGTCTCGCTCGGCTTCTCCTTCAATTCGGTCAAGCCCGAGGAGCTGGCCAAGGCCGAGGAACTGCTGATCAGGGTCAAGCCGCACCTCTACGCCATCAACAGCGACTACCAGCCCTCCATGCGCGCCTCCGACGCCTGGATGACCATGTGCTGGACGAACGACGGCGCGCAGCTCAACCGCGACATCCCGGAAATCCAGTTCGCGCTCGGCTCGGACGGCGGCGAGATCTGGTCGGATTTCTACGCGGTGCCGACAAGCGCCACCAACAAGCCGGCCGGCTACGCCCTGCTCAACTTCCTGATGGACCCGCAGAACGCGGTGAAGGAGCACATCGCCAACGGCGCGCCGACGACGGACAGCCGCGTGCTCTCGCTGCTGCCGGCCGAAATCACCGGCAACAGGATCGTCTATCCCGACGAGGCCGCCCTGACCCCGCTCGAATTCGGCGCCGCCGTGACGCTGACGGACCCGGCCCGGGCGGAGCTGATGGCGCGGTTCAAGTCGGCGTAGCGGAAAGCCCCTCATCCGGCTGCCGCCACCTTCTCCCCGCAGGCGGGGCGAAGGGTATGCGGCGCCCGCATCATTCCCTTCGAGAGGGAACGGGACGCAGCCACACATTTCCTTCTCCCCGCCTGCGGGGAGAAGGTGGCCGGCAGGCCGGATGAGGGGCGACCCTCGCATGTTGCAACAGGATCAACCGCAATGCCCCTGACGATGACGACGAAAAGACGGCTGGTGACGGCGGCGCTGCTGGCGCCGACCTCCGCCTGGCTGTTCGTCTTCCTCGTGCTGCCCTTCATCGCCATGCTGGTCTTCTCCGTCGGCGAGCGCGGACCGGCAGGCGGCTACCAGGCGGCGTTCACCTTCGCGCAATATGCCAACCTGCCGGCCCGCTCCGCCGCCTACTGGAACACCCTCATGCTTGCGCCCGCCGGCGCCTTCCTCTGCCTCCTCGTCGCCTATCCGACGGCCTATTACCTCGCCGTCAAGGCGAGCCCGCGCCACCGGCTGCTGCTCGTCTCGCTGGTCGTCGTGCCGTTCTGGACGAGCCTGCTCGTGCGCACTTATGCCTGGATGTACATCCTCGGCTCGCGCGGCATTCCCAATCTGCTCGACATGATCGGCATTGCCGACGTGCGCCTGCTCAACACGCCCGGCGCCGTACTGCTCGGCATCGTCTACGGCTACCTGCCGCTGATGATCATGCCGATCTATGTCAGCCTCGAAAAGCTCGACCGGCGCCTGCTCGAAGCCTCCGCCGACCTCGGCGCAAAACCCCTGTCGACCTTCTTTTCCGTCACCCTGCCGCTGTCGCTGCCGGGCGTCATGACGGGCGTCGCGCTCGTCACCATCCTGCTTCTCGGCGAATATCTCATCCCGCAGCTCCTCGGCGGCGGCAAGGTCTTCTTCATCGGCAACGCGCTGGTCGATCTCTTCCTGCAATCGCGCAACTGGCCCTTCGGCTCGGCCATCGCCGTCACGCTGGTCGCCGTCGTCGTGGTGGTGCTGATGGTCGCCATGCGCATCGCCTGGAGGATTTCCGGCACGAGACAGGTGGACCTCGTCTGATGCGCGCGCTGATCACCGCCGTCTATCTCTTCCTCTACGCGCCGATCGCGCTCGTCGTGCTGTTCTCCTTCAATGCGGGACGCAATGCGAGCGAGTTCACCGGATTTTCCGTCGAATGGTACGGCAAGGCGCTCGCCAATCCGTTCCTCATCACGGCCTTGCAGAACAGCCTGATCATCGCCCTCGTCAGCGCCACGCTCGCCGCCGTCTTCGGCACCATGGCCGCGCTCGGCCTCGAACGGCTGGGCAGCCGCGCCCGCGCGGTCTTCGACGGCCTGCTCGCCGCCGCCATCGTCGTGCCGGGCGTCGTCATCGGCATCGCGACGCTCGTCGCCCTCGTCGCCGTCTTCGGCGCGATCAACCCGGCGATCGCCGCCATCTGGCCCGGCGAAAAACCGCCGCAGCTCGGCCTCGGCTACGGCTCGATCATCGCCGCGCACGGCCTCTTCACCATGGCGCTCGTCACCATGATCGTGAAGGCGCGCATCGCGACGCTCGGGCGCGACATCGTCGAGGCCTCGGCCGATCTCTACGCGACGCCGCTCACCACCTTCCGCGACATCGTGCTGCCGCAGATCCTGCCCTCGGTGCTCGCCGGGTTCCTCCTCGCCTTCACCTTCTCCTTCGACGATTTCATCGTGGCCTTCTTCGTCGCGGGCTCCAAGACGACGCTGCCGATCTACGTCTTCGCCTCGATCCGCCGCGGCGTGACGCCGGAGGTGAACGCCATCGCGACGATGGTGCTGGTCGCCTCGCTGCTCCTGATCCTCATCGCCCGCCTGCTGATGCGGGAGAAAACCCGAAAATCGCCTGCCGGAGAGTAAGACCGATGATCCTGAAGAACCGCGTCGCCATCGTCACCGGAGCGGGCTCCGGCATCGGCCGGGCCGGTGCGCGCATCATGGCGCGCGAGGGCGCCACCGTCTGCGTCGCCGACCGCGACGAGGCGCGCGCGGCCGAGACCGTCGATTTCATCCGTGCCGACGGCGGCAAGGCCGAGGCGGTCATCGTCGACGTCACCGACGACGTGGAGCTGAAGATGGCGGTCGCGTCCGTGCTGTCGCGCCACGGCCGCGTCGACATCCTGCACAACCATGCCGGCGCGCAGGTCGCCGGCGATCTGGAGAGCGTGCCGCTCGACGGGCTCGACCTCTCCTGGAACCTCAACGTGCGCGCGCACCTGATCGCCGCCCGCCTCGTCATGCCGGCCATGAGGGCGCAGGGCAAGGGCGTCATCCTCAACACGGCCTCCTCCTCCGGCGTGCTCTACGACCGCGAGATGATCGCCTATACGACGACGAAACACGCCGTCATCGCCATGACCAGGCAGATGGCCGGCGACTATGCCCGCCACGGCATCCGCGTCAACGCGCTCTGCCCGGGCTGGGTGGACACGCCCTTCAACGCCCCTTTCATCAGCCAGATGGGCGGACGCGAGGCGATCGAAGGCTATATAAGGGAAAAGGTGCCGATGGGCCGCTGGGCGGATGTCGAGGAGATCGCCGAGCCGATCCTCTTCCTCGTCTCCGACCGGTCAAGCTACATGACCGGCCAGATTCTCGTGGTCGACGGCGGCGAGACCGTGACCTAGAGCATTTCCGGCGAACTCCGGTTCGCCGGAAATGCTCTAGATTCTTGTTTTTCCCGCATTATCCGACACCGAAGCGATCTCGCTCCGGCTGGAAATGCTCTAAGCGCCGACGGCCGCGCCCATCGGTCCCTGATGCACGACGATGCGGGCGTGATAGGGCACGCGCTTGTAGAGGTCGAGCACATCCTGGTTGATCAGCCGCACGCAGCCGGACGACGTCGCCTTGCCGATCGATTTCCATTCCGGCGAGCCGTGCAGGCGGTAGAGCGTGTCCTTGCCGTTCTGGAAGATGTAGAGCGCCCGCGCGCCGAGCGGGTTCTTGATGCCTGGCTCCATGCCGCCGTTCTCGACGGAATACCTGGCAAGGCTCGGCGTGCGCGCGATCATGTCGGCCGGCACCTTCCAGCGCGGCCAGGGCTGGCGCCAGTGGATGATGCCTTCGCCTTCCCAGGCGAAGCCCTCGCGGCCGATGCCGACGCCGTAGCGCATCGCCGTGCCGCCCGGCTCCACCACATAGAGGAAGCGGCCGGGCGTATCGACGACCACCGTGCCCGGCGTCTCGCCGGTCGGGTCCTTCACGCGCTGGCGATAATATTTCGGATCGATTTCCCGGTAGGGAATGGCAGGGATGAGATGGCCGCCATCCTCGACGGCGGCGTAGCGCGCGGCGAGCTCCTCGTCGCTCGCCGGCACGATCGGATAGCTGACCTTCTGCGGAACCGGGGCATTCCTGACCGACGTTTCCGTGGTTGCGCATCCTGCAAGCGTCGCGGCGGCGCCCATGAAAAACGCTCTGCGCGACAATGTGCACACCGTAGGCATTCTCTTTACGATCTCCTTGGGAAGAAAAGGGAGGTTTGTCAGATGGCTAGCCAAACCGCGGGCGGGCTGGCAAGAAACATCGGGATCACTTCTTCGGCATTAGTGCCTGCCCGGCCGGGCGGCCAGTGCACGAAGGACACGGCTCACCGGAAAACGGGGGAAACACGATGGCGCCTGTGGAAATCGACCCTGCCCATGTCCGCGAATTTCCCGGACAGGAAGCGTTCCATCGCTGGCTGGCGGAAAACCACGCCACGGCGCCCGAGGTCTGGATCAAGATCCACAAGCGCGCCTCCGGCCTTGCCTCCATCGATCCCGAGGAGGCGATCGAGGTTGTGCTCTGCTGGGGCTGGATCGACGGCATCCGCAAGGGGCTCGACGAGAAGAGCTTTTTCCAGCGCTACTGCCCGCGGGGCAGGAAGAGCGTGTGGAGCAGGAAGAACGTCGAGACGGTGGGCCGGCTGATTAAGGACGGGCGGATGACCGAACACGGCCTTAAACATGTGGAGGCCGCCAAGGCGGACGGCCGCTGGGACAAGGCCTATGGCAGCGGCAAGGACATGAAGATCCCGCCGGACCTGCAGGCCGCGATCGACGCCGAGCCGGCGGCAAGGGCGATGCTCGGCAGGCTCACCGAGCAGAACCGCTTCGCCCTCGCCTTCCGCGTCCACACGATGAAGACCGAGGCCGGCCGCAGGCGGAAGATCGAGACCTTCGTGGAGATGCTGAAGCGCGGCGAGACGATCTATCCGCAGAAACGGAGGTAGATCGTCCGGCTCATCCGCCTGCCGTCGTCGACAATCAGTCGCGGCTGGCCGAGCGCTGGCCGGCAAGCCAGTTGTGCCAGTCGTTCACGCTGCCGTAGAAGACGTTGAGGTCGATCTTGCCGGTGACGCCGTGCGACAGGCCCGAGCCGGAATACTGCCAGAACACCCAGCGGCGGTTCGGATAGCGCTTGGACGGGTGCGCGGCGACGGAGCGCAGCCAGAACGGATGGTTCGTCAGCTCGCCCGAAAGATTGTCCTCATAGAAATCCGGCGCCGTATAGATGATCGGCCGCTTGCCGTAGTGGCGTTCCAGCATCTCGGAGAAGACGCGGATCTTCTCGACGTACTGAGCGCGCGTGAGACGCTTCTTGCAGCGCGATTCACCGTTGTATTCCGCATCGATGACCGGCGGCAGCGCATCGGGATCCTTCGGCACGTTGCGGATGAACCATTCGGCCTGCGAGCTTGCGACGCGGCACCAGTAGAAGAAGTGGTAGGCGCCGCGCTTGATGCCGGCTTCCTTGGCCTTGCGCCAGTTCTTCTGGAACATCGGATCGAGATGGTCGCCGCCATCCGTCGCCTTGATGAAGGCGAAGTTGGCGCCCTGCATGCGCAGCTTCACCCAGTCGATATCGCCCTGCCAGCGCGAAACGTCGACGCCGTGCACCTGATAATGCTTGGGCGCACGCTTGCCGAAATTGATCGGATGGGCGTCGCGGAACTGCTGGCTGTAGACGCGGGAGCGTTTCCGCGAGCCGCCTTCGGATGCGGGTTCCTCGGCCGTCACGGCCTCCGCCGGCCGTTCGGCGGGAATGGCCGATTGCTGGGTGACGCTCTCGAAGACGTGGGTCCCCGCCGCCGGGCCGGCCCAGGCGAGCATCTCCGCGCCGTCCGCCGTCACCTTGCTCTCGCCGACGGCGACCTCCGGCACGGGGCCGCTCGCCTTCGAAACCGAGGCGGTGGTCTCCGAGGACGGCTTGATGGCGAGCGCCGACACGGGGTTGGAGCTCGACGCACACCCCGTCATGGCGGCACAGGCAAGGAGGACCGTTGTAAGGACCGAAAGACGCATAGGCACCCGCACGCAAAACAAACCGAAGCCCCGCCCTTTCGACACATGGACGGAATTACTAACGGAAGATTACCGCGAAATATTAAATGCAACGTTTACGGCCATCGCGACATTTCAGGGAGTTAGCCCCGCCCGCATCACGATCCCCGCCGGCTGCCCTTCACAAATGCGTGTCCGCGCGGCGAAAGCCGGTAGCCGACGGCAAGGCTCTCCGTCAGCCCCAGTTCCTTGAGCTGCCGGATCTTCCGCTTGAGCGCCAGCTTTTCCACGCCGAGCCGTTCGGCCATCTCCGCGGCGGTGCGCCGGTCCCTTTCCGCGATCATGGCAAGCACCGCGCGTGTCCACGGTACCGCACGGTCGAGCGCGTCCAGCCGGGCGTCCAGCGCGGCGATATCGGACGGACCAACCGTATCGTTTTCACGCAGGCTTTCCCGCGGGTCCTTGCCCGCGACATGGAAGGCGATCCGGTAAAGCTGCCCCTCCGGCCGGAGGTCGCCAAGCAGGTCGGCCCGTGCGGCATAACCGGCCGCCCGCACATCCGCGTCGGGAACGGTGTGAATATCCACGGCCGCGACACTGTCGATAGCGAGCACACCCACGGCGGTGCGCAGCGTGCCGCCGGCGCGCACTGTCGGCCTCGACCAGCGGCGGAAGGCGAGCGTCACCTCGCCCCTGCCGATCCTTTCAAGCATGTCCGCCTTGAACAGCATCGCCCCTCGCCGGCATCAACCCACCGTCACGTAGCCGATGCCCTTCTTCGCGATCTCGTCGAGCGATTCGTCATAACCGGCATCGGCATAGCGGATGACGCCGAGCGACGTGTCGTTCGTCAAGGCGTGTTCCAGCCGTTCCGCACCGTCCGCCGTGCCGTCGGCGACGAGCGTCACGCCGCAGCTCGTCATATAGCCCGCATAACCGCCGCCGCCCGAATGGATGACGACGAGATCGGCCATGGAGGAGGAGAGCAGCATGGCGTCGAGCAGCGGCCAGTCGGCAATGGCGTCCGAGCCGTCCTTCATGCGCTCGGTCATGATGTTCGGGTGCGCCATGGCCCCGGCATCGAGATGGTCGCGCGAAAAGGCGACCGGCCCCTTCAGTTCGCCGGCCGCCACCAGCCGGTTGACCGCCAGCGCCAGCGCCGTGCGCTCGCCGTGGCCGAGCCAGGCGATGCGCGCCGGCAGGCCCTCGAAGGGCACGTTGTCCCGCGCCAGCCGGATCCAGTTGGTGACGATCCCGTTGTCCGGGAACATCTCCAGGACGAGATCGTCGATCCGCGCGATGTCGCTCTCCGCGCCGGACAGCGCCATCCAGCGGAACGGCCCGATGGCCCGCGCGAAGAGCGGCCGCAGATAGGCCTCGGTGAAGATCGGGATGTCGAAGGCATCGGCGACGCCCCCTTCCCGCGCCTGCGTGCGGATCAGGTTGCCGTTATCGAACACCTCGGCGCCCTGCCTCTGGAATTCCAGCATGGCCGAGACATGCTCGACGATGGAGGCGCGGCTTGCCGCCATCAACTGCCCCTGCCCGTCGTCGCGCAGGCCCCGCACCTGGTCGAGGCTCATGCCCTTCGGCACATAGCCGTAGACGAGATCGTGCGCCGAGGTCTGGTCGGTGACGATGTCGGGCACGATGCCGCGCCGGGCGATCTCCGGATAGATTTCCGCCGCATTGCCGACGAGCCCGATCGAAGTCGCGCGCTTCTCCTTCACGGCTTCGTCGATCATCCTGAGCGCCGTATCGAGGTCCGGCGCGACATGCTCCAGATAGCCGACGGCCTTGCGCGCCGCCGCGCGCGCCGGATCGATATCGACGCAGAGGATGGCCGCCCCCGCCATGCGGCCGGCGAGCGGCTGCGCGCCGCCCATGCCGCCGAGGCCGGCCGTCAGGATGAAGCGGCCGGCGAGGCTGCCGCCGAAGCGCTTCTCCGCGATGCGCATGAAGATCTCGTAGGTGCCCTGGATGACGCCCTGACTGCCGATATACTGCCAGGCCCCGGCCGTCAGCCCACCCCAGCAGATCAGCCCCTTGCGCTGGAGCTCGTAGAATACCTCGGCCTTCGCCCATTGCCCGACGATGTTGCAGTTCGCCATGATGACGAGCGGCGCCTTGGCATGGGTCTTCAGCAGGCCGACCGGCTTGCCGGACTGGATGACCAGCGTCTGGTCCTCGTCCATCTCCGTTAGCGCCTTGACGATGGCCCTGTGCGCCGCCCAGTTGCGCGCCGCCTTGCCGAGCGCGGCATAGACGATGAGATTGTCCGGATCCTCGCCGACCGACAGAACGTTCTCGAGAAGCCGCAAAAGCCCCTCCTGCCGCCAGCCCCTGGCGCGCAAAACATCGCCGCTCGGGATCGGATAGTTCGGATGGCGCGGATTGGGCTTGGGCATGGTCGTCTCCTCAGCGTTCATGGGGAGGTTCACCCCCCTCTGCCCTGCCGGGCATCTCCCCCACGAGGGGAGAGATCGGCTGGACGCGATGGCATCTCTTCATTTGCAACGGCAGCGTGAGGCTAGACGTTGCCTCTCCAATCTTCCCCCTTGTGGGGGAGATGCCCGGCAGGGCAGAGGGGGGTGCAGCCGCACCCGTCCGCTTAAACCGTCGTCTCCAGCGCATACCGCGCCAGCTCGATCCCCATCGCCTTCTCCACCGACGGATAGACGGTCGGATCGAGCACGCTGGAGGCGAGCGGGATGATCGTCTTCGGCACGTGCAAGACGAACACCGTCATGCCGGCCTCAAGCTGGCCGACGCTGAGCGGCTCGCCCTCGGGCGAGAGCGTGGTGATGACGTCGGGGTACGTGGCGAGGCGCTTTCCGCCCGCCGATTCCACCGCCATGTATTCGTTCATCACATGCAGCACGGAGGCATCGTCCCCCCTGCCGACCGTCACCGTGCCGATGTCGAAGGCTTCCTTCGTGTAGACCACCGACTTGTCCGTGATGACACCCTCGGACAGGATCGAGCCGCCCGTCGTCCTGACGATGGCGTCGATGATCGCCGCACCGCCCTTGCCCTCGGCGGCGATGATCGCCTCGCCGAGCTCCAGGGCCAGCGAGATGCCGCCGAGCGCCGCGTTCCTGCGCACATAGGAGGCGCGCAAGGGATTGCGGCAGGAGGCGATGAAGCCGCCGGACATGTCGGAGGCCGTGCGCAGGATCGGCGAGACCTTCGCGGTCGCGCCGCGCACGACGAGCTCGATATAGCGGTTCTCGTCGCGGTTTCCCCCGACGGCGGTCTGGATCATCTGCTCGGGCGAGCCTGCCATGCCGATCGACCCCATGTCCCCGGTCGGATGCGCCCGCATGTCGCCGACGGCGTCGAGCACCTTCGTGCCGAGGATCGCCGCGGGCAGCCAGCCGTTGAGCGTCGAGGACTTGCCGTTCTGCCCGACCATCAGCGCCGCGACCTTCTCGCCGAGCGCGTCCTGCAGAAGCTCCACCGCCTTCACATAGTCGACGCCGCGCATTTCCCAGGGCGTGGTGGAGGCCGGCGCGCCGATGGCGGCGGCGGTCGCCACCCAGTCGTCATCGGACAATTCATCGATGGAGACCAGCTCCGGCTTGCCGATCGAGACGGCGGCATAGCCGAGCATGCGGCCATGGTCCGCCCAGCCGCCGCCGCCGGCTGCATAGACCGAGCCGCCCTTGACCGCCGCCTCGACGTCTTTTTCCTTTAAGATCCGGCCCATCGGGCGTCCTCCTGACTCAATGTCTTATCCAGTTGAATCACCGCGTTAAAAAGCACCGCCGCGCCGAGCGCGATATCGTCCGTCTCGGCGAACTCCTCCGGCGCATGGCTGCGCCCGCCAAGGCACGGCACGAAGATCATCGCCGCCCGCGTCACCTTCGCCAGGAAGGCCGTGTCATGCCCGGCGCCGGAGGCCATGCGGCGATGGCTTGCGCCGGCCATCTCGCAGGCCGCATCCAGCACATCGAGCAGCAGCGGATCGCCGGGCGTCGGCATGTTGTCGGAGAGGCGGCGCGGCGGCGCGATGAGCGTGCCGGTCTCCCGTGCGAGCTGCTCCGCCATCTGCTCGACGGAGGCGGCAAAAACATCCATCGTGGTGCGGTGCTCGGCCCGCGCGTCGATCAACAGGCGCGCGCGCGACGGCACGACATTGGCCGCGTTCGGCGCGATGGAGAATTCGCCGACGGTCGCCGTGAAATGCCCCGGCCCTTCCGAGAGCGACTTCGCCAGCGCCTCGATGCCCGTTACCAGCCGCGCGGCGGCCGCAAGCGCATCGGCGCGCGCGCCCATCGGCGTCGTGCCGGCATGGTCCGCCCGGCCCTCGACGATGATCTCGATGCGCGTGATGCCGGCGATCGCCGTCACCACGCCGATATCCAGTTTCTCCGTTTCCAGCACCGGCCCCTGCTCGATATGCAGTTCGAGGAAGGCCGCGATGTCCTTGCGGGCCTGCGCCTGCAGGCGCGCCGGATCGCCGCCGATATCGCGAATGCCCTGCTCCAGCGTCAGGCCGCCGCTCTCGCACGCCAGCCAGTCCGCCGGCAGGACGCCGGCCATGCCGCGGCTGCCGATGCAGGAGACGCCGAAGATCGACACTTCCTCGGCAAGGAAATCGACGACCTCCAGGTCATGGTCGAGTTCGATCCCCTGGTACGCAAGGGCGCGGGCGACTTCCAGCGCCACCGCCACGCCGGCGATGCCGTCGTAACGCCCGCCATCCGGCACCGTGTCGGAATGGGAGCCGAGCATGATCGTGCCGAGGCCCGGTTTCCTGCCCGGCCGGCGGGCGATGAGATTGCCCGCGGCGTCGATGCGCGTTTCGAGCCCGGCCGCCCGAAACCTCTGGTCAAGAAAATCCCGCCCCGCCGGGAACAGAGCGGTAAAGGCACGCCGTGTGTAGGGCCGGCCGGGCTCGGTGAGCCGGGCAAGCCCGTCGATCACATCCTCTATGCGGGCGGGATCGACCGGCAGATTGGTTCGCGGCGCCGCCATCAGCGGCCACCTGCGGAAACGAGCGTCGGCAACGGGCGCACGAAGGCGCCGGACCCGGGTTCGGCGAGCACCCGTTTGCCGTCGAAGGCGAGCTTGCCGCGCAGCCAGGTCGCCGAGACGCGCCACGGCAGGCGGATGCCGTTATAGGGCGACCAGCCGACGACGTTGTGGCCGCTCGCCGCCGCGTCATAGCTATAGGGCTCGGGCGTCAGCACGGCGATGTCCGCGTCCTTGCCGGCTTCGAGCGCGCCCTTCACATGATCGAGCCGGAAATGCCGGGCGGGGTTCAGCGCCATCAGCTCGGCCGCCCGCGTCAGCGGAATGCCGCGCTCCAGCGCGCCCTTGACGAAGAGCGGCACCATGACCTCCAGCCCCGGCACGCCGGAAGCGTTGGCCAGCATGTCCGGATTGGTCTTGCGGTCCTCCGACCAGCTCACATGGTCGGTGGAGACGAGCGTCACATTGCCCGCGGCGACGTGCCGCCAGAGCTTTTCGACCTCGGCGCGCGGGCGGATCGGCGGGTTGATCTTCGCCTTGCCGCCGAGCCGGGCGACGTCGTTCTCCTCATCGAGCGTGAGATAGTGGATGCAGCACTCGATGGTCGCCCGAAACCCCTGCGCGCGATAGGCGCTGGCGATCTCGTAGCCCCGGCCGAGCGAGCAATGCACCACATGGGCCGGGCAGCCGGTTGCCGCGCCGGTCTCGTAGATCTGGTTGGAGGCGATGAGTTCCGTCAGCGGCGGGCGCGACAGGCCATGGGCGCGGTAGTCCGTGATGCCGGCCGCCTTCACCCTGGCGATCGCGGCGCGCACCGCCTCGTCGTCCTCGTTGTGCACGCCGGCCGTCAGACCGGTCGGGGCGATGGCGCGGAAGCAATCCTCCAGCAGCGCCGCCGGGATGCGCGGAAAGCGCTTCGGGTCCGTGCCGAAGGTGGAGAACTTGAAGGCCGCGACACCCGCCTCGACCATTTCCCCGATCCGCGCCGGCCCCTCCTGCGGATCGACCGTGCCGTAGAGCGCGAAATCGACGCGCGCCTGCGGCCCGGCATGGTCCACCTTGCGCCGCACGGCCTCGGCCGAGCACACGAGGTTGCCCTCGTCATAGGGCATGTCGACGATGGTGGTGACGCCGCCCGCCGCCGCCGAACGCGTCGACCAGATGAAATCCTCCTGGTTCTTCTGCGACAGCGAATGCACCTGCGCGTCGATCGCGCCGGGCAGGATCAGCGCGCCCGAAAGGTCGTGCCGCTCCCTCGCCGCCGGCATGGCCCCCTGGCCGACATGCGCCACCTTGCCGTCACGCACGGCGACATGGCCGCCGTCGACGATGCGATCCGCCAGGACCACGGTGCCTTTCAGGACGAGATCGAAATCGGCCATGGTCTGTCTCCGTCAGGGCTTGAGGGCGAAGAAGGCGTCGAATTGCGCCATGGGCGCGGCCTCGACGAAGGCGGCAAGCGCCTCGGGGCTGGCAAGATCGCGGTCGAGCGCCTCGATCTCGGCGGAAAGCGGCCGGTCCTTGCGGTAGAACGGGCTGATCGCCCGCGTGCGCTGGTAGGCGATGGCGACGACGCCGGCGACATTGTCGCCGGCAAGGTCGATCGCCTGGGCGGAGAGCATGGCTTCGAGGGCGGCGAGCTGGCGGAGGTCCCGCACCTGGCTCTCCATGCGCTCGACGATCAGCGGCAGGAAGGTCGCCTCCTCCTCCAGCCCGCCGGCGACGACGATGGACTGCGCCGAGATCGGCACCGCCAGCGACTGGATGCGCATGTAGAGCTCCACCGCGAGCTTCAGCAGCGGCCCGAAGCCCGTCGCCGTCTCGCCGGGCGCCACGAGGTTGACCGGCAGGTTGCGGCGCACGCCGTTGGCGAGCAGCACGCAGCGGTTCAGCACGTTGCGCGCAAGATGGGCGAACCCCGTCTGCGCCGCCTCGACATAGAGCGTCGTCGAGAGCGGCAGCGAGCCGCCGGAGGCCATGACGTGGTTGTCGAGCACGACCGGATTGTCGTCGGACTGCGCCGTCGCCTCGACGATGCGCTCGGCGGCGTTCATCAGCGTATCGAGGCAGGCGCCGAAGACCTGCGCGGTCATGCGCAGGCTGAGCGGATCGTGGATCGCCGACGGTTTCGGCCAATGGCCGGAGGCGGCCTGCGCCTCGAACCAGGTGCCGGCAAGTGCCTCGCCATGGGCCGAGAGCCTTGCCGCCACGCGCCAGGGATCGGCCGAGGCGCCGAGCGCCAGCGAGGAGAGAACGCCCGTCACCATGAGGTTGCGGATCGCCATCGCCGCCTCGCGCACCACATTGGCCGCCGCGGCATGCGAGATGGCATTGACGCTGAGGGCGGCCAGCGCATCGCGCGGCTGCATGCGATAGGGTTGGAGGCCGGCGCGCTTCAGCGCCTCCAGGGCCGGCAGGCGTTCGCCGCCGTACCACGCCTCGCCCTCGCCGGTCAGGACCGACGCGATCTGGCCCATCAGGCCGATATCGGCGCACCCCATCGAGCCATGCCGGCGCACGACGGGCACGACATCCCGTTCGAGCAGCCCGAGCAGGGCGTCGATCAGCTCCGGGCTGCAGCCGGAATAGCCGCCGAGCGCCGTGTTGACGCGAATGCCCATTGCCTTGCGCACGATCGGCAGCGTGAAGGGCTCGCCGGTGCCGAAATGGTGGGCCCTCACCAGGCTGTTGTTGAACTCGATGAGGTCGTCGGCCGTCCAGAGCTTGTCCTTCATCGAGCCGACGCCGGTATTCGCGCCGTAGATCGGCAGGCCCGTGGCGAGGCGATCGGTGATGACGCGGCGCGACGTGCCGACACGCCCCATGCCGATCTCGCAGGCCACCGGCCGACGCGCAGCCGTGCCGATCGCCTCCAGCGTCGCGAAATCGAGCGGCTGGCCGGTCAGATAGAGCGTGTCGGCGGAAGCGAGCATTTTCAAAAAGCCTGTCTCGAACGGCAATTCCGGCAAAAGCGCCTGTCCGGAATGCGTAAAACCGAATGCGGATGTTATGCGGAACGCGGCCCGAACCCATATCCCAAAATCCGTACGGTTCATGCTATGAACCGTACAGACGGAAAACCCGAAGGAGCCGCCCGTGGATCTATCCACGCTTCGCCTTGTGCACAGCATTCTCGAAGAACGCGGCATCCGCAGGGCGGCGGCCGCGGAAGGACGCCCCGCCTCCAGCGCCAGCGCGGCGCTGCGCCGGATGGAGGCCGTGCTGTCGGTGCCGCTGGTGCGCCGCGACGGGCAGGCGCTCGTGCCGACGCTCGACGCCGAGGCCCGCCTGCCGCGCTTTGCCGAAATCGCCGAAGCGGCCGCCGCGCTCGCCGCCCTCGGCAAAGGCGGGGAAACGAGGCCGGCCGTCTCGCTCGCCGCCCTTTCCCGCTTTTCCGCGACGGCCCGCGCCGGCAGCATCAACAGCGCCGCCAAGTCCCTCGGCCTCGGCCAGCCGCAGCTCACCCGCCAGCTCAGCCATCTGGAGGCGGCGATCGGCTGCAAGCTCCTCGCGCGTTCGGCGACGGGCATCACCTGCACGCCCGCGGGCCTGGAAGCGCTGGCGCTCGCAGAACGCATCGGCGCGGCCTGGGAGTCCCTCTCCACCGCATCGGCCGAACGGTTCCGCCGCAGCGCCGCCACCTGGCGGCTCGGCGCGATCATCCCCTTCGGCCATGAAAGCGAGATCGCCGCCATGCTCGCCCGCCTCGCCGTGGCGTGGCGCGCGGCGCGGCCCCGCCAGCCGCTCTTCCTCTCCTCCACCACGGCGGACGAACTGGTCTCGGGCCTGAAAAACCGCCGCTTCGACCTGATCCTGCTCGACACCGACCGCTACCCCGCCGAATTCGAAGGCAGCCTGATCGGCCGCTCCCGGCTGGCGCTTGCCGGCCCGCGCAGGCTGGACAGCGCCGAGAAGCAGGATTTCGCCACGCTGCTATGCCAGTACCCGATCGCCGTGCCGAGCCCGCGCAGCGGCCTGCGGCAGATGACCGACCGCTTCCTCGAAGCGACGCTTTCCCCCGCCGAGCGCACCCGCCTGACGCTGGTCGAGGTGGATTCGATCCCCGTCATCATCAACCTCGTGCTCGGCCACGGCCATCTCTCGGTGCTGCCGGAGCACTCCGTCGCCAACATCAAGCCGCCGCCGGCGCTGCTGCCGCTCGATGACGCCTACCAGCAATCGCTGAGCCTCGTCTGGCCGCGCGACGCGCTTTCCCGCAAGGCCGCCGAGACGATGCTCGCGCTTCTGACGAAAACCTAGCCCTTCGCCCCGGCCCTCAGCCGGCGACGGGTCTCCGTCGGGCTCTCGTGATAATGCGCCCGGTAGCTGCGCGAGAAGGCGGAGGAGGAGTTGAAGCCGGTGAGCGCCGCGATATCGGCGAACTCGGCCCTCGTCTCGATGACCTTGCGGCGGGCGGCGTTGAGGCGGAGCGCGAGATAGTGCTGGTGCGGCGCGACGCCCATCGTCTCCTGGAACAGGTCCTGGAGATGGCGCGCGCTGACGCCGACGCGCTTTGCAAGCCGCGTCAGGGTGAGCGGCGCGTCCACCGTCTCCTCCATCAGCCGCACCGCCTGGCTGACGCGCTGGTCGGCGACGCGCATGTTGCCGAGCGCCGGCACCTGCAACAGGCCGCCGGTGCGCTCGTGCTCGTAGATGAAGAGCCGCGAGACTTCGAGCGCCAGCGAATAGCCCTGCCGGCGGCGGATGATCTCCAGCATCAGGTCGAGCGTCGGCAGCGAGCCGCCGGTGGTGATGCGCTTGCCGTCGATGACGTAGCGCTGCCGCTCGACGTCGATCTGCGGATAGGCGGAGGCGAATTCCTCCATGTCCTCCCAATGGATCGTCACGGAGTGGCCGTCGAGCAGGCTCGCCTCGGCAAGCAGCCAGCTGCCCGATTCGATGCCGGCCATGGCGATGCGGTGGCGGGCGGTCTGCGAGAGCTGGCGGCGCAACAAAGGCGTCGCACTCATCTGCCATTGATAGCTCGACAGCACGAAAAGCGGCTGGGTCTCCCGCTCCGGCCGGAACGGACCGTCCACCGGCACGGGGATGCGGCTGCGCGTTTCGACCGGCAGGCCGTCGGGCGAGAAAATCCGCCAGCGGTAAAGGTCCTGGCCGGAGATGCGGTTGGCGGCGCGCAGGGGCTCGATGACCGAGGCGACGAGGATGAGGTTCGTCTCGGGCAGGACGAGAATATCGATGTCGAGCGTTTCGGAGGAGGGATCCAGCATGCGGCAATCCTGCGGCTCCGTCTCCCGAATTGTCAAGGATGGATCCGAAAAGTGAAAGCACTGCGCCTTCTCTTGGCTCGTAATGGCTTCAACGAGAATACTGGGAGAACGACAATGCCCCTAGCGATGAACCGCGACGTTTTCATCACCTGCGCCGTCACCGGCTCCGGCGACACCGCCGGCAAATCCCCCCATGTGCCGCGCTCGCCGAGAGAGATCGCCGAATCGGCGATCGAGGCCGCCAAGGCCGGCGCCGCCGTCGTGCACTGCCATGTGCGCGATCCGGAAACCGGCGCGCCGAGCCGCCGCAACGACCTCTACCGCGAGGTGACCGAGCGCATCCGCGACGCGGAAGTCGACGTGGTGCTGAACCTCACCGCCGGCATGGGCGGCGACATGATCTTCGGCAACACCGAGCAGCCGCTGCCGCTCAATCCCAACGGCACCGACATGGCCGGCGCGACGGAGCGCGTCTCCCACGTCGCCGAATGCCTGCCGGAAATCTGTACGCTCGATTGCGGCACGATGAACTTCTCGCTCGGCGACTACGTGATGACCAACACGCCGTCCATGCTGCGCGCCATGGGCCGGATGATGACCGATCTCGGCGTGCGCCCGGAGATCGAGGCCTTCGACACCGGCCATCTCTGGTTCGCCAAGCAGCTCGTCGAGGAAGGCGTCATCGAGGATCCGGTGCTCATCCAGCTCTGCATGGGCATTCCGTGGGGCGCGCCCGACGACCTCAACACCTTCATGGCGATGGTCAACAACGTGCCCTCGAACTGGACCTTCTCGGCCTTCTCCATCGGCCGCAACGCCATGGCCTATCCGGCCGCGGCGGTGCTTGCCGGCGGCAATGTCCGCGTCGGCCTGGAGGACAACCTCTATGTCGGCAAGGGCCAGCTCGCCACCAATGCGCAGCTCGTCGACAAGGCCGTCAACATCATCGAGAGCATGGGAGCCCGGGTCATCGGCCCGGCCGACGTGCGCGAGAAGCTGAAGCTTACGAAGCGGGCACCGCGGGGCTGACGGACCGGGTTGCCCCTCACCCTAGCCCTCTCCCCGCAAGCAGGGAGAGGGGACCTGCCAGACCGGACGTTCGGGACGGAGGAAAACGGCGCGGCATATCCCTTCTCCTCGCTCGCGGGGAGAAGGTGGCGGCAGCCGGATGAGGGGCAACAAACCGCGCACACGGAAAAGAACATGAGGGAACGCACAGCATGACCACCATCACCAAGGCAGCCTGTGTCGGCGGCGGCGTCATCGGCGGCGCATGGGTCGCCCGCTTCGCGCTGGCCGGCATCGACGTGAACATCTTCGATCCGCATCCGGAAGCCGAACGCATCATCGGCGAGGTGATGGCCAATGCCGAGCGCGCCTATGGCATGCTCACCATGGCCCCGCTGCCGCCGAAGGGGAAGATCACCTTCTGCAAGAGCCTGGAAGAAGCCGTGCAAGACGCTGACTGGATTCAGGAAAGCGTGCCCGAGCGGCTGGAGCTGAAGCGCGGCGTGCTGACGAAGATCGACGCGGCGGCAAAGCCCGACGCCCTCATCGGCTCCTCCACGTCGGGCCTGATGCCGACAGACCTCCAGCGCGACATGAAGCATCCCGAACGCCTGTTCGTCGCGCATCCCTACAATCCCGTCTACCTGCTGCCGCTCGCCGAACTCGTCGGCGGCCAGAAGACGTCGCGCGCCGTCTTGGAAGACGCCAAGGCCAAGCTCGCGCCGATCGGCATGAAGGGCGTGATCATCAACAAGGAGATCGAGGCCTTCGTCGGCGACCGCCTGCTGGAAGCCGTCTGGCGCGAGGGCCTCTGGCTCATCAAGGACGACATCTGCGACACCGAGACGCTCGACGACGTGATCCGCTATTCGTTCGGCATGCGCTGGGCGCAGATGGGCATGTTCGAGACCTACCGCATCGCCGGCGGCGAAGCGGGCATGCGCCACTTCCTCGCCCAGTTCGGCCCCTGCCTCTCCTGGCCCTGGACGAAGCTGACCGACGTCGTCGACCTCGACGACGCGCTCGTCGAAAAGATCGCCGGCCAGTCGGACGCCCAGTCCGGCGCGCGCGGCATCCGCGAGCTGGAACGCATCCGCGACCAGAATCTCGTCGGCATCATGCACGCGCTGAAGGCGGGCGACGAAGGCCGTGGCTGGGGTTCGGGCAAGCTGCTCGCCGAGTTCGAGGCGCATCTCTGGGCCAAGGCCGGCAAGGCGAAGGTCGAGGTGTCCGCAAGCGAACCGCTGCGCCTCGTCGACACCAGGGTCAACGCCGCCTGGGTCGACTACAACGGCCACATGACGGAGCACCGCTATCTCCAGCTCTTCGGCGACACGACCGACGCGCTGCTGCGGCTGGTCGGCGTCGACTTCGCCTATGTCGAGGCCGGCCACAGCTACTACACGGTGGAGACCCATATCCGCCATCTCGGCGAGGCCAAGCTCGGCCAGGCGCTCTACACGACGCTGCAGCTGCTCTCCTTCGACAACAAGCGCATGCACTACTTCACCCGCATCCACGACGCGGCGACGGGCGACGTCATCGCGACGGCCGAGCAGATGGTGCTGCATGTCGATTCGAAAGCCGGCAGGAGCGTCGACGCGCCCGCCGAGGTACTGGCGAAGATCGCGCCGATCGCCGAAGCCCATACCGGGTTGCCGAAGCCGGACGGCGCAGGCCGCAGCGTCGGGCAAAGAAAGAACTGACGACGCGAGCCGCCACCCCCCTCTGCCCTGCCGGGCATCTCCCCCTCAAGGGGGGAGATCGGCAAGGGGCAAGGCGGTGCCACAATCAATCTCCCCCCTTGAGGGGGAGATGCCCGGCAGGGCAGAGGGGGGTGGCCACAAATGGCACCTCTCACGAAAAGAGTATGGGGAGGACTTTTCCATGAACTTCGCATTGACCGACGAACAGCAGATGATCGTGGATACGGTCCGCGCCTTCGTCGAAACGGAAATCTATCCGCACGAAAACGAGGTCGAGCGCACCGGCCATGTGCCGCCGGAGCTCGGCCGGGAGATCGCCCGCAAGTGCAAGGAGATCGGCTTCTTCGGCTGCAACATGCCGGAGGAAGTGGGCGGCGCCGGCCTCGACCACACCTCCTTCACGCTCGTCGAGCGCGAGCTCGGCCGCGGCTCCATGGCGCTGACCGTGTTCTTCGGCCGCCCCTCCGGCATCCTGATGGCCTGCAACGACGAGCAGCGCGAAAAATACCTGCTGCCCGCCGTCAGCGGCGAGAAATTCGACGCCCTCGCCATGACCGAGCCGGATGCCGGCTCGGACGTGCGCGGCATGAAGTGCTTTGCCCGCAAGGACGGCGACGACTGGATCGTCAACGGCACGAAACACTTCATCAGCCACGCCAACATCGCCGATTTCGTCATCGTCTTCATCGCCACCGGCGAGGAGGACACGCCGCGCGGCAGGAAGAAGCTGATCACCTGCTTCCTCGTCGACCGCGGCACGCCCGGCTTCGAGATCCGCGACGGCTACAATTCGGTCTCGCACCGCGGCTACAAGAACTGCATCCTCAATTTCGACGAATGCCGCCTGCCCTCCGCCCAGATCCTCGGCGAGGTGCACAAGGGTTTCGACATCGCCAACGACTGGCTCTACGCGACGCGCCTCACCGTCGCCGCCACCTCGGTCGGCCGCGCCCGCCGCGCCTTCGACTACGCCCTCAACTACGCCGCCGAGCGCAAGCAGTTCGGCAAGCCGATCGGCGCGAACCAGGGCGTCTCCTTCAAGCTCGCCGACATGATCACCGAGATCGATGCCGCCGACCTCCTGACGCTGTCGGCCGCCTGGCGGCTCGACCAGGGCCTGCCGTCGAACCGCGAGATCGCCTCGGCAAAGGTCTACGCCACGGAAATGCTCGCCCGCGTCACCGACGAGGCGATCCAGATCTTCGGCGGCATGGGCCTGATGGACGACCTGCCGCTCGCCCGCTTCTGGCGCGATGCCCGCGTCGAGCGCATCTGGGACGGCACGTCGGAAATCCAGCGGCACATCATCAGCCGCGACCTGCTCCGGCCGCTGGGGGCGTGAGCATGGCGAATCCCGGATTTGCCCCTCACCCTAGCCCTCTCCCCGCAAGCGGGGAGAGGGAATGTGCCAAACGCCATGCCTTGAAACGGGAAAACGGCCCGGCATATCCCCTTCTCCCCGTCCTGACGGGGAGAAGGTGCCCGGCAGGGCGGATGAGGGGCAAGGCAACACCCGGAAAGCTCCACGCATGACTCCCCGCCCCCTCGACCGCCTCATCCGCCCTAGGTCCATCGCCGTCTTCGGCGGCAAGGAAGCCCGCCGCGTCATCTACCAGTGCGACAAGATGGGCTTTTCCGGCGAAATCTGGCCGGTGCATCCGCGCGAGGAGGAGATCCTCGGCCGCAAATGCTACCGCTCGGTCGCCGACCTGCCCGGCGCGCCGGACGCCTCCTTCGTCGGCGTCAACCGCGAGCTGACCATCGGCATCATCCGCGACCTTGCGGCCCGCCGCGCGGGCGGGGCCGTCTGCTACGCCTCCGGTTTCCGCGAGGCCGTCAGCGAGCTTGCCGATGGCGACGACCTGCAGAAGGCGCTGGTTGCGGCCGCAGGTAGCATGCCGATCCTCGGGCCGAACTGCTACGGCTTCATCAACATGCTGGACGGCGCGCTGCTCTGGCCCGACCAGCACGGCATGCTGCGCATCGACAAGGGCGTCGCCGTCCTCACCCAGTCGTCCAACATCGCCTGCAACATTTCCATGCAGCAGCGTGGCCTGCCGCTCGCCTATATCCTGACCGCCGGCAACCAGGCCCAGACCGGCCTTGCCGATCTCGCCTGCGCGGTCCTCGAAGACCCGCGCGTCACCGCCGTCGGCTTGCATATCGAGGGCTTCGACAGCCTCGAAGCGCTGGAACGCCTCGGCCAGCGCGCCCGCGACCTGAAGAAGCCGGTCGTCACGCTGAAGGTCGGCAAGTCGGAACAGGCGCAGCTCGCCACCGTCTCGCACACCGCCTCCCTCGCCGGCAACGACGCGGTCTCCTCGGCCCTCCTCGCCCGTCTCGGCATCGGCCGCGTCGAGACGCTGCCGGAGCTTCTGGAAACGCTGAAGCTGCTGCATGTCGCCGGCCCCCTGCCGAACCACGACATCTCCTCGATGAGCTGCTCGGGGGGCGAAGCCTCGCTGATGGCCGATGCCGGGGTGAAGCGAAAGGTGAACTATCGCGCGCTCGAAGATTTCCAGCGCCAGCCGCTGCGCGAAACGCTCGGCCAGATGGTGACCATCTCCAACCCGCTCGACTACCACACCTTCGTCTGGGGCAACCGCGAGAAGCAGACTGCCGCCTTCACGACGATGATGCGGGGCGGCTACGGCCTGAACCTCGTCGTGCTCGATTTCCCCCGCCTCGACCGCTGCGATGCGGCCGACTGGGTCACCACCTGCCACGCCGTCATCGACGCCTCGAAAGCCGCGGGCGCGAATGCCGGCATCGTCGCCAGCATGGGCGAGAACATGCCGGAGGAAACGGCCGAGATGCTGATGCGGAACGGCGTCGTGCCCTTCTACGGCATTGAGGAGGCACTTGCCGCCGCCGACGCCGCCGCCGGCATCGGCGAAGCCTGGGCCGGGCCTCAGTCTCGGCCGCTCCTCAAGGCGCCGGCCGGCGAAGGCGAGCCCGTCACCCTCACCGAGCATGAGGCCAAGCAGGCGCTTGCCGCCCATGGCCTGCCGGTGCCGGAGGGTCTTGTCGCCGAGACGGCGGACACGGCCGCCGACGCCGCCGAAGAGCTCGGCTTCCCGGTCGTGCTCAAGGGCCTTGGCGTCGCGCACAAGACCGAGGCGGGGGCGGTGAAGCTCAATCTCGCGAACCGCGAGGCGGTGCTGGAGGCCGCGAACGCCATGGCCGGCGTCGCCGCCGGCTTCCTCGTCGAGAAGATGGTGGGCAAACCGGTCGCCGAGCTCATCGTCGGCGCCATGCGCGATCCGGTCGCCGGCCCCGTTCTGACGATCGGCGCGGGCGGCATCCTCGTCGAATTGCTTGAAGATTCCGCGATCCTGACCCTGCCGACGGACGAAAGGACGATCCGCGAGGCGATCTCCGGCCTGAAGATCGCAAAACTGCTCGGCGGCTATCGCGGCGCGCCGAAGGGCGATATCGACGCCCTTGTCGCCGCCGTCGCATCAGCGGCATCCTATGTCGTTTCAAACGCTTCAATAATCGAAGAACTGGACATTAATCCAATAATGGTGCTGCCGGAATGCGACGGTGTCGTCGCGGCCGATGCGCTGATCCGTCTGAGGAAAAACCCATGACCGGACCGATAAGACAGCGCCGCGAGGGCGGCATCCTGGAAGTGACGATCGATCGCCCAAAGGCGAACGCCATCGACCTTGCGACCAGCCGCATCATGGGAAAGATTTTCGCCGACTTTCGCGACGACGAGAGCCTGCGGGTCGCCATCGTCACCGGCGCGGGAGAAAAATTCTTCTGTCCAGGATGGGACCTGAAGGCCGCCGCCGCGGGCGACGCGGTCGATGGCGACTATGGCGTCGGCGGTTTCGGCGGCATGCAGGAACTGCGCGACCTCAACAAGCCGATCATCGCCGCCGTCAACGGCATCTGCTGCGGCGGCGGGCTTGAAATCGCGCTCTCCACCGACCTCATCCTCGCGGCCGAGCACGCGACCTTCGCCCTGCCGGAAATCCGCTCCGGCACGGTGGCCGACGCCGCCTCGATCAAGCTGCCGAAGCGCATCCCCTACCACATCGCCATGGACATGCTTCTGACCGGTCGCTGGCTGGACGTTCAGGAGGCGCATCGCTGGGGTTTCGTGAACGAGATCCTGCCCGCGGAAAAGCTTCTGGACCGGGCCTGGGAGCTCGCGCGCCTGCTCGAAAGCGGCCCGCCGCTCGTCTATGCCGCGATCAAGGAAGTGGTGCGCGCCGCCGAGGGCGAGACCTTCCAGGCGACGATGAACAAGATCACCCGCCGGCAATTCCGGACGGTCGATATCCTCTATTCCAGCGAGGACCAGCTCGAAGGCGCCCGCGCCTTCGCGGAAAAGCGCGATCCCGTCTGGAAGGGGCGATAGGAGAAGCGCCCCTGCATCGGGCGCGATCCGCATTCTTCCATAAGCTCAGCTTGTGGCAGGAATAGATAATTTAGGACGTTACACGCGGCTTCTGCGTGGGTAGCTTATGAACAAAGCGCCGCATCCACGGCAGAAAGAGGAGGCTTTCGGGAGACGGAAATGCGTTGCCACCGCCATAAAAAGCCGGTTGCAAGGTTGCCTTTGAGGACAAAAACAGAAATCCTGCCAATCATAACGACAAATGCCCACAAATGGGCCAGCGAAAGGGAACAGGGGAATGACTGATTACACCAAATATCTCACCAGCCAGGTCACGCTCGGCAGGATGAACCGCCGCGAGTTCATGGGCCGCGCCGCCGCGTTCGGCATCACGCTCGCCGCCGCCGGCACCCTCTTCGACACCGCGGCCAGGGCGCAGGAACCCAAGCGCGGCGGCAATCTGAAACTGGGCCTGGAAGGCGCCGCCGCGACGGACTCCAAGGATCCGGCCAAGGCGCTCTCCCAGTTCATGTTCGTCGTCGGCCGGAACTGGGGCGACATGCTCGTCGAATCCGAGCCGCTGACCGGCCAGCCCGTGCCGGCGCTCGCCGAATCCTGGGAACCTTCCGCCGACGCCTCGACCTGGACGTTCAACATCCGCAAGGGCGTGAAATTCCATGACGGCAAGGAATTGACCGTCGATGACGTCATCAAGACGCTGCAGCGCCACACCGACGAGAAGTCGGAATCGGGCGCGCTCGGCGTCATGAAGTCGATCAAGGAAATCAAGGCCGACGGCGACAAGCTGGTGCTGGTGCTGACAGAAGGCAACGCCGACCTGCCGCTGCTGCTCACCGACTACCATCTCGTCATCCAGCCGAACGGCGGCCTCGACGATCCGAACGCCATGATCGGCACCGGCCCCTACAAGGTGACGAGCTTCGAGGCGGGCGTGCGCGCCACCTTCGAGCGCAACACGGACGACTGGCGCCAGGACCGCGGCTTCGTCGACACGATCGAGATGATCGCGATGAACGACGCGACGGCCCGCATCGCCGCGCTCTCCTCCGGCCAGGTGCACTATATCAACCGCGTCGATCCGAAGACGGTCGATCTCCTGAAGCGCGCGCCGACCGTGGAAATCCTCTCCACCTCCGGCCGCGGGCACTACGTCTTCATCATGCATTGCAACACGGCGCCGTTCGACAATGTCGATCTGCGCCTGGCGCTGAAATATGCGATGGACCGCGAGACCATGCTGGAGAAGGTGCTCGGCGGCTACGGCAAGGTCGGCAACGACTTCCCGATCAACGAGACCTATGCCCTCTTCCCCGAAGGCATCGAGCAGCGCGCCTACGACCCGGACAAGGCGTCCTTCCACTACAAGAAGTCCGGTCACAGCGGCTCGGTCCTCCTGCGCACGTCGGACGTCGCCTTCCCGGGCGCCGTCGATGCCGCGGTCCTCTACCAGGAAAGCGCCAAGAAGGCCGGCATCGAGATCGAGGTGAAGCGCGAGCCCGGCGACGGCTACTGGTCGAACGTCTGGAACGTCCAGCCCTTCTCCACCTCCTACTGGGGCGGCCGCCCGACGCAGGACCAGATGTATTCCACCGCCTATCTCTCGACGGCGGACTGGAACGACACCCGCTTCCTGCGCGAGGACTTCGACAAGCTGCTGCTCGAGGCCCGCTCGGAACTCGACGAGGCCAAGCGCAAGGACATGTACCGCACCATGGCCATGATGGTGCGTGACGAGGGCGGCCTGATCCTGCCGATGTTCAACGACTTCGTGAACGCCTGCGGCAAGAACGTGAAGGGCTACGTCCACGACATCGGCAACGACATGTCGAACGGATATGTCGCAACCCGCGTGTGGCTCGACGCCTGATGACCGGCAACGGACCGGCGCACGGTCCGGAGCTGACAGCAACGGCGGCTGCGGGCGAAGCCCCGCAGTCTGCCGGCGTTGCCGGGTCGGTTGCGTCCACTGGAGCCCCCGTCGACGAAGGCACGCCTTCGTTCTGGGCGAAACTCAGCAAGAGCAGCCCCCTGGTTGCGCTCATCCTGCAACGCCTCGCGCTCAGCGTGGCCTTGCTCTTCGCCGTGTCCCTGATGATCTTCGGGGGCGTGGAAGCCTTGCCGGGCGATTTCGCGACAACCTATCTCGGCCAGTCCGCAACGCCCCAGGCCATCGAGAACATCCGCAAGGACCTCGGCCTCGACCAGCCGGCCACCACACGCTACTTCAAGTGGCTCGGCGGCGCGATCCAGGGCGATTTCGGCAATTCCTGGGCGTCCAAGAACTCGGTCAGCGAGCAGATCGGCAAGCGCCTCGGCAATTCGCTGTTCCTCGCCTTCTTCGCGGCGATCATCTCGGTGCCGCTCGCGGTCGGCCTCGGCATGCTCGCGGTGCAATACCGCAACCGCATGCCCGACAAGATCATCAACGTCATCTCGCTGGCGGCGATCTCGCTGCCGGAATTCTTCGTCGGCTACCTGCTGATCCTGTTCTTCGCCGTGCAGATGGGCGTCGCGACCTTCCCGGCGACGGTCTACGATTCGATGACGATCGGCCAGCGCCTGTCGGCCATCGCCCTGCCGACCGCCACCCTCGTCCTCGTCGTGCTCGCCCACATGATGCGCATGACGCGGGCGGCGATCCTCAACGTCATGTCCTCGGCCTATGTCGAGACGGCGGAGCTGAAGGGGCTTTCGAGCCTGCGCATCATCGCCAAGCACGCGGCGCCGAACGCCGTCGCGCCGGTCATCAACGTCATCGCGCTCAACCTCGCCTATCTCGTGGTCGGCGTCGTCGTCGTCGAGGTGGTCTTCGTCTATCCCGGCATGGGCCAGTACATGGTCGACGCCGTGACGGTGCGCGACATGCCCGTCGTGCAGGCCTGCGGCCTGATCTTCGCCGCCTTCTACATCTTCCTCAACATGTTCGCCGACATCCTCGCGATCGTCGCGAACCCGAGATTGAGGCATCCGAGATGAGACTTTCCACCATCCCCATCAGCGCATGGGTCGGCATCCTGGGCATCCTGCTCGCCGTCTTCTGCGCCCTCTTCGCCCCGCTCATCGCCCCCTATGGCGAAAGCCAGATCGTCGGCGCCGTCTGGCAGCCGATGGGCGGCGACCATCTGCTCGGCACCGACAATCTCGGCCGCGACCTCTTCTCGCGGCTGATCTTCGGCGCGCGCACCACGATCTTCGTGGCGCTGGCGGCGACCGTGCTCTCCTTCTCGCTCGGCATGCTGCTCTCCTTCACGGCGGCGGTGACGGGCGGGTTCGTCGACCAGGCCTTCTCGCGCTTCAACGACCTGATGATGGCGATCCCGACGCTGATCTTCGCCCTCGTCGTGCTCGCCGTCCTGCCGCAGCAGCTCTGGATCCTCATCCTCGTGATGGCGGTCCTCGACAGTACCCGCGTCTACCGCATCGGCCGTGCCGTCGCGCTCGATGTGGCGGTCATGGAATTCGTGGAGGCGGCAAGGCTGCGCGGCGAAGGCACGGGCTGGATCATCTTCCGGGAGATCCTGCCGAACACGCTCTCGCCGCTGCTCGCCGAATTCGGCCTGCGCTTCGCCTTCTCGATCCTCTTCCTCTCCACCCTCTCGTTCCTCGGCCTCGGCATCCAGCCGCCGGCGGCGGATTGGGGCGGCATGGTGAAGGACAACAAGGACGGCATCATCTTCGGCATTTCCGCAGCCCTCATTCCGGGCGGCGCGATCGCCGGGCTCGCCATCTGCGTCAACCTCGTCGTCGACTGGCTGATGAAACGAACCTCCAGCCTCAAGGGAGGGCGCGGCGATGCCTGATCTTCTTTCCGTCCGCAACCTCAAGATCGAGGCGACCAGCTATCCGCCGGGCGAACCGCCGAAGACCGTGACGCTCGTCGAAGGCGTGAACTTCGACGTGCAAAAGGGCAAGGTGCTCGGCCTCATCGGCGAATCGGGCGCCGGCAAATCGACCATCGGCCTCACCGCGCTCGCCTATGGTCGCGGCGGGGTCCGCATCACCGGCGGCGAGGTCAAGCTCAACGGCGAAGACCTGTTGAAGCTCGGCCCGGCCGGCATCCGCAAGGTGCGCGGCTGCAAGGTCTGCTACGTCGCGCAATCCGCGGCAGCGGCTTTCAACCCCGCCCACCGGCTCGGCGAGCAGGTGATCGAGGCCTCGCTGAAGCACGGCGTCATGAGCCGTGCGGAGGCGGAAAAGCGCGCGCTCTACCTCTTCAAGGTGCTCGGCCTGCCGAACCCGGAAACCTTCGGCCAGCGCTATCCGCACCAGGTCTCGGGCGGCCAGCTCCAGCGCGCCATGACCGCCATGGCGCTCTGCCCGAACCCTGAACTCATCGTCTTCGACGAGCCGACCACCGCGCTCGACGTGACGACGCAGATCGACGTGCTCGCCGCTATCAAGCACGCCATCGAGGAGACCCACACCGCCGCGCTCTACATCACCCACGACCTTGCCGTCGTCGCGCAGATCACGGACGACATCCTCGTGCTCCGGCACGGCAAGATGGTGGAATACGGCTCGGTGAAGCAGATCATCGAGACGCCGACGCAGGACTATACCCGGGCGCTGGTCAACGTGCGCGGCACCAAGCGCGAGGAGGCGCCCGACCAGTCGGACACGCTCCTCAAGGTCGACAACATCACCGCCGGCTATTCCAACGGCTTCAAGGTGCTGCAGAACGTCTCGCTGCACCTGCCGAAGGGCCAGACGCTGGCGGTCGTCGGCGAATCCGGTTCCGGCAAGTCCACCCTCGCCCGCGTCATCACCGGCCTGCTGCCGCCGCAGGAGGGCACGATCAGCTTCGACGGCACGCCTCTGCCGCGGGCGCTGAAGGGCCGGACGAACGACCAGCTCCGCCGCATCCAGATGATCTACCAGATGGCCGACACCGCGATGAACCCGCGCCAGACGGTGCGCGACATCATCGGCCGGCCGCTCACCTTCTACTACGGCCTTCGCGGGGCGAGGAAGACCGAGCGGGTGAAGGAACTGCTGGAGCAGATCGAGATGGGCGGCCGCTTCGCCGACCGTTATCCGGCGGAGCTCTCCGGCGGCCAGAAGCAGCGCGTCGCCATCGCACGGGCGCTGGCGGCCCAGCCGGAGCTCATCCTCTGCGACGAGCCGACCTCCGCGCTCGACCCGCTGGTGGCCGAAGGCATCCTGAAGCTTCTCCTGAAACTCCAGGACGAGACCCACGTCTCCTACATGTTCATCACCCACGACATCGCCATCGTCCGCGCGATTGCCGATTCGGTGGCCGTGATGCACCGCGGCCGCCTCGTGCGCTTCGGCCCGAAATCGAAGGTGCTCTCGCCGCCCTTCGACGACTACACCGACCTGCTTTTGAAATCGGTCCCCGAAATGGAGATCGGCTGGCTGGAGAAGGTGCTGACGACACGCCGCATGGAAAGCGCCGGCAACTGACGGAAGCGGGCGGCCAAGGCCGCCCGTCTGACTTTTGAGAGCTCGCTCCATTCTCCATCGTCATCCTCGGGCTTGACCCGAGGATGACGATGGAGAATGGAGCGAGGTTTAGCAAAACAAGACAGCTCCATGAACTGCATAGCTCCACTCAATTCTGCGTGCAGGCCACATCCCCCAGCCGGCTGGCCGATTCGCCTTCGGCCATCACCGTCTCCTCGCCACGCGCGGTGCAATTGCCCTTCTCGCCGACGCCCGTGCGGAATTTCACCATGGGCTGGCCCTCGATCATGATGCTCGGCACGATCTCGTAGAGTTCCGGCGGGCAGTTCACCACGTCGGAGAGGCGCAGCGCCGGCGCACCGCCGATGAAGACGCTCTTCGAACCGGACATGGCGCAGGATGGAATGGGCTGGGGCGCATCCTCGGCCACGGAAACGGACGGCCCCGCCGCCCCGAGAGCGAAGCCCAGAAAGGCAACCGCAAACCGCAAAGATTTCATCATCTGTCTCCCTTTTCACGCACCGCACGCGACAGCGCACGCAACGTTTCCAATGCCCGTTCGCCATCCCGCTCCGGCACGAATATATGGTCGTGATGGTAGCCGGCAACCACGTTGGCGCTGATCCCCTGCCCCGTCAGCGCCGTCGCGAAGGCCGCCGTCAGCCCCACCGCCTCCAGCGAGGAGTGCACGGTGAGCGTGATCATCCGCATCGGCGGGCTTGCCGCCAGCCCTTCCGCCGCCTCGGCCGGCAGGATCAGCGTCACGCCCTCCGCCTCCCGGAAGAGACCGACCGGCCCGCGAGAAAGATGGCCTTCCAGATCCCCGGCCGGCACGCAGGCATAGACGAAGGCCCCGTCCGCCAGCGCCGGCTCCATCGTCGCCAGCAATGCGTCGAGATCGGTGATCCCGCTCATGGATGCGCCATCCGGCGCACGGCATCGCACAGCGCCGCAAAACCGGCCTTCGCGCCCGCGCTCATGAATCGCGCGCGCAGCCAGGCGTGGATCATCTGCTTCTCCTCGCGAAACTCCACCGCAACACCGGCAAGCGCCAGCCGCGCCGCATAGGCCCGCGCATCGTCGCGCAGCGGATCGAAATGGGCGCCGGTGATGAAGGCGGGCGGCAGGCCGGCAAGGTTTTCCGCCCGCAACGGGAAGGCATGCACGGCCTCCTCCGGCGCCTTGTAGACCTCGCGGTAATAGGCGACGTCGGCGGTCGAAAGACCCGGCGCCTCGGCCATCTCCAGATAGGAGCCGGAGGCAAGGTCGCCGCCGAGGCCCGGATAGACCAGCGCCTGCCCGGCAATGCCCGTCAGCCCCTCGTCGCGCGCCTTCAGCACGATGCCGGCGGCAAGGTTGCCGCCCGCGCTGTCGCCGACCACCACGACCGGGTGGCTTTCCAGGAGAAGCTCGATCAGCACGGCCCAGCAATCGTCGAAAGCGGCGGGCCAGACATGCTCCGGCGACAGGCGGTAATCGACGGACACGAGTTCGGCGCCCGCGGCCTCGGAAAGCTCGGCACAGATCGCATCATGGCTGTCGAGCGAGCCGACGACGAAGCCGCCGCCGTGGATGTAGAAAAGCCGCGTCGCGCTCGTCACCGCCGCCGGGCGATAACGGCGCACCGGGATGCGCCCCGCGATGACACCGTCCTGCTTGATCATGCCCGCCGGCGGCGGCGCGTCGAAGGCGGCGCAGAGCGCATCGTACCAGCCGCGCTGCCGCCCGATATCCGCGTCGACGGCATCGGCGGGATAAAAATCCTCGCAGCGCTTGTGGAAGGCCAGGATGCCCTCCTCGGTCGGCATGGGGCGTTCGGTCATGGCGGCTCCTCGTTGCCGGCGCCGTTCCGGCGTGACGGAATGGGCGCCGGGGCGTGTCCTGTCGCATTGTCCGGTGCCGGAGCGACGCTGCCCCGGCTGGAAATGGCGGGGATCATAGCAGCGCGCACCCCGCGCGCCTGTCCCGTCCGCGGCTTTCCCAAGGAATTTTCGGCGCTTGCCTCGCCCGCGCCGGGCATATTAACTGCCGCCATGGCGTTCACCTTCCGGCAACTGCAATATTTCGTCGCCGTCGCGGAGCAGGGTTCCGTGACGCGCGCGGCGCAAAACCTCTCGATCTCGCAATCCTCGATCACCGAGGCGATCAAGGAGCTCGAATCCGACCTCGGCGTCGAGCTGTTCGAGCGCCATCCGCGCGGCCTCACGACGACGCACAACGGCCACCAGTTCCTGCGCCACGCCACGAAGATCCTCGCGAACGTCTCGGATGCCCGCCGCTCCTTCTCCGACAACCGCACGGCGGAAAAGGGCCAGCTCAATCTCGGCGTCACCTCCCTCGTCGCCGGCTACGTGCTGTCGGACCTGCTCTCGCGCTATCGCCGCGCCTTTCCCGGCATCGAGGTGAGCGCCATCGAGGACAACGGCTCCTATCTGGAACATCTCCTGGTCGGCGGCGAGCTGGACGTCGCCGTCATGGTCATCTCGAACCTGCGCGACCGCATGGCGCTGCAGGCGGAGATCCTCGAAACCTCGCCCTACCGCCTCTGGCTGCCGATCGGCCATCCGCTCGTCTCGGCCGACATCATCTCCGTCAGCGACATCGCCAAGGAGCCGCTGATCATGCTCACGGTCGACGAAATCGAGGAGAACACCGGCAAGCTGCTGACCGCGCTCGGCGCCCGCCCGCATGTCGCCTTCCGCACCCGCTCGGTGGAGGCGGTGCGCAGCCTCGTCGCGACAGGCGCCGGCATCGCGCTCCTGCCCGACCTCGTCTATCGCCCCTGGTCGCTGGAAGGCGACCGCATCGAAAGCCGCGACGTCTCGGGCGCGCTTCCCGTCGTCCAGGTCGGCATGGTCTGGCGCAAGGGCTCCAGCCTGCCGCAAGCGGCAAGAGATTTCGTCGGGCTGGCGGAGGCGCTGCGGAGCGGTCGGGGACGGTAGCGGCGGCATCGAACCTCTTCCTGCGGCTTCATCCCCGCACGCCAGCGCGCCGGGGTTTTGCGGGAGCATTCGGACGTGGCGCTGGAGGCTGCCTCGACTGAATGTTTGTATGCGGCACCGTCCAGCGCCCCGTTCGGCGGTTTTTGCCCGCGACTTCGGCCTCTCTGCGATGGCGGGGTGCGTGGGAACGGTGGCGCGCCCTTCCGGAGAAGGGGTCATGCACGCCCTCAGGATCACGGTGCCGCAGCCACGACTGCCGGTCGGCACCGTCTTCCACTGCGCCATGCGAGCGGGGAAGCCCCCGGACGCCGCATGGTGCAGCCGCCATGTTGTGTGCCACACAGGCACGCCCGGCGACGTGATCGGGGCAAAACGGCGGTCCGGTCCGACGCCCCGCCATTTCCCCCGTTTCGCCGGAGGGAGACCATTTTCCGCGCGCCCGGTGCGTCAAGGTGTGCGTCGCCCCCTCACGCCCCGCGCCGACCCCGCCTCGCCGCAACGCCTTGCGGTGTATCCGCGGCGGGATGGGAGGATTGTAGGCACGGGGTTGAGGGGTGGGGAAAATGCGGGGCGTGTTTTTTGGCGGCGAGGACGTGCGGTGGGGCGTGGATCCTCGGGTCAAGCCCGAGGATGACGGAGAGGAGGAGAGGTTGCCAGCCCCTTTGCCGGTGCGGCATCCGGCTCCCTTGCTTCAGCCCTAATCCTCTCTTCTTTCGTCATCCTCGGGCTTGACCCGAGGATCCACAAGACGCGGCACGCCCTCGCCGCTTTCGGAATTTCCGATACCGACATTCTGATTAATGAATTTGCGAAAGCGGCGAAAGCGCGGCACCTTCTCATCCGGGAACAATACCGCAGACAAGCGGACCAAACCGGGAGACTGTCATGAAGCGACTTCTGCATTCCTGCACCGCGCTTACCCTTTCGCTCGCCTTCGCCACCGCCGCCATCGCCCAGGAGCCGCTGAAGGAGCTCGGGCCCGGCGAGGGCGAAGTCTCCATCGTCGCCTGGGCCGGCTATATCGAGCGCGGCGAGACGGACAAGAACTATGACTGGGTCACCGAATTCGAGAAAAAGACGAGCTGCAAGGTGACGGTGAAGACCGCCGCCACCTCCGATGAAATGGTGGCGCTGATGAACGAGGGCGGCTTCGACCTCGTCACCGCCTCGGGCGACGCTTCGCTCCGCCTCGTCGCGGGCAAGCGCGTGCAGCCGATCAACATCGACCTCATCCCGAGCTGGAAGACCGTCGACGAGCGCCTGCAGAACGCGCCCTGGCACACGGTGAACGGCGTGCACTACGGCACGCCTTATCTGTGGGGCCCCAACGTCCTGATGTACAACACCGAGGCCTTCAAGGACGCGGCGCCGACGAGCTGGAAGGTCGTCTTCGAGGAGATGACGCTGCCGGACGGCAAGTCGAACAAGGGCCGCGTGCAGGCCTATGACGGCCCGATCCACATCGCCGACGCCGCGACCTACCTGATGGCGCACAAGCCGGACCTCGGCATCAAGGACCCCTACGAACTCAACGAGGACCAGTACAAGGCCGCGCTCGACCTGCTTCGCGTCCAGCGCACGCTGGTCGGCCGCTACTGGCACGACGCGATGATCCAGATCGACGACTTCAAGAACGAGGGCGTCGTCGCCTCCGGCTCCTGGCCTTTCCAGGTGAACCTGATGCAGGCGGAAAAGCAGCCGATCGCCTCGACCTTCCCGGAAGAGGGCGTGACGGGCTGGTCGGACACGACCATGCTGCATGCCGAAAGCCAGCATCCGAACTGCGCCTATATGTGGATGGAACATTCGCTTTCCGCCAAGGTGCAGGGCGATGCCGCCGCCTGGTTCGGCGCGGTTCCCTCGGTCCCGGCGGCCTGCAAGGGCAATGCGCTCCTGACCGACGAGGGGTGCTCGACCAACGGTTTCGACAATTTCGAGAAGATCCGCTTCTGGCGCACGCCGGTGACCAAGTGCGAAAGCCAGGGAGAGTGCGTGCCGTATCACCGCTGGGTCTCCGACTATATCGGCGTGATCGGCGGGCGTTGAGGTAAAACGGCGCGGCATACTCCCCGATCTCCCCCCTTGAGGGGGAGATCCCTCTGTCGCCGAAGGCGACAGAGGGGGGTGGCCGCGAAGCGGCAAATGTTACGAAGCGGGCGGGACTACCCCCCTCTGCCCTGCCGGGCATCTCCCCGTCAAGGGGGGAGATCGGATAGACGCGCCGTCTTCCTCCCACGCCACTTTCTGCGATCGGCGCAGTACAGCGCCCATCGCCCAAGACAAACCGGAGTCCCCCATGACCGCCGTCCTGTTCCAGCAAGTCTCCCGCCATTTCGGCGCCGTGCGTGCCGTCGACAGCGTGGATCTCGCCATCGCCGAGGGCGAATTCTTCGCGATGCTGGGACCGTCCGGCTCCGGCAAGACGACGTGCCTGCGCCTGATGGCCGGCTTCGAGCAGCCGACGTCGGGCCATATCGAGATCTTCGGCGAGACGGCGGAGGGCGTGCCGCCCTACCGGCGCAACGTCAACACGGTGTTCCAGGACTACGCCCTCTTCCCGCATCTCTCGATCCTCGAGAACGTCGCCTACGGGCTGATGGTCAAGGGCGTCGGCAAGGCCGAGCGGCTGAAGGCGGCCGAGGAGGCGCTTGCCATGGTGAAGCTGCCCGGCTACGGCGCGCGCCGGCCCGGCCAGCTCTCCGGCGGCCAGCGCCAGCGCGTGGCGCTCGCCCGGGCGCTGGTCAACCGGCCCCGCGTGCTCCTCCTTGATGAACCCCTCGGCGCGCTCGACCTCAAGCTGCGCGAGCAGATGCAGGAGGAACTGAAATCCCTGCAGAAATCGCTCGGCATCACCTTCGTCTTCGTCACCCACGACCAGGGCGAGGCGCTGTCGATGGCCGACCGCATCGCCGTGTTCAGCGATGGCAGGATCCAGCAGCTCGGCACGCCGGAAGAGGTCTACAAGCGGCCGAAAACGCGCTTCGTCGCCGATTTCGTCGGCTCGTCCAACGTGCTGCCGCCGGATTTCGTCCGTACCCTCGGCTTCGGCGACAGCTATGCCAGCCTGAGGCCGGAGGCGATCACGCTCGGGGATGGCCCGGGCCGCAAGAATTTCGCCGGCCGCGTCGTCGCGACCAGTTTCCTCGGCGCGGCGAACCGCGTGACGGTCGAGGCCGCGGGCGCGCGCGTCGCGGCCATGACACCGGCCTCCATCGCCCCGCCGGCGCTCGGCGAAACGGTCACCCTCTCCTTCCTGCCGCAGGACCTGCACCCGATGGACGGTGCCCGATGAGCATCGTCGCCGACACCTCCATCCTCGCGCGCCGCGAAGGCACCTCCGGGCGGCTTTCCGATTTCTTCTGGCGCAACCCGAAGATCCTGCTGCTCCTGATGCTGACGCCGCCGCTGCTCTGGCTCGGCATCATCTATCTCGGCTCGCTCTTTGCGCTTCTCCTGCAGAGCTTCTTCTCGATCGACGACTTTTCCGGGCTGATCAACTACGAGTTCACGCTCGCCACCTACCGGCAGCTGCTCATCCCGTCGAATTTCGACATCATCCTGCGCACCATGCTGATGGCCGCGCTGGTGACGCTCGCCTCCGCCGCCATCGCCTTCCCGATCGCCTATTACGCGGCGCGCTATGCCAAGGGAAAATGGAAGGTCGTCTTCTATCTCGGCGTCATGCTGCCGCTGTGGTCGAGCTATCTCGTCAAGGTCTATGCCTGGAAGCTGATCCTCGCCAAGGAAGGCATCGTCACCTGGGCCTTCGCCAAGCTCCGCCTTTCCTGGCTGCTCGATGCGTGGCTTTCGCTGCCCGTGGTCGGCGGCTCGTCGCTGTCGATCAGCTATACCGGCACCTTCATCGTCTTCATCTATGTCTGGATGCCCTTCATGATCCTGCCGATCCAGGCGGCGCTGGAGCGCGTGCCCGGCAACCTGATCGAGGCCTCCGCCGATCTCGGCGGCCACCCGGCGCAGACCTTCCGCCACGTGCTCTTCCCGCTCGCCCTGCCCGGCATCATCGCCGGCTCGATCTTCACCTTCTCGCTGACGCTGGGCGACTACATCATCCCGCAGATCATCGGCTCGTCGCGGCTCTTCATCGGCCAGGCGGTCTATGCCCAGCAGGGCACGGCCGGCAACATCCCGCTCGCCGCCGCCTTCTCCGTCGTGCCGATCGTCATCATGGGCCTCTATTTGTGGATGGCCAAGCGACAGGGGGCCTTCGATGCGCTCTGACAGAAACACCACCGCTCCCCTCGGCCTCAAGATCGCCGCAGGCCTCGGCCTCGCCTTCCTGCACCTGCCGATCCTGCTCATCTTCCTCTACGCCTTCACGACGGAGGAGAAGAGCTACCAGTTCCCGCCGCCGGGCTATACGCTCAAATGGTTCGCGGTCACCTGGAACCGGCCGGACGTCTGGGAGGCGATGGGGCTTTCCGTGCGCGTCGCGTCCATCTCCACCGCCGTCGCCCTCGTGCTCGGCACACTGTGCGCCGCCGCCGTTTCCCGTACGAAATTCTTCGGCCGGGAGACGATCTCGCTGCTCGTCATCCTGCCGATCGCCCTTCCCGGCATCATCACCGGCATCGCGCTGCGCTCGGCCTTCTCGTTCGCGGAGATCCCCTTCTCCTTCTGGACGATCGTGCTCGGCCACGCCACCTTCTGCGTCGTGGTCGTCTACAACAATGCCGTCGCCCGCTTCCGCCGCGTCTCGGGCTCGCTGATCGAGGCCTCGATGGACCTCGGCGCCGACAGCTTCCAGACCTTCCGCTATGTCATCCTGCCGAACATCGGCACGGCCCTGCTTGCCGGCGGCATGCTCGCCTTCGCGCTGTCCTTCGACGAGGTGATCGTGACCACCTTCACCGCCGGCCAGCAATCGACCCTGCCGATCTGGATGCTGGAGGAACTGGTGCGCCCGCGCCAGCGCCCGGTGACCAATGTCGTCGCCATGGTCGTGGTGCTCGTCACCTTCCTGCCGATCCTCGGCGCCTACTACCTCACCCGCGATGGCGACCAGGTCGCAGGCGCCGGAAAATGAACATGAGCGAACAGGGAGTAGCGAATAGCGAATAGGGTTCCCTGACGGTGAAGTTGCCACCCCTGTTCGCTACTCGCTATTCGCCATTCGCTCCTCAACAACGGAGAACACGCCATGGACACCCAGATGCTGATCGGCTCGCGCTTCGAAGCCGGAACCGAGGTCGAGGAGCACATCCTGAACCCGAAGACCGGCGCGAAGATCGTCGACCTGCCGGAGGCCTCCCATGCGCAGATCGACGCGGCGGTCGACGCCGCCGAAAAGGCCTTCGTCTCCTGGGCGACCACCACGCCCGCGGAACGCTCCGGCTATCTCCTGAAGATCGCCGACGCGATCGAGAAGGACGCCGATGCCTTCGCGGCTCTCGAAGCGCTCAATTGCGGCAAGCCGATCAACGCCGCCCGCAATGACGAGCTGCCGGCCATCGTCGACTGCTGGCGCTTCTTCGCCGGCGCCATCCGCTCGCTGAGCGCCCCGGTCGCCGCCGAATACCTGCCCGGCTTCACCTCGATGGTGCGCCGCGATCCCATCGGCATCGTCGGCTCGATCGCGCCGTGGAACTATCCGCTGATGATGATGGCCTGGAAGCTGGCGCCGGCGATTGCCGGGGGCAACACCGTCGTCTTCAAGCCTTCCGAGCAGACGCCGCTGACGGCGCTGAAGATGGCGAAGCTTTTGGCCGACATCCTGCCGGAAGGCGTGGTCAACATCGTGCTCGGGCGCGGCGAGACGGTCGGCAATGCGCTGATCAACCATCCGAAGATCAACATGGTCTCGATCACCGGCGATGTGGCGACCGGCAAGAAGGTGCTGGCGGCGGCGGCGAAGACCGTCAAGCGCACCCATCTGGAACTCGGCGGCAAGGCCCCGGTCGTCGTCTTCGACGATGCGGATCTGGACGCCGTCGTCTCGGGCATCCGCGCCTTCGGCTACTACAATGCCGGCCAGGACTGCACGGCCGCCTGCCGCATCTACGCCGAGGACGGCATCTACGAGAAGCTGGTCGCCGACCTCTCGGCCGCCGTCTCCACCATCAAGTACAACGACCCCGACGACACGCTGAACGAGATCGGCCCGCTGATCTCCAAGCGCCAGCGCGACCGGGTGGCAAGCTTCGTCGAGCGCGCCGCCGAGGTGAAGCACATCGAGATCACCACGGGCGGCCGCGCCGGCAGCGACGACGGCTACTTCTTCCAGCCGACGGTGGTGGCCGGCGCCACGCAGGACGACGAGATCGTGCGCCGCGAAGTGTTCGGCCCCGTCGTCTCCGTCACCCGCTTCTCCGAGGCGGACCAGGCCATCGCCTGGGCCAACGACAGCGACTACGGCCTCGCCTCCTCCGTCTGGACGAAGGACATCGGCAAGGCGATGAAGGCCGCCGCCCGCCTGCAATATGGCTGCACCTGGATCAACACGCACTTCATGCTGACGACGGAAATGCCGCATGGCGGCGTCAAGCAGTCGGGCTACGGCAAGGACATGTCGATCTACGCGCTGGAGGATTATACCGCCGTGCGCCATGTGATGGTCAGCCACGGCTGACCATGGGGCTGCCCCCTCTACCGTGCCGGGCAGCTCCCCACGAGGGCGGGCAATCGCAGATGGACTGCAATCGTCGCCGCGACTCCCTTCTCCCCCGCGGGGAGAAGGTGCCGGCAGGCGGATGAGGGGGAGGATCGGAGGCGTAAACGATCCGTCAGAGCCACCCCCTCATCCGACCCTTCGGGCCACCTTCTCCCCGCAGGGGAGAAGGGGATGCGGCATCGTCCTGCCCCATAGGCGATTGCCCGGCCCTCTGGGGGAGATGCCTGGCAGGCAGAGGAGTGCCCGCCTTTTGGGTACGGACGGGTGCCGGCTCCTTCCGGGAACATTTTCAGCCCTAACGCGTCTTTACTCCGACACAATCGGAGGCATCGCCATGCTGAAATGGGCACTCATCTTTCTCGTCATCTCGCTGATCGCCGGCTTTCTCGGCTTCTCCGGCGTCTCCGCCGCAACAGCGACGATCGCCAAGGTGCTCTTCGCCATCGCCCTCGTCATCTTCCTGATTTTCCTTGTGCTTGCACTGATGGCCGGTAGTCTCGCCTTCTGAGTGCAGACCGTCCACAGCCTGTGTTGCTTCCCGGCAACACAGGCTAAATCCTGATGTTTCTAGTCATATAATTCGTTGCAGCAGATGAAATCCTGATAAAAACGGTCACGTTATCGATCCGCTTCCTCAGAAAGTCACCTGCATGCACACGTCCTCCCGCACGATGTTCCGCCTGGCGCTCGCCGGCACGTCCCTCCTCACGCTCGCCTCGGTCGCCCTTGCGCAGGACCAGGGGACGACGACGGCGGGCGGCGCGACCGTGCTCGAGGACATCGTCGTCGACGGCGGCAGCGGCGGCGTCATCACGGCGGACGGCTATGTCGGCAAGAGCAGCGCGACGGGCGCCAAGGTCGACACGCCCTTCATCCAGACGCCGCAGTCGATCTCCTCGGTCACGCAGCAGCAGCTGGAAGACCGCAACCCGCAGACCCTGCTCGACACGCTCGCCTATACGCCCGGCACCCGTATCGGCGGCTACGGCTTCGACCCGCGCTTCGACTCGTTTACCGTGCGCGGCTTCGACGTGACCTATACGGGCGTCTTCCGCGACAACCTGCGCCAGCCGGGCGCCGGCTCCTCGCTGTTCAAGACGGAACCCTATGGCCTGGAAGGCGTCTCGATCCTGCGCGGCCCGTCTTCCGCGCTCTACGGTGCCTCCGGCGCCGGCGGCCTCTACAACCTCATCAGCAAGCGCCCGACGGAAGAGGCGCTGCGCGAGATCCAGCTGCAATATGGCAGCCACGACCGCTACCAGGGCCAGTTCGACCTTTCCGGCCCGATCAACGAGGAAGATCCGGTCTACTATCGCCTGACCGGCCTGCTGCGCAGCGCCGATACCGAGCAGGTCGGCGTTCCCGACGACCGCGCCTACATCGCGCCGGCCTTCACCTGGAAGCCGGACGAGGACACCAAGCTGACCATCCTCGGCGAATATTCCCGCACCAAGACGGGCGGCACGGCGGCCTATTACTACGATCCGATCACCGGCAAGGTCAGCGACTTCTTCGCCGGCAACCCGGCCTTCAACGATTCCGTGCAGAACCAGGGCCGCATCGGCTACGAGTTCGAGCATCGCCTGAACGAGGTCTTTACCTTCCGCCAGAACGCCCGCGCCTCCTGGCTCAACATCGACGCCGACTGGGCCTTCGCCTACCAGCCGAACGCCGCCGACCCGACGCTGCTCGACAGCAGCGCCGGCTCGTTCGAAGAGTGGATGAACACCTATACGATCGACAACCAGCTCGAAGCGAAGTTCGAGACCGGCGCGCTGGAACACACGCTCCTGACCGGCATCGACTTCACCAAGATCTACTGGAAGTCGCTGAACGGCTACGGCGTGACGCCGCCGCTCGACACCACCGACCCGACGCGCGGCCGCCCGACGGACCCGATCGGCTTCCAGACCAAGAGCGTGCAGGACCAGTTCATCACCGGCATCTACCTGCAGGACCAGATCCGCTACGACGCGCTGACCTTCACGCTCGGCGGCCGCTACGACTGGGTCTCGACCGACACCGACAACACGGACCTCGCCTCCGGCGCGCTCGACACGATCAACCAGAGCGACCGCGCCTTCACCTGGCGCGCCGGCGTGACCTACGAAACCGAATGGGGCATCACCCCCTATGCCAGCTACTCGACGGCATTCTCGCCGAATGCCGGCGTGAACCTTGCCACCGGCAACCCGTTCAAGCCGACCGAGAGCGAACAGCAGGAAGTGGGCGTGAAGTACCTGCTGCCCGACAGCAACACGCTGCTGACCGCCGCGCTCTTCAACATCGACCAGACCAACGGCCTCTACTACGAGGTCGTCGACCTGCCGACCGGCCCGGCCAACATTCAGGTCCAGCGCGGCAAGCTGCGCTCGCGCGGCGTCGAGCTTGAAGCCTCCACCAGCCTCGACAACGGCCTGTCGCTGATCGCCTCCTATACCTATACCCAGGCGAAGATCATCGACGGCCCGGCCGGCACCGTCAACAACGACGTCTCCTCCGTGCCGCGCCACATGGCCTCGCTCTGGGCGCACTACACCATGCCGGAAGACGGCGCGCTGGCCGGCCTCGGCTTCGGCGCGGGCGTCCGCTTCACCGGCGAAAGCTACGGCGACGACGCCAACAGCATGAAGAACAAGGCGCGCGCCTTCGTCGATGCGTCGATCGACTACGACTTCGCCGCCATCGACAAGGACTTCGCCGGCCTGAAGCTGCAGGTCAACGCGACGAACCTCTTCGACCGCCAGGATGCCGTCTGCTCGGCCGGCTTCTGCTACCGAGACCAGGGCCGCACGGTCATCGGCAGCCTGAAATATTCCTGGTAAGCGCTTGACGGCGCCGTCCACCCACGATGGCGAGACCGCTTTCAGGCCGGACGGCCTGAAGGCGGTCTTTACCGGTGAGCACGCCTGGTGCGGCGAGAAGATGATGCTGTCTTCGGATCTCGACGGCGCCGTGCCGCTCGCCGACTTCCTCGCCGGGAACGGTTTTGCCGAGACGCTCGACCGCTATGCGGCAGGCCATGGCGACGTCGATCGCCGCGCCGCCGCCTCCTTCTGGTCGCTCTACTATTTCTCCGCGCTGACCATCCCCTATGTCGTGGCCCGCCGGGCCGAGATGACGCTGCCCGTCGCCGTCGAGGAGATGACCATCGCCATCGGCGAGGACGGCCTGCCGCGCGCCTTCGGCCTGCCGCACGAGGGCGACTGGAGCGAGGGCGACGACCTCGTCGACTTCGTCACGCCGCTGGTGGACTGCCACCTCTCCCGCGTCGTCGCCCTGTTCAGGGAGAAGACCGGTATCGCGCCGAAACTCGCCTGGAACAACGCCGCCGTCTATATCGACTATGCCTTCAACGCGACGGACCGTTCGCCGCCCGCGGGCGACGACCACTGGCCGTCCCGCCCCCTCTTCGATTGCCCGCGGCTGGCCGATGGCAGCCGCAATCCCTTCCATGGATGCCTGCGCCACGAGCTGGAAGCGGGCGCCGTCCACTGTCGCCGCAAGGTCTGCTGCCTGCGCTACATGCTGCCCGGCATTCCGGGCTGCGGCGAGCTGTGCGCCCTGCCGGAGCTGAGAAAACAATGACCCTGCGCCTTTCCGCCTTCATCGCCGCCGCCTTCCTGCTCCTGGGCGCGCTCGCCGCCCGCGCCGAGGTGGCCTATCCGCTGACCGTCAAGGACGCCTTGGGCCGCGAGATCACCATTCCCGCCGAACCGAAGGCGGTGCTGCTCGGCAGCGGCTTCAACCTGGTCGCGCTCTCGCTGGTTCATCCCGACCCGGTCGGCATCCTGGCCGGCTGGGCGAGCGACATGAAGGGCGACAATCCGGAGATCTATGCCCGCTTCAAGGACAGGTTCCCGAAGATCGAGGACGTGCCGATCATCGGCGACGGCATCACCGTCTCGTTCGAGGCCGCGCTCTCGCTGCAGGCGGATCTGGCCATCCTCGCCAACTGGCAGGCCGACACGGACCTCGGCAAGCAGGCGATCGACTATCTGGAGAGAAGCGGCGTCCCCGTCGTCGTGGTCGATTTCAACAGCGACGCGCTGAACAACACCGCGGACAACATGCGCCTCCTCGGCAAGGTGCTGAACCGGGAGGAGCAGGCGAACGCCTTCGCCGATTTCTACGAGGAACGGGTCAAGCGCATCCGCGACCGGGTGGCCGCGCACAAGGAGCCCGGCCCGACCGTGCTGATGGATGCCTTCCCGAACCCGGAAAAGTGCTGCTACGCCTACGGCACCGGCGGGCTCGGCGCCTTCATCGCCATCACCGGCAGCCGCAACATCGCCGAAAGCCTGCCGGCGCAGGGCGGCATCGTCAGCTCGGAATTCATCGTCGCGGCCGATCCCGACGTCTATATCGCAACCGCCTCGCCGGGCGGCACCTACAGCACCTTCTCGGTCGGCCCCGGCGTTGCGCCGGAGGAGGCACGCGAGACATTGGCGCGCGCCGTTTCCGGCCCGTTCCTCAAGAACCTCAAGGCGGTGAAGGAGGAGCGCGTGCACGGCCTGTGGAATTTCTTCAACGCCGTGCCGCTGAACATCCTCGCCGCCGAAGCCTTCGCCCAATGGCTGCGCCCCGACATTTTCGCCGACATCGACCCGGACGCGACGCTGAAGGAAATCAACACGCGCTTCGCCGCCGTGCCCTTCGACGGCGCCTATTGGATCAGTCTCAAGGCAAAGTGAGGGGACCGGCCTTCCGGTCCCTTCTTCCGCAGGCTATACCATGCCCAGGAGGACCTGAATGATCTGGGCATTCGCAGTCGCGGCAGCGGCCATACTCTATCTCGCACTGCGCTTCCGGCGCTTCCAAAGCTGGGTCGAACCCGTCCTCACCATCGTGGTGGCCATCGGCCTTGCAAGCGCGCTTCTCATCTGGTTCGTCGAGGATCGCACGCCCTCCGGCACCGCCGCCACACCGAACGCCACCGTCCAGGCGCTCTCCGCGGACGGGGTGGAACTATCCGAGATGCAGGCCGGCGCCGGCCAGACGAAGACGAGCTTTCGCGTGACCGGCCGCATCGCCAACAAGGGCAGCCAGCCGATGCAGTCCTTCCGCCTCGATGTCGTGCTGTCCGATTGCCCCAGCGGCACCTGCCGCGAGGTCGGCCGCGACAGCGCGCTGATCGTGCTGCGCGTGCTGCCGGGTGAAAGCCAGCCCTTCTCCACCTTCGCCGTCTTCCCCGGCATAGACCTCAACCCCGTCACCGCCCCCGAATGGGATTTCGGCGTGCGCGAGGTGAGGGCCGCGACCCGCTAAAGCATTTCCGCTTTTCTTCGAATCGCGAAAACGCTCTATCTGTTTGTTTACGCAATTCCGGACGCAAAACCGCTACGCACTTTTGCTGGAATTGCTCCAGAGGCCAGCCACGATCTCTGCCGTTCGCAGCACCGTCGCGAATTCGTGGCGCAGCGTCGCGACATGGGCGCGGTGCACGTCGCGGGCGGCGATCGTCCCGCCCTCCCCGTCCGGCAGGTCGAAGCAGTCGCAGGCGTCCTCGATGAGGACCACCCTGTAGCCGAGGTTCGCCCCGACGCGCACGCTGGTCGACACGCACATATCCGTGGACACGCCGAACAGCACGACCGTATCGGCCCCAAGACGGCGCAGGCGCAGGTCGAGATCCGTGCCGATGAAGGCGGCGTTGACGCTCTTCGTCACCAGCGGCTCGCCTTCCCGCGGCGCAAAGCCCGGGCGGAACGCGTTGCCCGGCACCTCCGGCCGCAGGGTGGAGCCGGGCTCGACGCTGTCGTGCCGCACATGGATGATCGGCCGCCGCGCGGCCCGCCAGGCGGCAAGGAGCGCAAGGCCGTTCTCGTCCAGCCTTTCGTTCCAGCGCCGCGGCCAGGGCGCGGCGTCGAAGGCCTGCTGCATGTCGATCGGGATCAGGACGGCGTTTTCCGGCAGGGTCGGCATCGGTCTCTCCTTGAAGCGATGGCCGACGAATAGTTGCTTTTCCGTCCGGTTTCGCGCAGCAAGAAGGCAGCGCGCCGGACGTTCATCCGGCAACGGGGAGATTTTCCGGATGAACGAACTGGACGACAAGGACAGGCTGCTGCTCGCCGCGCTCCGCGCCGATGCCCGGCAGAGCCTGGTGGAGCTTGCGCGCCATGCGGGGCTGTCGCGGAGCGCCGTGCACGAGCGCATCCGGCGGCTGGAGGCGAGAGGCGTGATCGCGGGTTATACGGTCAAGCTCGGCATCGACCGGGAACGGCCGGGCGTCGAGGCGCTGATCGCCGTCAGCTTCCAGCAGGGCCGCAACTGCGATCACATCGTGCCGCATCTCACCGGCATTCCGAACGTCGTGACCTGCTGGTCGCTCGCCGGGCCGACGGACCTGATGCTGCTCGTCGAATGCGCCTCGAACGGCGAGCTCGACACCGTGCGCCGCCAGATCGCCACGACGCCGGGCATCGCGAGCGTGCAGACGCATGTGTCGCTGCGCACCCATTTCGATCGACGGAGCTGACTTTCAGCCGAAAGGCGTCAGAAGTAGATCTTGAACTTCTCCCGCACCGCCCGGTCCGTCGTAAAATCGAAGAGCGGGCCGCCGGCTTCGGAAAGAATGCGGTTCTTGCGCTCGATCGCCTTCTGCACGAGGTCCGGCCGGCCGATCTCGGCCCATTCCTTCGGGCTCGTGCGGTCGGCGACGGCGGGATAGACATACTCCGTCTGCATCAGCGACAGGGTCTGCGGGTCGCCGAGATAGTGGCCCGGCCCATCGAGGCAGACGGAACGCATGGTCTCCAGCGAGACGGAATCCTCCGTGACGTCGATGCCGCGCACGCAGCGCTGCACCTGGCCGAGAAGATCATCGCCGAGAACGAGGCTTTCCAGGCAGAAGCCGAGCAGCGAGGCATGCATGCCGACCGCCTCATAGACCATGTTGAGGCCGGACAGACCCGCCATGACGTTGGAGATCGCCTGCTCCCAGCCGGCCTGCATGTCCGGCAGCTTGGAATCGGCGATGCCCGCGGCCGCGCCGCCTGGAAGCCGGTAGAACTGGTGCATCTGCGCGCAGCCCGCCGTCAGCAGCGCCTGCTCGCCCGAACCGCCCGACATGGCGCCCGTCCTGAGGTCCGACACGAAGGGCCAGGTGCCGAAGATCGCCGGATGGCCGGGCGCCATGGCATTGACATAGACGACGCCCGCAAGGCACTCGGCGACAGCCTGCACGATGGCGGTGGCAAGCGGCGCCGGCGCCGTCGCGCCGGCCTGCCCGGCCGACAGCAGCAGGATCGGCATGCCGGCCCGGATGCAGGCCTCCATGGTGATGCAGCTTTCCTCCGCGAACTTCATCGGCGGCACGACGAAGCAGTTGGAATTCGACACGAAGGGCCGTGCCCGCCACTTGTCCTCGCCGCCCGCCATCATGTGGATGAGGTCGAAGCAGCCGGCGACATGCGAGGGATCGGAGAAGCTGGTGCCGACATGTTTCGACGTGCCGGCGCAGCAGCCGTAGAGCGTGTTGATGTCCATCAGGAAATTGTCGGCAACGTCGCGGCAGACCATCGCCCGCTGGAAGAAATGCACATTGTCGAGGTGATGGACGAGCTGGGCGGCGTTGAAGAGGTCCTTCGCCGTCGATTCCCTATATTCCCGCTTCTCCACGTCGACGATATGCACCGCCGCGCCCGCCGTGCCGTAATAGACGCGGGTCCCGGTGAGTTCGAGGTCGTATTTCGGATCGCGGCCATGGAGCGTGATGTCGCGCGCGGCAAGCGCCAGCATGTCCTCCACCAGCGCGCGCGGAAAGCGCAGGCGCCCGTCCTCGCCGAGGATGGCGCCGGCCCCGGTCATGATCTCGACGCCGGATTTCGGCGCATTGGCGAGGCCGATATTCTCCAGCGCATCCAGCGCCGCCTCGTGGATGCGGCGCACGCCCGCCTCCGTCAGCGGCTTGTACTGGCCGCCGGGAAGGCCCGGCCGCACCGGCCGGACATTTTCCGCCAGCGGCGCGGCGCGCATGGCGACCCGTGCCGCACGCCCGCCGGACCGCCGGGACAAAACTGCCTGTTCACTCATGACCCGTCTCCCCCGCACCGGCGGCAAGCATTCTGTTGATGAGGTCCCCCGACGCCGCGGCGGACAATTTCGCGAAACTGCCATCCTTCAGGATGGCGTCCATCTGCTCGGCGATCGCGGCGTGGGTGACGCGGGCGATCATCGAGCCGAGCGAGATGCGCCGCACGCCGAGCGCGGCGAAATCCGGCACGGTGAGCTGGCGCAGCGGCCCCGCGGCAAGCCCGTTCACCGGCACCCCGACCGATTGCACGACACGCCTCAGCTCCTCCGGCCCCGGCGGCACCGGCACATAGACGAGGTCCGCGCCCGCCCTCTCGAAGGCCTGGATGCGCCGGATCGCCTCGTCGAGGTCGTAGACACCGTTCATCACGCCATCGGCCCTGGCGCAGAGAATGAAGGGATGGCCGAGCGAACGGGCGGCATCGGCGGCGGCACGGATGCGCTCCACGGCAAGATCGAAGGCATAGGCCGGGTTGCCCTCGACCATCCGCGTATCCTCGATCGAGCAGCCGGAAAGCCCGACCTCGGCGGCGAGCCGGATCGTCTCGGCAACGTCGTCCGGCGCATCGGCAAAACCGTTCTCGAAATCGCCCGAGACCGGCAGCGGCGTGGCGCGCACGATATCCTCCGCATGCCGCAGCGCCTCATCGCGCGTCACGCGGCCCATGTCGGGCCGCCCCAGCGTGAAGGCGAAGCCGGCGGAGGTGGTGGCGAGCGCCACGGCGCCCGACGCTGCCATCATGCGGGCGGAGCCCATGTCCCACGGATTGGGAATGACGAAGCAGCCCGACTGGTGCAGGGCATGAAAACGCCGGTGGCGTTCGGCAAGGTTGCTCACGCGCGGACCCTCTCGGCTTTCGGATCGTACATGGGCACGAGCGAGGCCTCGGCCTTCACCCGCACGCCGGCGATCTCGATCTCGTAGTTGGAGGCCAGCACATCCGCCTCGCTCTCGCCGGCGCACGGCACGTAGCCCATGCCGATCGCGCCGCCGAGATAATGGCCATAATTGCCCGAGGTGACGGTCGAGACGATCCTGCCATCGCGCACCAGCGCCTCGTTGTGGAAGAGCAGCGGCTCGGGATCGGTCAGCCTGAACTGCACCATGCGGCGCTTCAGCCCCGCTTCCTCCTTGCGCAGCACCGCGTCGCGGCCGATGAACTCGCCCTTCCTCGTGCGCACGGCAAAGCCGAGGCCGGCTTCCAGCACATGGTCCTCGTCGGTGATGTCATGGCCGAAATGGCGGAAGGCCTTCTCGATGCGGCAGCTGTCGAGCGTGTGCAGGCCGCAGAGTTTCAGGCCGATATCCGCCCCCGCGGCCTCCAGCGCCTCGAAGACATGGGCCGCCTGGTCGGTGGAAACGTAAAGCTCCCAGCCGAGTTCGCCGACATAGGTGACGCGGTGCGCCCGGGCAAGACCCATGCCCACCTCGATCTGCCGCGCCGTGGCGAAGGGATGTGCCGCATTGGAAAAGTCGTTCGGGCTCACCTTCTGCATCAGCTCGCGCGCCTTCGGCCCCATGACGCAGAGCACGCTTTCGGCCGCCGTCACATCGGTGATGACGACGAACTCGTCGCGGAGGTGCTTGCGCAGCCAGGCAAGGTCCCGCTGCAGCGTCGCGCCGGGCACGACGAGGAAGAACGCCGTCTCGGAAAGGCGCGTCACCGTCAGGTCGCTCTCGATGCCGCCGCGCGCGTTGAGCATCTGCGTGTAGACGATCCGGCCGGGGGCGACGTCCATCTGGTTGGCGCAGAGGCGTTGCAGGAAGGCCAGCGCATCGCGGCCCTCCACGCGGATCTTGCCGAAGGAGGTCATGTCGAACAGGCCGACGCCATTGCGAACGGCGAGGTGCTCCTCGCGCTGGTTCTCGAACCAGTTCTGCCGCTTCCACGAATAGCGGTATTCCCGCTCCTGCCCCTCTTTCGCGAACCAGTTGGCGCGCTCCCAGCCCGCCACCTCGCCGAAGACCGCGCCCCGCGCCTTCAGATGCTCGTGCAGCGGCGAGCGGCGCACGCCGCGCGCCGTCGCCATCTGGCGATAGGGGAAGTGATCGGCATAGAGCAGACCGAGCGTTTCGGAAACGCGGTCCTTGAGATAGGCGCGGTTCTTCTGGAACGGCTGGGCGCGGCGGATATCCACCTCCCAGAGATCGAACGGCGCTTCGCCGTCGTTCATCCACTGGGCGAGCGCCATGCCGGCCCCGCCGGAGGAGACGATGCCGATGGAATTGTAGCCGGCGGCGACCCAGTAGCCCTTCAGCTCCGGCGCCTCGCCGAGATAGTAGCGGTCGTCGGGCGTAAAGCTCTCCGGGCCGTTGAAGAAGGTGTGGATGCCGGCCGTCTCCAGCATCGGCATGCGGTGGATCGCGTTTTCGAGGATCGGCTGGAAGTGGTCGAAATCCTCCGGAAGCTGGTCGAAGCAGAAGTCTTCCGAAATGCCGTCCATGCCCCAGGGCTTGGCCTTCAGTTCGAAGGCGCCGATCAGCATCTTGCCGGCGTCTTCCTTGTAATAGGTGCACTCGTCCGGCACGCGCAGAACAGGCAGCCTTTGCAGGTTCGGGATCGGCTCGGTGACGATGTAGAAATGCTCGCAGGCATGCAGCGGCAGGGTGACGCCCGACATGTCGGCCAGCGTGCGGCCCCACATGCCGGCGGCGTTGACGACATTCTCCGTCTCGATGGTGAACGTCTCGCCGTTCTGCTCGCAGGTAACGCCCGTCACGCGGCCGTCCTTCGTCAGCACCGAGGTCACCTTGACGCCTTCGAGGACGGTCGCGCCGTTCTGCCGCGCGCCCTTCGCCAAGGCCATGGCGATGTTCGCCGGGTCGCACTGGCCGTCGAGCGGCAGGTGCACGGCGGCCTTCACATCCGCCGTGTTGAGATGCGGATAGAGCGCCTTCACCTCCTCGACGGTGATCTCGCGCACGTCGATGTCGAAGGCGCGGGCGAGCGAGGCCTGACGATAGATCTCCTCCTTGCGCTCCTCCGTCAGCGCCACCGTCATCGAGCCGCACTGGCGCATGCCGGTGCCGATGCCCGTCTCGGCTTCGAGCTTGACGTAGAGGTCGGCGGAATATTTGGCGAGCCGCGTCATGTTCTGCGAGGCGCGCAGCTGGCCGATGAGGCCGGCGGCATGCCAGGTGGTGCCTGAGGTGAGCTGCTTGCGCTCCAGCAGCACCACGTCCGTCCAGCCGAGTTTTGCCAGGTGATAGGCGACCGAGCAGCCGGAGACGCCGCCGCCGATGATGACGGCTCTTGCCTTGGAAGGGATGGGCTTCGTCATGCGCGCAGTCTTTCATTGTTGGGGTCGAAGAGCGGGCCGTCGGGCTGGACGGTCGCCTTGAAGCGCTCGCCGTAGATTTCCACCTCGATCTCCGTGCCGGCCTGAGCGAGATCGGCCCGCAGCATGCCGAGCGCGATGGACCTGCCGGTGCGATAGCCCCAGTTGCCGGAGGTCGTCTCGCCAACCACTTTGCCGCCGTGCCAGAGCGTCGACATGTAGGGCGCGTCGCAGTCGCCGGCCTCGACGGTCAGCAGCACGAAGCGCTTGGTGACGCCCTGCTGCTTCTCCCGCTCCAGCGCCGCCTTGCCCTTGAAGGCGGGCTTGGTCCAGTCGACGAAGCGTTCGAGGCCGCCCTGCAGGATGGTGTAATCAGTCGAAAGATCGCCCTTCCAGGCGCGATAGCCCTTCTCGATGCGCAGGCTGTCGAGCGCCTCCATGCCGAAGGGCTTCAGGCCATGCTTCTGCCCCGCCGCCCAGACGGTATCGAAGATGACGGCCGTGTCGTCGACCTTGGTGTGGATTTCCCAGCCGAGTTCGCCGGCGAAGGAGACGCGCACCAGCTGGCACCAGCGGCCGGCGATCTCCACCGGCTGGTGGGTGAGCCAGGGCATGGTGAGGTCCGCCTTGCAGACATCGGCAAGGATGGCGCGGGAATTCGGGCCGGAGAGGATCTGGCACGAGAAATTCTCCGTGACGTCCTCCAGCGTGAAGACGGGATTTTCCGGCATGTGTTTCTGCAGCCACTCGAAATCGTGCCACTGCGCGGTCGCGGCGGTGATGAGGAAGAAGAAATCCTCGGCCAGCATCATGACGGACATTTCCGTGACGATGCGGCCCTTGTCGTCGGAAAAATAGGCAAGGCCGATGCGGCCGGGTTTCGGCACGCGGCCGGTGATCAGCAAGGAGAGCCAGGCCGTCGCGCCCTCCCCCTTCACGCGGAAGCGCGAGAAGCCGGGAAGGTCGAGGATGCCGGCGGCCTCGGTGACGGCGCGGCACTCCGCCTCGATGCGCGGCCGCCACGGGCCCTCGCGGTTCCAGGTCTGGGTCGCGGCCTCCGACGTGTCGTCGCCGTCCTGCACATACCAGCTGGCGCGCTCCCAGCCGTTATAGGGCTTGAACTGCGCGCCGAGCGCCGCGATACGATCGTGGATCGGCGAAAGCTTTTGGTTCCGCCCGGCCGGCCAGGCGTGCTTTGGAAAATGCATGGCATATTCGTGGCCGTAGACCTCCATGCCCTTGGCCACGCAATAGTCCTTGTCGGCGGCGAAGCTCGTGTAGCGGCGCGGGTCGCAGGACCACATGTCCCATTCCGTCTCGCCCTCCGTCACCCATTCGGCCAGCACCTTGCCGGCCCCACCGGCCTGGCAGATGCCGAAGGTGAAGACGCAGGCCTCATAGGCGTTCGGCACGCCGGGCATCGGGCCGAGCAATGGGTTGCCGTCCGGCGCATAGGGGATCGGGCCGTTGATCATGCGCGAGAGGCCCGCGGTGCCGAGGATCGGCACGCGCTCGACGGCGTCGTTGAGATACCATTCCAGCCGGTCGAGATCGTCCGGGAAGAGCTGGAAGGAGAAATCGTCCGGCATCGGATCGTCGGGCGCCGTCCAGTGCGCCTTGCAGTTCCGCTCGTAGGGGCCGAGATTCATGCCCGTCTTCTCCTGGCGGAGATAATAGGACGAATCCACGTCGCGCAGCAGCGGCAGCTTGTGGCCGGCCTCCTTCGACCAGGCGGCGAGCTCCGGGATTTCCTCGAACAGCATGTATTGATGGCTCATCACCATCATCGGCACGTCGCGGCCGAACCATTTGCCGACTTCCCGCGCATAATAGCCGGCGGCGTTGACGACCTTCTCGCAGCGGATCTCGCCCTGAGGCGTCGAGATCACCCATTCCTCGCCCTCGCGCCGCGCGCCGGTCGCCGGACAGAAGCGGAAGATCTTCGCGCCCATGTCGCGCGCGCCCTTGGCGAGCGCCTGCGTGAGCTGCGCCGGGTCGATGTCGCCGTCATAGGGATCGTAGAGCGCGCCGGTGAGGTCGTGCGTTTCGAGGAACGGGTATTTGCCGCGCATCTCGTCCGGCGAGAGGATGTCGAGGTCCATGCCCTGGTAGCGGCCCATGCCGACGACGCGCTTGAACTCCTGCAACCGCTCCTTCGAATGGCCGAGGCGGATCGAGCCGGTGACGTGGTAGTTCATCGGATAGTCGACCAGCGCGCCCAGCTCCCGGTAGAGCGCGGCGGAATAGCGCTGCATGTTCATGATCGACCAGGAGGAGGAGAAGGTCGGCACGTTGCCGGCGGCATGCCAGGTGGAGCCGGCGGTCAGCTCGTTCTTTTCCAGAAGCACGCAATCCGTCCACCCGGCCTTCGCCAGATGGTAGAGCGCCGACGCCCCGACGGCGCCTCCGCCGATGATGACGACACGGGCATGGCTTGGCAGTGCGGACATTCTCGTTCCCCTTCTTTGCCCCGGATTTGTGGCAACCAAAGCGACGCGCAGCAAGCGGTTGGATTTTGCTTTATTAATCGACTTTCTCGATTACACTTCCGCCGAACACTGGGAAAATCGGCGCATTCATGCAAATTGTCCTGATTGAGACATTCCTCGACCTGATGGAAACGCGCAATTTCAACCGCACGGCAGAGCGGCTGAACATCACGCAGTCGACGGTCACGCACCGCATCAACGCGCTGGAAGCGATGTTCGCGCGAAAGCTCTTCGCGCGCAACAAGGGCGGCACCCAGCCGACCGCGGCGGGCCTGCGCTTCCTCGATCACGCCAAGGCGCTGCAGCACCAGTGGCACGAGGCGGCGCGCGCAGTGGAAACGGCCGGCGCCTACGAGCGTTCCATGCGCATCGGCCTGCAGCATGACCTTGCCGCCCACTTCGCCGGCGACTGGCTGGCGGCGGTGCGCAGGGAGCTGCCAGCCACCTCGATCTATGTGGAGGTCGACTATTCCAACCAGATGAACCGCGACCTCGGCGCGGGCGACCTCGACCTTGCGATCCTCTTCACCCCGCACTACCTGCCGGACCTTGCCTATGAGCGCATCGGCGAGGTGCACTACGAGATGGTGAGCAACAGGGTGGCGCGAATCGAGGACGTCCGGCCGGAGGACTATATCCAGGCCGTCTATTCCCCCGCCTTCGACCGGCTGCACCGCGAGGCGTATCCGACCCTCTCGACCGCGCCGATCGCCAGCGGCGAGACGACGGCGGTCCTTGCCCTTTTGCAGAAGCTCGGCGGCTCCGCCTTCGTGATGACGCCCGATGCGAAGCGGCTGCTGCGCTCCGGCGCGGCAAGCCGCGTTACCGGCGCCGAGCCGATCGCGCAGGCCGTCTATGCCGCCACCAATGTGCGCACGCGCCATGCCCACCAGCACCGGCGCATCGTCGCCATCATGCAGGCCTTGCTCGCCGCGTGACGCCCGGCCATTGAAACGGCCCGCCGCTGCGCCTATGAACGGTCCGCCGACATTTGACGAAGGAGTTTCCATGGCCGCCCGTGACCGCTATTCGCGCAAGCTCGAATGCGCCATGTGCGGCAATTCCGGTTATGCCGAGGTCTCGGAAGACGACATGCCGAGCCGCAAGCACCCGGATTTCACCATCGATTCGCTGCCGCGCGGCTTCCTCACGGAACGCGCCTCGAAATATCCGGACAAGCACATGCTGCGCTGCCGCTGCGGCCATGTCTTCAAGTTCCAGCAGAAGACCGTCTACGCCGAGGGCGGCGAGCCGCGGCGGTAGTTTTTGCGGCATCCCGGCCCCCCTCTGCCCTGCCGGGCATCTCCCCGGCAAGCGGCAGGCGAATTGCATAGGCAGCACGCTGCTGCTTTCCCCTTCTCCCCCGCGGGGAGAAGGTGGCCCGAAGGGCCGGATGAGGGGGCTTGCACACCGTCTGACGTCTGCGCCACCCCCTCATCCCGCTGCCGCGACCTTCTCCCCGCGGGGGAGAAGGGGAAAGACGCGTCGCCTCATTCCATATGCAATTCGCCTGCCCTCAACGGGGGATACCCGGCAGAGCAGAGGGGGTACGCCGCAAGGCACGACAGGGAGCCGTTGCGCGCTTCCCTCTACCCGCGCCCGACGAAGGGCATGGTGGTCGCCATGACCGTCATGTTCAGCACATTGGCATCGAGCGGCAGGCTGGCCATGTAGACCACCGCGTCGGCGACGTGCTTGACCGACATGGTCGGCTCGGCGACCACATCGCCGTTCGGCTGGAGCACACCGGTGCTCATGCGCTTCGTCATGTCCGTCGCCGCATTGCCGATATCGATCTGGCCGCAGGCGATGTCGTATTTGCGCCCGTCGAGGGCGGTCGATTTGGTAAGGCCGGTGATGGCGTGCTTCGTCGCCGTATAGGGCGCGGAGTTCGGCCGCGGCGCGGTCGCGGAGATCGAGCCGTTGTTGATGATGCGCCCGCCGCGCGGGCTCTGGTCCTTCATCAGCCTGAAGGCCTGCTGGGTGCAGAGGAAGGCACCCGTCAGGTTCGCGGCGAGGATATTGCTCCACTCCTCGAAGGGAATGTCCTCCAGCAGCGCCGGGGAGACGTTGGAGCCGGCATTGTTGACCAGCACGTCGAGCCGGCCGAAAGCACGCCTGATCTCGGCAAAGACCGCGGCGACCTCGCCCGGATCGCCGACATTGCAGGCAATCGCGCGGACCGGATTGCCCGTTTCACCGGTGATGGCGGCGGCGGCCTCCTCCAGCACCGCGGCCCGGCGGCCGGTGACGACGACCGCATACCCCTCGGCGCTGAGACCCCGGGCGATGGCAAGGCCGATGCCCGTGCCGCCGCCCGTCACCAGCGCGAACTTGCCCATGCCGGTCCGGCCCCATTCGGTCATGTCGTCCTCCTCCTTTGACGCGTCCTTCCGGTTTGCTCGAAAAGCGCATCCGCTGCAAGCGGTCATAAAAAAGTCCCCGGCACCGGCCGGGGACCTGGTTTTCCGATAAGCATCGCCCTCCACCATCGTCATCCTCGGGTTCAACCCGAGGATCCAAGTCTCACACGCTGCGGTGGATGGTCGGGTCCAGCCCGACCATGACGGAGGAGAGGGCGTCTGCGGGAGGATCTCAGAACAGCGCGGCGGTGCTCTTCAGCGTCACCCAGATGCCCCAGAGGAGCGGAAGGCCGACGACGGCCCAGGCGAGCACCGCCTTGGCGTCGAGCCCGCCCTTGCCGATGCCGAAGGAACCGGTCGGGCCGGCATTGGCGGCCGCGGTCTTCGCCTGCAGGGAGGCAACCTCCTCGTCCGACATGAACCATTTGTCGGCAAGCGGCCGCACCAGCATGTTGGCGACGAGGCCGAGCGCCAGCATGCCGGCGAGGATGTACATGGTGCCGGTATAGAGCGCCGGCCCCGGCGCCACGCCGGCGGCGATCTGCGCCTCGCGGATATAGTTGACCACGACCGGGCCGACGATGCCGGCGGTCGCCCAGGCGGTCAGCAGGCGGCCGTGGATCGCACCGACGAACTGCGTGCCGAAGATATCGGCGAGATAGGCCGGAACGGTGGCGAAGCCCCCGCCGTACATCGACAGGATAATGCCGAAGGCGAGCACGAAGAGCGCCTTGCTGCCCATGTCGGCCAGCGTCGGCGCCAGCGCGTAGAGCACGATGCCGAGGATGAAGAAGGTATAATAGGTGTTCTTGCGGCCGATCTTGTCGGAGAGCGAGGCCCAGACGAAGCGCCCGCCGATGTTGAACAGCGAGAGCAGGCCGGTGAAGCCCGCGGCGATCGCCGCGATGGCGGCCTTCTGGTCGGTATCGAGCTGGCCGAAACTCAGCTCGGGCTGGCCGATGAGGCGGCCGCCGAAGATTTCCTGCAGCATCGGCGAGGCCATGCCGATGACGCCGATGCCGGCCGAGACGTTGAGGCAGAGCACCAGCCAGATCAGCCAGAACTGCGTCGTCTTGTGCGCGTCGCGCAGGTGCACGTGCCTGGTGGTGATCATCGTCGACTTGGAGGCCGGCGGCGTCCAGCCTTCCGGCCGCCAGCCGGCCGGCGGAATGCGGTAGCCGAAGGCGCCGCCCATCATGAAGCAGAAATAGATGGCGGCCATGACGAGGAAGGTCTGCCAGACGCCGGCCGTCGTGTCGGTCTTGAAGACGTTCATCAGGAGGTTGGCGAGCGGGGCGCCGATCATCGCGCCGCCGCCGAAACCCATGATCGCCATGCCGGTCGCCATGCCGCGCCGGTCCGGGAACCATTTGATCAGCGTGGAGACCGGGGAGATGTAGCCGAGGCCGAGGCCGATGCCGCCGATGACGCCCGCGCCGAGCCACATCAGCCACAATTGATGGGTCATGACGCCGATCGCCGCGACGACGATGCCGCCGCACCAGCAGCAGGCCGAGACGAAGCCCGCCTTGCGCGGGCCGACGCGCTCCAGCCAGCCGCCCCAGATGGCCGCCGAGCAGCCGAGCAGCACGAAGAACAGCGTATAGATCCAGCCGAGATCGGCGACGCGCCAGTTGCAGCTCGTGGTGAAGAGCGCGGAGACGAGGTTGAGGTCGGCGCAGGCCGCGTCGGCAGCGCCCGGAATGGCCTTGGACAGCGGCAGCCAGAACACGCTGAAGCCGTAGGCCATGCCGATGCAAAGATGGATGGCAAGCGCGGCCGGCGGAACGAGCCAGCGGTTGAAGCCGGGTTTGGCGATGATGCGCTCCCGGTCGAGGATGCTGCCGGAATAGTCGCCGGCATAGGTCTCGGTCGATGCAGTCATTGGGTCTCCTCCGCGACGCACCCCTCGGTGCGAAGATTTTCGTGATGGGGAGCCGGCGAAAACCGCCCTTCGACGCCCGGATGCCTGCATCCCTCTCGCAGGCGGCCGGAGGCCGAACCTCCCGCGCGGACCGAAGCAAGGCCCGTGCCAGAATGGATGCCCTTTGGAATCAGGCGGTTGGAAGAAAAAACGGGAGGAAAACGGACACTTTGTCCGAAGGGCGGACAAAGTGTCCGGTCAGGCCGCCTCGGGCAGCCAGATGGTGAAGGTCGCCCCCTCGCCCGGCCGGCTCGCCACCGAGATGGCGCCGCCCTGCCGCGTCACCAGCGTCTGGCTGATGGAAAGGCCGAGGCCCGTGCCCTCCTGCCGCTTCGTCGTGAAGAACGGGTCGAAGACCTTTGCGACGAGATCCGGCTCCATGCCGATCCCGGTATCGCTGACGACGATCTCGACGCCCGGGCGCCCGCCGCGGTCGCTGTCGCGGGTGACGATGGTGAGCGCGCCGCCATCCGGCATGGCGTGGATGGCGTTGACGACGAGGTTGACGACGACCTGCTGCAGCTCGGTGCGGTTCATCAGCACCAGCCGTTCGGCCGTGTCCTCCAGCCGCACCTCGATCGCCGCCTTGGCGAGCAGGTGCTGGACGAGCGGCAAACAATCGGCCACGGCCGTGCCGGGCGCATGACGATCGACGAAACCGGCGAATTCCTCGGGCTTGGCGAATTGCAGGAGCTTCGTGACGATCTGGCTGATGCGCTGGATCTGATCGTCGAGCAGCTGGAACTCGACCTTGGCCAGCGCCGCCCGGTCGCCGACGACGGAGCGGATGACCTCCAGATTGCCCTGCATGACGGCGATCGGGTTGTTGATCTCATGGGCGACCCCGGCGGTGATCTCGCCGATGGCGGCCAGCTTTTCCGACAGGATGAGCTGCTTGGTCGTCGCCTCCAGCCGGCGGTTGGCGAGCTGCAGCTCGCGGGTGCGCTCGTCCACGCGCGCATTCAGCTCCTCGTTCCAGCGGCGCAGCTCCAGGTCGTTCTGCTCGAGCTGGTTCAGGAGGTCGTCGAGATGCACGGCGACGCGGCCGATCTCGTCCTGGCTGTCGACCGGGCCGGTGCGCGCGCCGAGATCGCCGCTCTCCACCCGTGCGATGGTGGCGTCCACCCGCTCCAGCGGCTCGAAGATGCCGCGCGCCCAGCGCAGGAAGATCGGCACGCTGGCCGCCGTGATGGCGAGGAAGGCGGCGACGATGGTGAGCACCGTCTGGTACTTCGCCGCCGTGAACGGCGCCTCGAGGAAGCCGACATAGAGCATGCCGACGCGCTCGCCGCGGCTGTCGGTGATCGGCTCGTAGGCGGAAATGTACCAGTCGTTGACGACGAAGGCGCTGTCGAGCCAGGTGCGCCCCTCGCCCAGCACGGCCGAGCGCACGGCGGCGGAGACGCGCGTGCCGAGCGCGCGGCGCCCTTCGAACAGCCGCACATTCGTGCTGATGCGCACGTCGTCGAGGAACAGCGTCGCCGTGCCCTGGCTGCCCTCCGGCAGGCTCGCCTCGCGGTAGACGAGGTCGTTGATCGTGTCGATGAAGACGAGGTTCTGGTTGAGCAGGATGCCGCCGACGAGCACCGCCTTGCGCCCGTTGCCGAGCGTGACGGGGCTGGCGCTCTGCACGACCATGCCGCGCGTTTCCTCTGTGCGCTCGGTCGGCACCGCATTCGGAGTCGAGACGAGCGGCAGCCGCGCGCGGGCGGCAAGGTCGGGCGAGAGCCGTTCGAGATCGGCGTTCTCGAAGATATCCACCCCCGTCGCCGGCTTGCCGGCCAGCGCATCGCGGATGACCGGCCAGTCGGTGCGCAGCGTTTCCGCCGTGGTCGCGGTCACGGAGACGACGAGCCGGCCGTCGGGCGCGATGACATAGAGGAAATCGAGCTCCAGCCGCGCCCGCGCCTCGTCGAGCAGGGCTTTCAGCGCGCCGGTGTCGCCGGCGCTGTCGCGGAAGCGCACGGAGCCGCCGAGCGCGGTGACGTGCTCGCCGGTATTGTCGAGGATATGGGCGAGATACTGGTGCGCGATGGTGAGGTCGCCGTTGACCTTGGAGATCAGCGTCGCGTCGAACTTCTCGTTCCAGCGGTAGACGGTGATGCCGAGCAGGAGCGGCAGGATCACCAGCATCGGCAGGAGCGCGATGGCCAGCAGCCGGTAGCGCACCGAGCGCGCCGGCCGGATGACGCCCTGCCTGCCGTCAGCCATCCCAGGCCGCCAGCTTGCGGTCGATCGTCTTGCGGGAAATGCCGAGCTGGCGCGCCGCCTCGTCGCGCTGGCCGCTGCAGGCGGTGAGCACCGAGAGGATGTGGCGCCGCTCGACATCGGCAAGCGAGCCGCCCTCCCTTCCGGCGGCCGCCGCCTGCCCGAACCCGTCCGGAAAGCGGCCGAGGATCAGCGTGCGCTCGATGAGATTGCGCAGCTCGCGCACATTGCCCGGCCAGTCATAGGCCGACAGCGCCCGGCGGGCCGCCTCGTCGATGGGCACGGCGGGCATGGCGAGCTGCGCCGAGAGCTTCTTCATGAAGAGGACGGCCAGCTCCACCGCATCGCCGTCGCGGTCCTTCAGCGGCGGCAGGTGGATCTGCATGACATTGATGCGGAAGAAGAGATCGGCCCGGAAGCGCCCGGCCTGCACCTCCTTTTCCAGCTCCGCATTGGTGGCGAAGACGAAGCGCAGGTCGACCGGCACCTCGCGTTCGGAGCCGACGGGCCGCACCTTGCGGTCCTCCAGCACGCGCAGCAGCTTGCTTTGCGTGGCCGGCGGCATCTCGCTGATCTCGTCGAGGAAGAGCGTGCCGCCCTGCGCATGCAGGAACAGCCCCTCACGCGCCCGTTCGGCGCCGGTGAAGGCGCCCTTCAGGTGGCCGAACAGCTCGCTTTCGATCATGTCGGCCGGGATCGCCCCGCAATTGACGGGCACGAAGGGTTTTGCCGCGCGGTCGGACAGCGCGTGCAGCGAGCGCGCCGCCACTTCCTTGCCGGTGCCGGACTGGCCGGTGAGCAGGACCGAGGTCGGCAGCGGCGCGACGCGGGCGATGGTTTCGCGCACGCCGGCGATGGCGGTCGATTCGCCGATCAGCCGGTCGCGCAGGAGGATATGGTCCGACGTCGCCTTCAATTCATAGCGCAGCACGTAGTTTTCGCGCTGCAGGCGGATGCGGTCGAGGCAGCGCGCGACGGCATTGAGCAACTGGTTGGAGCGGAAGGGTTTCAGGATGAAATCGACCGCGCCGGCCCGCAGCGCCTGGATCGCGGTTTCGAGATCGGCATAGGCGGTCATCAGGATGGCATCGGCGAAGAAGCCGATGGCGCGCTGCTCGGCAAGCCATTCCACGCCGTTCTTCTTCGGCATGATGTTGTCGAGGATGACCACGTCGAAATGGTTCTGGTCAAGCTTGCGCGAGGCCTCGTCCGTATCGGCCGCCAGCTCCAGCTGGCGGCAGCGCGGCCCGAGCGTGCGCATCAGGAAGTTGCGCATGCCCGGCTCGTCGTCGACGACGAGGATCGAGGCCTGCGCCAGCCACGGCCCGAATTCCGGGTCGGCGGACGTGTCGCGCAGCATGCGCGCGGCTTCAGTCGGCACCTCATCTCCTCCCGATGGTCAGGCGCGTCAGGTTTGCACGCCCGAATGCGGCAGCGCTGCACGCTTTTGCCCGGACGGCTTGAACACCTACCATAGAAAGCCGCCGCCGCCAGCACAAGGCAGGCATGGCGGCGGAGCGGGACGAGATGTCAGGAGTGCAGATGAATGCGCTCGCGGCGTTCACGCATCGCCGCAAGCTCCTGTTCGACATGAACTTTCCGAGCATCCTCCATCGCCACGGCAATGGTTTCGCTGATCACGCGGATGCTGTCTTCCGAGATGAGCGGCGATGCCTCGTGGCATTCCGCTGCATGCAGTTTGCAAAGCGCGCTGGCAAGCAGCCGCGCATAGTCTTCCGGTTTGCGACCCATGTTCCCCACCTTTTTTGATTAGAGCCACAGAAAACCACACAATAATGCAAAAAGCCACATATTTCTCACATGCCGATGGAAAAAATTGCGAGCATCGCGACGGGCTGCCCGCGCGCGAATGCTGCAAAACGAGACTGTTCGGAAATGAGGCACGGACATGCCCGCCGGGCGTCATCGCGCCGCGGGAAACACGATGTCTGCCTGGAAACCGTCAACACGCCCGGCAACGGGCGATGTGAGGACGAGGCTGGCGCGCATCTGTGCCAGGAGCCGGTCGGCGATGGAAAGCCCGAGACCCGAGCCTGCGGCGAGCGTCCTGCCGCGGGAAAAGCGCTTGCGCACCGCGGCCAGCTCCGCCTCCGACATGGCTGCCGCGCCGTTGCGGATGCACACATTGCCCGTTTCGGTCAGGCGGATTTCGACGGGCTCGTCCGTCCGCCCGTGCAGCAGCGCATTTTCGATGAGGTTGCGCAGCACGATGGCGAAGGCGTCGGCCGTGCCCTCGCGCAGGGCCGGTCCCGCAAGATCGCTCCGGAAGCGGATGCGGCTTGCGGTGCCCGATGCGCGCTGGAAATCCGTGACGACGACGCCGAGCACGTCCACGAGGTCGAAGGCCGTCTCGCTGACGCCGATCCCGGCCTCGGCGCGGGCGAGCTGGAGCAGCTTCTCGGTGAGCTTCGTCAGCTTCTGCAGGGAGGCCTCGATCTGCCGGGCGCGGGCGTGGGTCGGGGCGTCCTTGAGCTCGGCCATGAGCAGCTGCGTCTGCGCCAGCGCGCCGGCAACCGGCGTGCGCAGTTCGTGCGCGCTGTTGGCGGTGAACTCCCGCTCCGCTGCCAGCACGGCGCGCAGGCGCGCGAGCAGGAGGTTGACCGAGCGCAGGATCGGCTGCAGTTCCCGCGGCAGGTTCTCCGCCGCGATCGCCGCGAGATTGCCGCCGTCCTTTTCGCCGATCGCCGCCCGCAGCGTCTCGACCGGCAGGAGCACGCGGCGCACGACGAACCAGACGGCCAGCACCGTGGCCGGCACGATGAGCAGAACCGGCAGGAGCAGCGCCAGCGCGCCCTCGACCATCGCCTCCCGCCGCTCCTCGGCGGAATCCTCCACCTGCACGAAGATGGCCCCGTCCGCCGTCGCGGCGGTGTAGACCCGCCCCCGCGCGCCATCCCGGAAGCCGACCTTCAGCGGCACGTCGAAGGGCTCCGCCGAGGCGGTGTGCGAATGCAGCAGCACGCGGCCCGCACGGTCGCGCACCTGGTAGGTCAGGTATTCCTCGCCGGGCTGCGCGGGCGAGCGCTCGATGCGCCGGGGGACATTCAGGTCGTCGCGACGGTTGAGGTCGTCGACGACGAGCGGCACCAGGCGCTCGGCCGTCTCCTGCAGGGCGCTGTCGAAGATCTCGCCGAACTCGTCCTGCATGACGAGCGCGCCGAAGCCGACGGCGACGAGCCAGAGGCAGGTGGTGATGACGGTGATCCACAGCATGAGCTGGCCGGCAAGGCTCTTCGGCCGGAAGGCGCTTGCGCGCCGCTCATCGCTCTGCGGTGCCGGCCCCGTCATCGGCCGAGCCTGTAGCCGATGCCGCGCAGCGTCTCGACGCAGCCCTTGCCCAGCTTCTTGCGCAGGCGGCTGACATAGACCTCGACCGTGTTGCTCTCGATCTCCGCGCCGAAGGCATAAAGCGCCTCCTCGATCTCGCCCTTGGAGACGACCGCATTCGGCCGCGTGGCAAGCCGCGCCAGCACGGCCCATTCGCGGCCGGACAGATCGACCGGCGCACCGTTGCGCAGGACCCGGCGGTCGGCCAGCGCGATCGCCATCGAGCCGGCTTCCAGCACCGGCAGCGAGGAGGCCGCATAGCGCCGCGCGACGGCGAGCATGCGCGCACCGAGCTCGCCGAGATTGAACGGCTTGACGAGATAGTCGTCCGCCCCGCTGTTCAGGCCCTCGATACGGTCGGAAATCTGGTCATGCGCGGTGAGGATGATGACCGGCACGGCCGTGCCGGCGCGGCGCAGGTCCTTCAGCAGCGAGAGCCCGCTGCCGTCGGGCAGGCGCAGGTCGAGCAGGATCAGCTCGTAGCCGACCGCATCCGTCGCCGTGCGGCCGTCCTCAAGCGTCTGCATCCAGTCGACCGCATGGCCGAGCCCGGCCACATAGTCGCGCACCGCCTCGCCCAGAACGGCATCGTCCTCGATCAGCAGAACCCTCACGCGCCCGTCTCTCCGCACCATGCGACGGCCCGCCCATGCGCCCGCGCGTCACCTTCCGAAACCGGAGAATACACGGGGGAAGCCAGGCTTGCCATCGTCCGTCCCGATCAGGACACGGCGCCGCGCCGGCAGGCGGACAGGAGGTCGAGCGCGGGGTCGCGCACCCTGGTTTCCACCCGCATCATGCCGAGCACGGTGTGGAAGAGCGTGTCGTGCGATTGCGGCTTCGCCGTCTCCGCATCGAGGCAGGCGCCGGAATAGGCGGCCTTCGCATCCTTGCCGAGCCAGAGCACGAAGGGCACATGGGTCTGCTCGCCCGGCGCGATCATATAGGGCGCGCCGTGCAGGTAGAGGCCGAATTCGCCGAGCGATTCGCCGTGGTCGGACATATAGAGCATCGAGACGTCGAGGCTTTCCTCGGCCTTCTGCAGCCGGTCGATCACGCCGGCGAGGATGTGATCGGTATAGGCGATCGTATTGTCATAGGCATTCACGATCTCCTCGCGCGTGCAATCGGAAAACTCCGCGCTGCGGCAGTCCGGCCTGAAGCGGCGGAATGCCTCCGGATACCGCAGCCAATAGGACGGGCCATGGCTGCCGATCTGGTGCAGCACCAGCACGGTGTCCGCCTTCACCGATCCGATCCAGGCGTCGAGGACATCGAGCAGCACCTGGTCCCGGCACTCGCCGCCCGAGCAGTCGCGCGGGTTGCCGCCCTCGACCAGCGAGCGCTCCCGCACGCGGGCGGCGATCTTCTTGCTGCCGGTATTGTTGTCCCACCATTCGACGGCGATGCCCGCATGGGCGAGCACGTCGAGCAGGTTCTCGGTCTCCAGCCCCCTGCGATGCGAATAGTCGGCGCGGGTATAGACGGAGAACATGCACGGCAGCGAGACGGCGGTCGCCGTGCCGCAGCTCGTCGTGTCACCGAAATAGAAAATATCCTTCGTCTTCAGTTCCGGATTGGTCTCGCGCCCATAGCCGCCGAGCGAAAAATTGGCGGCGCGCGCCGTCTCGCCGGCAACGACGACCATCAGCCGCGGCTTGCGCCCGGTGACGGGACCATCGCTGACACGGGCATCCGTGCCGAGCGGGGCGGCGACGACGTTTCGATCGGCCGACTGGCCGGCGGCGAACTGCACGGCCGTGGCGAGGGGAACGATGGGGTTCAGCGTCTCGAACCAGTCGTGATGTGCCCGGACGGTGGCGGCATAGACGCGGGCATGGGAAAGGCCGGCGACCAGCGCGATGACCAGCGCGGGCAGGATGACCACGAGATTGGCGCGCAGCTTCCAGAAGAAGGTGTGATGACGGACCCTGACCCACAGGAGAAGCGCTGCGGGCAGCACGCCATAGACCAGCATGTGGAGGACGAAACCCGGCGTGATGAGGTGCCCCGCCTCCGCGCTGTTCGTCTCGGCCGCGTTGCGGATCATCTCCATGTCGATGATCACGCCGTAGCGGTCCATGAACCAGGCGCCGGCGGCGCTTGCCAGGATGAGCAGGATGAAGATCGGCTTCATCACATATTTCAGCGAGACCGCGACGCAGAGCGCGATATAGAGGCAGGCGATGCCGATAGCGATAGAGAAGAACGTCGTCGGCCGGCCATCGAGATAGAGCCAGCCCTTCGACCAGAAGCTGCGGTTGGTCAAGGCCAGCAGGTAGAGCGCCGTCAGGATGCTGACGGCAATGCTGCCGAGCTGCGGCCGCCAGAAGGCGGGGGAGCCGGCCTTGCCGGTTGTCTCGCGCATCGGATGTCCTTTCGAAAGCGTCTCCGGCAGCCCGCGGGCCACCATCCCGCCCCTCCCTGCCCCGCGAAACTGACAGCCGCCTGAACGAACCCGGCGGCGACGTTCAGCGCGGCGTCAGGTTGGCGATGGACAAGACGGCTGTTCGAATATGAGGTGACGCGTGAGATCGAGACTGCTGCATCCGGGAACGCTGTTCGTGACGGCCCTGGTTTTCCTGGTCCTGTCGATCCCCCTCGCCCAGATGCAACTTTCAAGGCCCCACGGCCAGGACCTGAGGCAGGCGCTGATGCTGCGGGCGGGTTGAAAAATCCGATTGCAAAATGCAATCGGATTTGCGACAAATCCCGCAGACGCGGAGGTTGCCATGAAACCCGTTCTCTATGCCCATCCCTTTTCCAGCTACTGCCAGAAGGCACTGACGGCGCTCTACGAAAACGGCACCGGTTTCGACTACCGCATGCTCGACCACAACGATCGGGAGACGATCGCCGATTTCGAGAGGCGCTGGCCGATCAAGCGTTTCCCGATCCTGGTCGACGGCGACCGGACGATCGTGGAAGCGAGCATCGTCATCGAATATCTCGGGCTTCATTACCCGGGACCGGTAAAGCTCATTCCCGACGATCCGAAGGCGGCGATCGAGGTGCGCATGCTCGACCGTTTCTTCGACAACTATGTCTCGACACCGCAGCAGAGGATCGTCTTCAACGCCATCCGGCCGGAAGAGAACCGCGATCCTTACGGCGAGAAGGATGCACGCGACATGCTGGAGCGGGCCTATGCCTGGCTCGACAGCCACATGGACGGCCGGATCTGGGCCACGGGCGACACCTTCACGCTGGCCGACTGCGGCGCCGCTCCCTTCCTGTTCTATGCGGACTGGACGCACGCCATCGATCCGGCCTTCGCCAATGTGCATGCCTATCGCCGGCGCCTGCTCGCCCGCCCCTCCTTCGCCCGCGCCGTGGACGAAGCGCGGCCCTTCCGGAAGTTCTTCCCGCTCGGGGCGCCCGACCGCGACTAGAGACCCAACGGCTAGCCGGCGCGGCAGTGCCGCCGTTCATCGGCCGTGGCCTTGCGCTCGATGCCGGTTATGACGAGGACCGGCAGGCTCTGCCGCCTGCCGGCAATCTCCTGGTCGCGATCCTCGACATGGCCGCGCAGGACAAGCCGGCCGTAATAGAGCGCATCCGTCTCGAGGATGCGCTGCCGGTCCGCCTCGGCAAGCCCGTCGATATCAGGGAAGACGCCGCGCGATTCCGCGCCGCTGTCGAGATTGCGGATGGCGGAGGACGGGCACGGTGCCGTCACGCAGCGAAGGCCGTTGTCGCAGACGACATAGCGATCCTGTGCGGCAGCGAGCGGAGACGCGAACAGGGGCAGCATGGCGGCAAGGGCAAGGGTTCGAAGGCGCATGCATCATCCTCCGCAAGGATTGCGGCCAAATCGCGTTACTTGCGGCCATCCCGCTCGCGGCGCATTTCGGCAAGCGCACGGATGGCGTCCTGCCGGCCGGTCTCGCCCAGCGCTTCGAACAGCCGCATGGCATCCGTGCGCCGGCCGAGATTCTTGTAGGCATAGGCGCGCAGCACCATCAGGTCCGCCGGTTCGGCATGGAACTGGCGGCGCTGGTCGAGGAACATCAGGGTTTCGCGATAGCGTTGCGCGCGAAAACTGCTGACGGCGCGGTCGCCGAGGATCGCCGTCTGCAGTTCGGCGACGCGCCCCTGCTCAAGCCGCGCCTTGGTGGCGGAGACCGCGGCATCGCTCGTCAGCCCCGCACGCAGATAGGCAAGGCTCTGGCCATAGGCGGCATCGCTGCGGGTGCGGCCCTCGCCGGCAAGCGCCGCCTCGAAGGCCTGCGCGGCCTCCAGCGGCCGGTTGATCTCCATCAGGCACCAGCCGAGCGAGAGCGCGCTCGCCGCCGACAGGCCGCCGGGATCACGCGTGCTGCGGCAATCGACGGTGCCGTCCGTCCGGCGCGCCGTGCGGGCGCCGTGCTGCGGCTTCAGGGCAACCTCCTCGACCACCGTGCGCGCCGGCACGCGGCGATCGGTCCGGACGATCCGCGCCTGCCGTTCGCGCAGCGCCGGCGCGGCGTCGTCGCTGGTGTCCCGCTCGCCGAGCAGCGCGATGCGCTCGGACCGGCCCGCCCAGGCCCGCTTGACGGCGGCAAGGCCCGCGCGGTCCTCCAGCCTCAGCCGCGCGACGCCGAGCCCGTAGGCGGCCGGCTCATAGTCCGCCTTCCACGCCAGCACCTGCGAAAACCATTCCTCGGCCGTTCCCGGCTGGTCCATGGCCAGCGCATACCAGCCGAACTGTTCGCCGGTCTGCGGATGCTTCTCCTCCAGCGTCACCTGCGCGATGCGGCCGAGCACCTTGGCATCGAGCTTCGGCGGCGGATCGAGCGCCAGGAGGTTGGCGGTGGCGGCGAGATAGGTCTGCATCGCTTGGTCGGAGGTCGTGCGCCAGGCATACATCACCTCCTCCGCCTCGCCGGGCATCTTGCGCGCGAGGAGGATGAGGGCGAGCCCCTGCGAGGCCGAGGCGGAATCCTCGACGGCACGCGCCTTGCGGAAGAAGGGTTCGGCCAGCGCGTTCTGGTCGCGCCGGAGGTGATACCAGCCGAGCAGCAGCGCATCGGAGGCGAGCCCCTCGTCCGTCACCAGCTTCTCGACGAGCTTCAGATAGGCCGGCGCGACCGTGATCGCCGCATCCTCGTCGCCCTCGCCCACGAAGCGGCGGGCGAGATCGTTGCGGATCGTGTCGAATTCCTTGACGCCATCGGCGCCGGTGCGCTCGCGGGCCATCAGATCCTGCATGTCGGCATAGCCGAGCAGGGTCGAGGCCTTCTGCACGGTGGCGACGCGGATCGGCCCGTCCGAGCAATTGTCGAGCATGTAGCCGTAGGCATCCTTGGCGCGCTGCACGCGCTCGGTCTTCACGAAGGCCTCGGCGACGCGCCAGAGCACATCCGCATCCGAGCAGGTAAGCAGGCTCGGCGTCTCCGCGCCGAGGCGCACGACATCCTCGCTGCGCCCCGCATTGGAGGCGGCCACCAGCTCGGCGCGTTTCTCCGCCACGTCGAGGCGGTCGACGAGGTCGGCGGGCGGCGTCCATTGCGGGTCGTCCTGCTGGCGCCTGGCGATCGCCGCGCGCACGTCCGCATAGCGCGACTGGGCGTAGAGCGCCCACATCTCCTCGAGTTGACGGTCTTCGTTGACCGGCACGGCGAGCGGGTTCTCCGGCGGCGTCCAGGTGGGGTAGAGCGTGCGCAGCCGGGCGATCTCCGCATTCAGCCGGGCGGTATCGCCACGGGCGGCGAAGTAGCGCAGCGCGCTTTCATCGACCACCGGCCTGGTCTCGGCGGCCTCCACGACGGGCGTCGTCTCCGTGCCGGTGCCGGCCGCCTGCCCGGTCTGCTGCGCCTGCGCGATTTCCACGACGCGCGACCGCTTCGTCAGGGAGGGGGGCACGTCGTCCGTGCTGCTGGTGGTGACGTCGTCGGTTCCCGCGCCGAGACGCGGCAGGCCCTTCATCAGGCCATCGGGCACGCCGAAGGATACGCCTGCGACGCTGGCTGCGCCGGCGGAGACGAGGACGAACGCCACGAGGATCGACTTCATCCCGAATTTCCTTCGGTCCATCACTGCCACCACAGCACCACGCGTCGGTCATGACGCACAACGGACGCTGCAACACTCAACTTCCAATCGACCCCGGCCCGGTTTACAGCGACACCATGCGCCATGAACGATGGAACATGCCGTCCTTTCCCCGGGAAGAGCCAACCAGTCGTGATAAAACCCCGATAGGGTTAACCGTCGGTAAACAGGCGCGATCAGACTTCCCTGCCGAAGCGGCGCAGGAGGCCGGACGTGGCGATGCCGAGCAGGATCGACAGGATGCAGAACACCACCGCATAGGCGAGGATGTTGGAGGACAGCCAGTTCGCGGCGACGAGCCGCATGTTGGAGAAGGTCCAGGGCTGCGTCGCAACGAAGCGGGTTCGGCTGACCGGGCGCGTGTCGAGCGCGTCCGCGTCCTTGCTGTCCAGGCTGACATAGCCGTCGAGCTGCTGCCAGCGTTCGTCCTGCGCGATCGCCACCATGCCGGCCTTGAGGTCGGCCCCGGTCGGCGCGGAGAGCACGGTCCAGGTCGCGCCTTCGTCGGGGCTGTCGCCCTGCGCGACGAGGAAGCGCGCCGTATCGCCCGGTGCCACGAGCGGCTCTTCGCCGGGCAGCAGGCGCAGCGAGGAGAGCGGGATGTCGAAGGTCTCCTGCAGCCAGGCTTCCAGCGCGGAAATCTGCCCGCGCCAGGAGCCGCCGCGCACGCGCGACTGCCACTCGTCTATGGCGTCCTGGGTCGCGCCGTGCTGCGCGCCGCCATCGGCCGGCCCGCCCCAGGCGGACGCGCTTTCGGCGGCGATATGCGTCTGGCCGAGCACGAGCGGGGGAAGCTGCGAGATCGTGCCCACCAGGATGGCATTGCGTTCGCCGATGGCGAGCGCCGAGGATTCCGGGCGGACCTGCAGCGCGCGCCCGCTCGAGACCGCCATCTTGCCGAGGAAGGTCGCGCTGGTCGACAGGGTGTCCGCGTCGAGGCGGTCGAGATAGAGCGCCACCGGATCGACCTGGCGATTGTAGGGGAAGCCCGTGCCCGACAGGGCGGCAAGGCTGGGGAGCTGCGCGACGCGGGCAAAACGCGGCATGCGGAACTCGGAGGAATCGAACAGCGCGAAGCGCGGCTCCTCGCTTGCGCTGGAGCCCGGCGCGCAGATCTTGTCCGCCTCGGTCAGGAGCGCGGTCTCGATGTCGATGCGGTTCGGCCCGGGCCGGAAATGCCGCATGGTCACGCGGATCGGCAGATGGCGGAAGACGCCGCCGTTGCGGCTGGTGATCGGCACCGTCGTCGCGATGTTGCCGTTCACATAGATGTCGATATGGCTGCCCGGCAGCACCTCCGGCGAATAGGCCGCATCGAGCAGCAGCGTCGCCTCGCCATAGGCATCCGCATAGAAATCCGAGGGAATGCCGATGTCGAAGCCGGTCCGATAGCGCCGGCCGCTGAATTCGCCGGTGCGCACGCCGAGCGAGGCGAAGGTCGGCGACGTCTCTCCCAGGATGAGCGGCATATCCGCGCCGTTGCGCTGGCGCACGCTGAGGGCTTCGCGTGTCACGCTGAGCGGCCGGTCGATGGGCGAGACCATGCCTTCCACCGCGCCTTCGATCGACGGCCAGTCCGGCCCGCTGACGACGAAGACCTTGCGGTCGCCGTCCGGCGCATCGACGAAGGTGGCGACGGCCGAGGAGCGCGCCGTCGCGGGCAGGCCCGGCAGCAGCGCCGCCAGATTGCCGGCCGTGCCGACCAGCACCGTCAGTTCCCCGGCCCCCGCCGTCGGCGGCAGCGCATCCGTAAGGTCGAAGGTCTGGTTCGGCATCTTCGCCATCAGCGCGAGCCCCTGGCTCAGCCGCATCAGCGCATTGGTGGCGACGGGCTGGCCCATTTCCGGCACGACCATGACGAACTTCGTCTGCCCCGTCGGCCCGAGGCCGATGGCCGCGATGTCGTCGGTCGTCAGGAGGCGGCCGCTCGTGTCGCGCGGCACCGTCAGGTAGGTGCGGGCCGGGTCGAGCGACGTCCACAGGTCATAGGTCGAGCGGATCGTGCAGTCGGTGCGGTGGCGGTGCGCGGCATTGAAGGTCACCCGGTTGACGCCGGGGCGCAGGAGGCCCGCCGGCAGGTCGAAGCGCACGTCCTTGATGCCTTCCGCGGACTGGACCGGCACCTCGCCCACCACCACGTCATTGACGACGACGGTGAGCCGGGAGGATTCCGGCGCCACGACGACGGCGTTGGAATAGCCGAGATTGATCGTGGTCGCGCTGCCCGCCTGCTGCGGGGTGAGGAAGAGCGGGAAGGACTGGCTTGCGACCTCCCCTTCCAGAAGCAGCGACTTTGCGGGAACGATGTAGCGCCGCGTGGAAAGGTCGGGGGTCGCCGCCTTCTTCTCCGGCTGCCTGGTTTCCCGCACCGCGGGGGTGGTCTCCTCCACCGCCGGCGTCTTCTCGACGGCCGGATCGCGCTCGCCGGACATGTCGAAGGGCACGGACGTATCCTGCGCGAAGGCGACGGACGCGGAGAGCGAGAAGACGAGGCCGCAAAGCGCGGCCCTGACGGGCAGGAGCATCACGAGGCAGCCTCCTTCTTGCGTCCGCCGCCAAAGCTGCGCGCGAGATAGAGCAGCCCGCGGCTGGTCTGGTAGACGGCAATGCCGAGGAACCACAGCGAGCCGCGGAACAGGCCCGGATTGTAGCGGCGCGAGACCTGGAAATCACTCCACTGGTTGGAATTCGCGAAGATCAGGTCGGCGACGAGCGAATGGTGCCGCGCCACTTCCGGCATGAAGCGGCAGCCGACGGCGATCACGCTGCCGAGGTTTTCGACATTGCGCACATCGACCGGCAGGACTTCCTCCTGCCCGGCACCGTAGGGCGTGAAGCGCAGCGCGCAGCGCGCGTCCTTCGCCAGGTCCGGCTCCAGCCCGAAGACCTGCACGCGCGCGCCGTTGGCCGAGACATTCTCCAGGGTCGAGGGATATTCCCGCCCGTCGACGATGAAGGTGCAGCGGCGCTTGACCGTCACGCGCCGGCTCGCCGCCCTTTCGCTGCGCTCCGAGACGACGCCGAGCGCGCAACCCGCGATGATGAGGTTGAGCAGGTTCCAGCCGCCGACGACGAAGGTGACGTCGGCCTTGTAGGGCTCGGAATAGAAGCGGTAGATGCTCATCAGGAAGGCGACGAACAGCACGGCGAAGATGACGAAGAACGGCCGGCTGATCTCCGAAAGCCGCGATTCGCGGATCGACTCGTCCTTCGCGGTCACCTTGAAGGTCGGCTTGGTCGGGTTGAGCATGACCGAGACGACGGCGGGCAGGAGATGCACGCTCTGCACATATTCGTAGAGCTCGGAGATCCAGGGCCAGCGGAACGAACCGTAGAGATAGTTCTGCATCATCAGGTTCACGAGCATGTAGGCGAGCGTGTAGCCGAGGAACTCGCCGCCGGAGGCCGTGAAGATTTCCAGGTCGAAGAACAGGTAGAACAGCGGCGCGAAGAGGAAGATCGTGCGCGGGAAGGGAAACAGCCAGAACAGCATCGACGACATGTAGCAGAGCCGCTGCGGCAGCGAGAGGCCGCGCTTGAACAGCGGGAAGCGGAAGCGCAGGATCTGCATCATGCCCTGCGCCCAGCGGCTGCGCTGGCCGATGAAGCTGGCGAAGGTGGCGGGCTGCAGGCCGGCAATCAGCGGCTTGTCGACATAGACGCTGTTCCAGCCGCGCGAATGCAGCGCCAGCGCCGTCTCGCAGTCCTCGGTGATCGAGAGGCCGGAAAAGCCGCCCGCCTCGTTGAGCGCGGTGCGCCGCAGCACGGCGGCCGAGCCGCAGAAGAAGGCGGCGTTCCACTTGTCGAGGCCGCGCTGGATGATGCCGTAGAACATCTCGTTCTCGCTCGGCATCGTCTCGAAGGTGCGCAGGTTCCGCTCCAGCGGATCCGGGTTGAGGAAGAAATGCGGCGTCTGGACGAGGAAGAGCTTCTGGTCGTCGGCGAAGTAGCCCACCGTCTCGCGCAGGAAATCGCGGGCCGGCGCATGGTCCGCGTCGAAGACGGCGATCAGCTCGCCGGTCGAGTGCTGCATGCCGTTGTTCATGTTGCCGGCCTTGGCATGCTCGTTGCGGGCGCGGGTCAGGTAGTTGACGCCGAGGTCGCGGCAGAGCGCCTGGAGCTCGCGGTGGCGGGCTTCGGCCACCTGCGCCTCGATCACCGCCGCCGCATTGCGCTTCTGCTCCGTGCCGCCGTCGTCGAGCAGCCAGACCGTGAGCTTGTCCGCCGGATAGTCCATCGCCTTGGCGGCGGCGAGCGTGTTGGCGAGGAGGCCGGTGTCCTCGTTGTAGCTCGGCACGAAGATGTCGACCGTCGGCAGCCGGCCCTCCTCGGCAACGCGGCTCTTGCGCGGCGGCAGCGGCATGGCGACGACGAAGAGGCTGAGCGCCAGCATCATCACGCTGTACATCTCGGCGAGATAGAGCAGGAAGCCCGGTATGAAGTTCTCCAGCTGGTTCAGCGGCGGCAGCGTGCTGGTGGTGCGCCAGTAGACATAGCGCAGCACGACGGCTGTGCCGAAGGCGAGCGCGATCAGCCGCCAGATGCCCTCGGCGCGCAGCACCTTGATCACCGCCATGAAGGTAACCACCGCGATGCTGGCGATGAGCTGGGTCTGCAGGTTGATGGGCAGCGTGATCACGAGGATCACCAGGGCGGAGACCAGTGCCCACAGGATGATCGTGCCGATATGTCTCATACGCCGTCCTTCGCCGTCATAGCGCGTTCCAACCCGGGACCTTACGCCCCATTATGTTAAGGAAAAATTAGGCGCCGGACTTCAATTGCAGGTTGTCGACCCGGAGGACGATGTAATGCAAACGGGTGACGGCACCACGACGGCCTCCCCTTCCGTTCCTGAGACGGTGCCGCCGGTCGGCGACGGCACGATGACGGCATCGCCCCTGTCGAGCGTCTCGGTGCGCCGTTCGACAGGTTTCCTGTCCGTCTGGCGGCGGGCAGCCGGCACGCGCGTACCGGTCTCCACGACGGTCGTGATCGGCGCCTTGCGCTCCTCGATCGCGACCCGCAGCGGCTCGCCGCCGCCAATCCCGCTGTCGACCGCAGCCGGCGTGCCGTAGGGGTTCCAGGTCGCGCCGGAAAAGCCGCCGACGATGGTGTAGCCGTACATCATCTCGACCAGTTCCTTCTCGCCCGCACTGGACTGGCAGACGCGCAGGCGGATCTGGATGGAGCCGTAGCTGTTGAGCTTGTCGCGGTCCGCCTCGTCCGCGCGGATCTGCTGCCAGCCATAGAGGCAGCCATCGTCGCCCGCGCCGCGCCCGTAGGCGTAGCCGAACGGCCCGTAGCTGTTGCGCACGAAATTCGGCGAGATCGCCAGCGCGCGGCCGGGCAGCGCGGCGCGGATCTCGCTTCGGATCGCCGAATGCTGCACCGGCTTGAAGGCCAGCGTGCCGCCGGGCATCACCGTCGTCTCCACCGGGCCGAAGGCCTGGATGCTGATGAAGTTCTGGCCGGGCGTCGCCGCCGAGGTGGACAGCGCGATCTGCTGCTCGACCGCATTGGTATATTGCCGCTGGATCACGCTGACGATCGACAGCGTGCCCGGACCGGGCAGCACCAGCGCGCTCGACGCCGGAACGGTGGTGGAAAGCGTCGCGATACCGGCGCCCGGTCGCGCCGCGCAGCCGGCAGCCAGCGCTGCTGCCGTGCAGGCCGCAAGCAGGAGGCTCCTCTGAAACACCCTGCCGCCACGACCGGAAAAACGAATCGCCGCCGAATCATCCATGCAGCACTCATATTTCGCCCGGGCGCGAATAGGAATCCCCCATATCCAGCCATGGCGCTGCCGGCATCAGCTTCGGGCAAGCGGCATCTTTGGCCGCCCGAACGGCAAGAAGCCCCGGCATCCGCACGATGCCGGGGCTTTTCCGTCACGTGGACGGCGTCCTACTTCAGCTTGGCGCTGACGGCCTCGATGCCGGCGCGGGCGCATTCGTCGTCGATATCGCCGCTCGGCGCGCCGCCGACGCCGATGCCGCCGATCGTCTCTTCACCCGCCTTGACCGGCACGCCGCCGGCAAGCACCAGCAGGCCCTCGATCGAAACGAGCTGGGCAGCGGCCGGGTTCTTGCCGACATTTTCGGCGATCGTCTGGGTCGGCGTGCGCATGGACGCGGCGGTGTAGGCCTTGCGGACGGCGCTGTCGAGCGTGTGCGGGCCGGCGCGGTCGGCACGCAGGACCGCGCGGGTGACGCCGGCGCGGTCGACGACGGCGACCGATACGTTGAACTTCTTGGCAGCGCAGGCCTTCACGGCAGCGTCGGCCGCCTCGACGGCGATGTCGAGCGGCATGTTGCGCTCGGTGAGGATTTCAGCCTGGGCGGCGCCGGCAAGCGTGAGGGCGGCGAAGGCGGCGGCAACGAAGGTCTTCATGTCTATCTCCATCTGGGCCGCTCGGTCTCGTTGGCGGCGACGGCCCTCTTTTCGGAGATTTCCGGCTTTCGCGGTATCGGTGGACGGACGGAGCGGGGTCGGTAGGACTACGGAGCCTGCCCGATCAGCGAAAGGCGCGCGAATTCCGCGACCGAGGTCGTGCCGAGCTTCTGGGCGATGTTGGCCCGGTGCGTATCGACCGTGCGGGGCGAGAGCTGCAGGGCTTCGGCGATCTCCTTCGTCGACCAGCCGCGCCCCACCATGTCCAGCACCTCGCGCTCGCGGTCGGTAAGCTGCGCCACCAGTTTCGCCGCCTCGGCCCGCTCCGCATGCACGTCCAGCGCACCGGAGGCCTGCTGCAGCGCCTCGACCAGTACCTGCTCGTCGATGGGCTTGGTCAGGAAATCGACGACGCCGGCCTTGAAGGCGCGGCGGCAGGCGTGCACGTCGCCATGGCCGGTGCAGATGATCGTCGGCCAGTCGCAGCCGATGGCGGCGAGCTTCTCGTGCAGTTGCAGGCCCGTGATCGCCGGCATGCGCAGATCGAGAAGCAGCACGCCGGGCTTGAGCTTCGGCGCGCGGGCGAGGAACGCGGTGGGATCGCCGAAGGTCTCGATGCGGATGCCGTAGGTGCCGAGCAGCAGCGACAGCGCGCTGCGCACCCCCTCGTCGTCATCGACCAGATAGACCGGCGCCATCGTCATTCCGCTGCCTCTTCCCGTTCCTCGAAGCCGTCCGCCGCCGGCAGCCGCACGGTGAAGACCGCGCCGCCCGCCGCCGCGTTTTCCGCCGAAATGCTGCCGTCGAAACGCTCGACGATGCTTTCGCACAGGCTGAGCCCGAGCCCCATGCCGTCCGGCTTGCCGGAGAAGAACGGCTCGAACAGCCGCGGCAGGATATCCGGCGCAATGCCGGTGCCGTTGTCGCTAACGTGGATCGCATGGCCGGCCGCATAGGACGTGAGCGCCACACGCACCCGCCCGTCCGTCCGCCCCGCCTCGCCCACCGCGTCGGCGGCATTGCGGATGAGGTTGTGGATGACCTGCTCGATCTCCACCGGATCGACCCGCGCCAGCGCCGGGGCCTCCGGCAGGTCGACGTCGAGCGCGATGCCGCGCCGGTCGAGGTCGATGCGCGACAGCGCGACGATATCGGCGACGTGGCGCGAGAGGTCGTGCACGCCGGCCTCCGGCGCGCTCTTGCCGACATAGGCGCGCAGGCGCACCAGGATATCGGCCGCGCGTTTGGCCTGCAGCACATTGGCGGCAAGCACGCCGTCGATCGGCGTATCCTTGAGGCCGGCCGCCGCCGCGATGCGCCGGCCCGCCTGGCTCTGGCTGAGCAGCGCCGTCAGCGGCTGGGTCAGTTCATGGGCGATGCCCGAGGCCATTTCGCCTATGCTGTTGATGCGCAGCGCATGGGCAAGCTTCGTCTCGTGCTGGCGCAGCGCCTCTCGCCGCGCAGCCGCCTCCGCCGCCTCCCGCGCCAGCGCCGCCTCCTGCCGGTGGCGCAGCAGCGAGCGCACGAGCACAAGCCCGGCGAGCGAGATTGCTGCGAAGAGGGCAAGCGGCAGCGGTGGAAGAAGCGCCGCCAGCGTGACATGGCGTTGCAGCGAAAGGCGCAGCGGCTGCGTGGCGCTGGCGATCGGCGCCTCGAAGCGGATGGTGCGGGCGAGGAAGCCCGAACCCGCGGGCTGCGCCGCCCCCATCTCCAGCAGCGTGCCCTCCCCCGTCGCCAGCCGGAGCAGGGCCCAGCGCGGCAGTTCCTCGTCCTCGACGAGCCTTGCCCCGTCGATATCGAGGCTGACGGCCATCGTGTCGTTCATGCGCTTCATCAGGCGGTAGTGGCCGGGCCGCGCATCCCCGCCGTAGACGGCCTTGCCGGCCGCCAGCGCCGCCACGGCCTTCGAGACCTCTTCGGGGCTCGCCGTCGCGCCATCGGCGGATGTCGCCGAACTCACGACGCTCGCCCCCTCGCGCGGCATCAGGCGGATAAGGTCGATCGCGACGATGCGCGGATAGAAGCGCAGGATGGATTTTGCAACGAGATCGAAATCCTCCGACGGCTGCGCCTGCGCAAGCCCGAGGGCACTGAGGCTCGTCAGGTGGGCATCGTGCTGGGCGACGCGCTGCGAGACCGCCCTTTGCAGCGCGCGGCCGCTCTCGGAGACGTCCAGCTCCAGCGCCTGCCGGTGGCTTTCGGCCGAATAGAGGCCGAAGGCGGCGACGAGCAGCAGCCAGCCGCCGGCAAGGGCGGCCGAGGAACGGAGAAAGGTCGGGCGTGCACGCATCCGGGATGAAGCCGCGTCAGGGATCGGGAGGACCATCATAGGGCCTCGCCCGCGCCTTGGCGATCCGCAGCACCACGGATATCGGCCCGGAGCCGACCTGCGCTCCAGACAGAGATTTCCCCGGATCGCGTCAGGACAGAACCGGCAGCGACAGCGGTGCGAGCGTCGTGGCGGGCCGGCCGCGCGGATCGTTCGCCGGAAGGCGGCGCACCGCGAAATCCTGCACCGCCTGCAGCTCGGCCAGCGCGCCGTCGTAGTCGACCAGCGTCGGGCGGTCCTCCCGCATGACGCAGGCGCCGTCGACATAGACGGCGGCCACGGCGCGTTCGGCGGCGCAGTGCAGGAGGTTGCGCAGCGGATCGTAGAGCGGCTGCATGCCGGGGTGCCTGAGGTCGACCAGCGAAAAATCCGCCTTCGCGCCGCGGGCGATGCGGCCGATGTCGCTGCGCCCGAGGGCCCTGGCACCTGATAGCGTGGCCGCCTCGAAGACCGCGGCGGTATCGACGTCGAAGACCGAGCCGCCGGCGATGCGGGCGCAGATCATCGCCATGCGCATCTCCTCCAGCATGTTGAACGGATAGCTGTCCGTGCCGATCGCCACGTTGACGCCCGCCTGCCGGTAGCGGCCGAGCGATTGCAGCACCATGCCGCTGCGCGAGAAGGTGACCGGGCAATGGGCGACGCTCGTCCCGCTGGCGGCGAGCCGGTCGAGGTCGGCCGCCGTGCGCTGGCGCGTCCAGGCGTGGCTGTCGATGAAGATGCAGTGCCCGAGGATGAGGTCCGGCCCGAGAAGGCCGAGGCTTTCGAGATAGGCGACGGCGGTGAGGCCGTGGCGGCGCACGAGCTCCTCGTGCTCGGCCATGGTCTGCGCGGCATGCACGGTGATCGGCACGCCGCGGATGCGCGCCGCCTCCGCCGCCGCCTGCAACAGGTCCGGCGAGCAGGTCTCGACCTGCGCCGGGGCGACGATGCCGCCGAGCCGGCCCGAGGGATGCGCGCGGGCGGCATCGACCGTCTCCAGCGCCCGGGCGAAGGCGTCGCGGCCGCGCGCGGCGTCCCAGCGGAAATCGAGCCGGTGGCTGTCCTCGACATGCCAGGCCGCCTCGCGGAAACCCGGGGCGACATAGGCGCGCGCGCCGCTCCTTGCGAGCGTCGGCAGCCAGCAGGCATGCGGGCCGGCAATGTCGACGAAGGTGGTGACGCCGCTGCGCAGGAGATCGCCGAGCATGACGGTGAGCGCGGCCTCGACCGCATCGTCGCTTATTTCGATCAGCGTCGAATATTCGTACATCGCCTGGCCCCAGAGGGCGGCCGTGCCGGCATCCTCGAACAGGCTCTTGGAGACCGGCTCCTCGCCGGAATGGCAGTGCACGTTGACGAGGCCCGGCATGACCATGCGGTCGCGGCCGGAGATTTCCGCCGTGAACGGCCCCTCGTAGCGCCCGCCGACATGGACGAAGCCGGCCGCATCGAAGGCGACGTCCGCATCGTGGAGATAGGCATGGCCGCCGCGGGCCGCATCATAGGCGATGACGGTATGGGCGTTGCGGATGACGGTGATCGTATCAGGCATGGGTCGTCCGAAAATGCTTTTCGAGGAAGCGGCTATAGGCGCCCATCAGGGCACTGAAGGTGAAGTAGACGGCGGCGGCGACGAGATAGCCTTCGAGCACGGCGATGCCCTGCCATTGCGGATCGCGGATGGCCGAGCGCACCGTATCGAGGAAATCGACGAGGCCGACGATGGTGACGAGCGTCGTATCCTGGAAGAAGCCGATGAAGAGGCCGACCATCGGCGGGATGACCTTCTTGAGCGCCTGCGGCAGCACGATCTTGCGCATGACCTGCCAGTAGTGCAGCCCGAGCGAGGATCCCGCCTCGTATTGCCCGGCGGGCACGTCCTGCAGGCCGCCGCGCACGATCTCGGCGATATAGGCAGAGGCGAAGAGGATGATCGCCACCTGCGCGCGCAGCAATTTGTCGATGGTGACGCCGTCTGGCATGAACAGCGGCAGCATGACCGTCGCCATGAAGAGGATGCTGATCAGCGGCACGCCGCGCACGATCTCGATGAAGCCGACGGCGAGAACGCGGATCGCCGGCAGGTTGGAAGCGCGCGCCAGCGCCAGCACGATGCCGAGCGGCATGGCGAGCGTCAGCCCGACGAAGGAGAGCATGAAGGAGAGCGGCAGGCCGCCCCAGCTCGTCGTCGCGACGGGCGTCAGGCCGAAGACGCCGCCGGCCATCAGGATGTAGAGCACCGGCAGGATGGCGAGGATCCAGGCGAGAAGCAGGCCCCGGCTCCAGAAGCGCGGCATCATGGAAACGAGGAAGGCGGCGAAGAGCAGCAGCAGCGCCAGCATCGGCCGCCACTGTTCGTCATAGGGATAGAAGCCGAACAGCATGTAGCGCAGCTTCTGCGCGACGAACGGCCAGCAGGCGCCGCTTGCCGCCTTGCAGGTCTCGCCATTGCCGGAGAACACCGCATCGACCACCAGCCAGCCGAAGGCGAGCTTGGCGATGAAGACGATGGCGGCGATGGACAGCACGCTGACGAGCGTGTTGCCGGGCGTGCCGAAATAGGCGGAAAGCCTGCCGAGGCGCGGGGCCGCCGGTGCCGGCTGCGGCGGCGCCAAAGCAAGGGTCTGGACGTCGGCCATCTCAGCGCTCCTTCAGCGCGACATGCGCATTGTACCAGTTCATCAGCAGCGAGATGGCGATCGACAGGGCAAGGTAGACGCCCATGAAGATCGCGATCGTCTCGATTGCCTGGCCAGTCTGGTTCATCACCGTGTTGGAGACCATGACGAGGTCCGGATAGCCGATGGCGATGGCGAGCGAGCTGTTCTTGAAAACGGTGAGATAGGTGTTGGTGAGCGGCGGGATGATGATGCGCAGCGCCTGCGGCAGCACGACGAGCCGCATGGTCTTGCCGCGGGCAAGGCCGAGCGCGGCCGCGGCCTCCCATTGGCCCTTATTGACCGCCTGGATGCCGGCGCGCACGATCTCCGCGACATTGGCCGAGACGCTGAGCGCAAGGCCGAAGAGCAGCGCCACGAATTCCGGTCGCACATGCAGCCCGCCCGTCAGGCGGAATTTTCCGGCCGTCGGGAAATCCCAGCTTATGCCGACGCCGCCCGCAAGCCAGAGCAGCAGGGCCGGCAGCACGAAGGCGGCCGTGGCGATGAGCCCGCCGTGGTTCGACCGGCCCGTCGCGACACGCTTGCGCATGGAAACCCGGCGGATGGCGAACGCCGCCGCCGCGCCGCCGAGGAGGCAGGCGAGCAGCGCGCCGCCGCCGCTTTCGACCAGGGCCGCCGGCACGACAAGGCCGCTGTTGGAGAGATAGACACCCGGCAGGAGGTTCAGCGCCTGCCTGACCGGCGGCAGGATGAGGATGATCAGCGAATACCAGAGGAAGAGATAGAGGAGCAGCGGCACATTGCGCAGAAGCTCGACATAGACGAGCGCAAGACGCGCCAGCAGCGGATTGCGCGACATGCGCGCGATGCCCACCGCAAGCCCGAGGAGCGTGCCGAAGATGGCGGCGAGCAGCGACACCTTCACCGTGTTGGCGATGCCGACGAGGATGGCCCGGCCGACCGTGTCGGTCGCCTCGAAGGCGATGGCGGCCTCGGTGATGACGAAGCCGGCGGGCCGAGTCAGGAAGTCGAAGCCGGTCGCGATGTTCTGCTTGGCGAGGTTGCCGCTCGCCGTCGAGAACATCGTCCAGCCGACGAGGATCACGGCGCCGATCGCGACGACCTGGTAGAAGAAGGCGCGAAAGCGCGTGTCGTGCAGGAAAGCCATGAATCCCCACCGCTAAGAACAAAAAGGGGACGGGCGCACGCACCGCCATGCGCGCGCCCGGGTGAGCGCTTGAAAGCGATCAGCGGATCGGCGGCGAATAGATCAGGCCGCCGGCGTTCCACAGCGCGTTGGGGCCGCGCGTCAGGCCGAGCCTGGTGCCCTCGCCGAGATTGCGCTCGAACACTTCGCCATAGTTGCCCACGCTCTTGATGATGCTGTGGCCCCAGTTGTTGTCGAGGCCGAGCATCTTGCCGAGCTCTTCCGTGGCGCCGAGCATGCGCTGCACGTCCGGGTCCTCGCTCTTCAGCATCTCGTCGACATTCGCCTGGGTGATGCCCTTCTCCTCGGCGGCCATCAGCAGCCAGACCGACCAGGAGACGATGTCGCCCCAGTTGGAATCGTTCTGGCGGAAGGCCGGCGCCAGCGGCTCCTTGGAGATGGTTTCCGGCAGGACCACATAGTCGTCCGGGTTGTTGGCGACGGCGCGGATCGAGGCAAGGTCGGACCGGTCGGAGGTGATCGCCTCGCAGCGGCCGGAATAGAAGGCCGCACGGTTCTCGTCCGGGCTTTCGAAGACGACGAGCTCGAACTTGCCGTTGATCGCGCGGAAGAAGTCGGAAATGTTCTGCGCCGTCGTGGTGCCCGGCAGGGTGCAGATCGCCGCTTCCGTCAGCTCCTTGGCGCTGGCAACGCCGAGCGACTTCGCCACCATCAGGCCCTGGCCGTCATAGAAGACCGTCGGGCCGAAATCGAGACCGAGCGAGGCATCGCGCGAGAAGGTGTGGGTCGTCTGGCGCGACAGGACGTCGATCTCGCCGGACTGCAGCGCCTGGAAGCGCGTGTTGATGTTGGTCGGGACGAACTCGACCTTGTCGCCGTCGCCGAAGACCGCGGCGGCGATCGAGCGGCAGATATCGGCGTCGAAACCCTGCATGCGGCCCTTGTCATCGGGTGCCGCGAAACCCGGCGTCGCCAGCGAGACGCCGCAGACCAGCTTGCCGCGCGCCTTGACGGTTTCGAGCGTGCCGGCGGCCGAGGCCTGGCCGGCCATGGTCAGTCCGAGCGCGGCCGCGCAGATCGAAAGAAGTGCCTGCTTCATGCTTCCCCTCCCATTGGGTATCGTTGGATGCGGCCGGCGCCGCCCTCCAGCGGCACCGCCCCATCGCGATCTTCCGGATCGCAATTATTGTGTACAATGCAAAAAACACATCATCAACAGTTCCCGATATGGAATGTCGACAATCCCGGGAAATCGGCCATGTACTTTGGGTATGAAGCCATGTACGTTGGACATTAACTGCCGTTTCGCACGCTTCCAGGGGCGCATCTCACGCCGCAGAAGGGGTCAGGGCGTACCGACAAAGCTATCAGGCGATACAGTTTTTCGGATATTTAATTATACAATCTTCGTCGGACATCCGTGGTCGGATCTCCCGCTTGGATTTCTCCCGGACGACGAGGCCGGAACGCGAATGTTCCGGCCTCGTCGCTGTTTCGCGTCGGCGCGGCAGCTTTCCGCAACACGCATCTCCACTCCCCCGCAGGCGGGGCTTACGCTATCGCGAAAGCCCCTTCCGCGACGCTCCCGGATGCACCCGATTTTTTCCTCTTTCCACCGGAACAATCGCTCCCCTTGCCGGTTGGAGCAGGGTCGAAGACGATTGAGCGTGATCGCCCATGCCGGACCAATCCAAGCTGTTTCCCGACCACCGCAGGCTGTCGGGGGAGCGCTACACGATAGAAACCTTTCGCGCGGCCTATGACCTGCCGGCGCAGGAGGCCAAGCGCCTCTACGACAAGTTCGGTCCCTCGAAACGGGAGCTGGACCTGCTCATGCGCGCCCGCGAGAACCCGGCGCAGTTCCTGAATTTCTGAGACGCGCCGGAACAAGCCCCCGGAGTAATAAAGGAGCCGACCGTGACCATTGGAAAGCCACAGAGCGGTGCCCCCGGCACCACCGAGCAATCCCCCCGCTGGGAAGGCCCCGAGGCGACGCGCCCGCGTGGCTACCTTCCCGCCAAGGACGATCCGGATCGCGACCGGGACGCCCATGGGGAAAACAATGCCGACCCGTCCCGGGAGAAACTGCGCGATGCCGGCAAGACCCGCGACGACCCGCCGGACGATGCCGCTAAGACCGAGGAAGAAAGGATCGAGCGGAAGCAGGCGACGAACCCCGCCCTGATGCCGATCGGCGACCCTTCCGGAGCGGCATAGGGCAAAGCTGTCCGCACCACCTCTGCATCGCCGCCCATCCCTTCTCCCCGGCGAGGAGAAGGGATGGGCACTGGTTTTCGTCCATTTCCCGGGGTTGACCCCTGAGGACCGAGCGTACGATGCACCCCGACCGTTCAGGCCGCCGCCAGCGCCTCGCGCGCCTTCGGCACCGGCTTGAACGTCATGGCGATCAGGAAGGCGCCGAGGCCGATGCCCCACGAGCCGACATAGAGCCAGGTATAGCTGGCGAAGGTGTCGTAGATCAGCCCGCCGGCGACCGGCCCCAGCGCCATGCCGAGGCTGCTGGCCATGGCCGTGCCGCCGATGACGGTGCCCATCATGCGCAGCGGGAAGTTTTCCCGCGCGATCACCGCATAGAGCGGCATGACGCCGGCATAGATGAAGCCGAACAGGCCCGCCACGACGTAGAAGGAGGCAAGCCCACCGGTGAAGACATAGGCGAGCGCGCCGAAGGCCTGCGCGAAAAGGCCGAGCACGAGGATGTGCTTGGCGCCGAACCGGTCGCCGAGAAGACCGAAGACGACCCGGCCGCCCATGCCCGCGAGCCCCTCGATGCTGTAGATCGAGACGGCGGCGATCATCGGAATGCCGCAGGTGATGGCATAGCTCACCGTGTGGAAGATCGGCCCGGAATGGGTGGCGCAGCAGAAGAAGTTCGTCAGGCACAGGATGATGAACTGCGGCGTCTTCAGGATATCGCGCGTCGTCATGCCGGCCTGTGGCTCGTCGGACGCGGCAAGGCCCTCGCCGCCCACCTCCAGCGCCGGCGCGCGCCGCACCAGCAGGGATGCCGGGATCATCACGACGGCGACGAGGAGCGCGATGATCTGCATCGCGCTGCGCCAGTCGTTGAAGGTGACGAGCCAGGCGGCGAAGGGCGACATGGTCATCGGCGCCATGCCCATGCCGGCCGAGACGAGCGAGACGGCAAGGCTCCTATGCGTATCGAACCATCCCGTCACACAGGCCATCATCGGCGCGAAGACCGCGGCGACCGCCACCCCCGCCACCAGGCCGAAGACGAACTGGAAGGCAAGGAGCGACGGCGCGAGGCTCGCCGCAAGCAGGCTCGCCGCCAGGAGCACCGAGCCCGACAGCACGACCGGCCGCGGCCCCCAGCGGTCCGAAAGGCCGCCCCAGACCATGCTGGCAAAGACCATGGCGAGAAAGCCGACGGTCATGGCGGTGGAAATGCCGGTCACCGACCAGCCGGTATCCCTGGCGATCGGCAACAGGAAGACCGGCAGCGAGAACATCGCGCCGATGGCGATGCAGCCGAGGAGGCCGCCCGCGGCGACGATCACCCAGCGATAATGCGTATGGATCATTGTCATCTCCTCTGCGGCCGCCGGCTGGCCGGGGCCGCGCCCAAATCAATACTGATCGTGCCGCCTTACCCATTCCATAGGATAGCGAAGGCCGTCCTCGTCGCGGCCCTTCGGCACGAGGTCGAGGAAGTGATAGGCACCGTTCACCATCTCGACGCCGCGCGCGTAGCAGGAATAGGTGTGGTACACCTCGCCCGGCCCGCTCCTGTAAAAGACGCTGACGCCGACCATTTCCGACACCGTGTTCGAACAAATCGCGAAATTGTAGTAGGCGCGCCCCGCCGCCAGTTCCTCCGGTGTCGCGGAGGCCTGGTAGTCGAAGTTGAAGTCGCTGCCGCCCGAGGACACCCACGGAAAGCTCCAGCCCATGCGCCGCCGGTAGGATTCGATCTTTTCCAGCGGCGCGCGCGAGACCGCCGTGAAGGTCACGTCGCGCCGGGCAAGATGGACCGGGATGCCGTTGAAGTTGTCGGCCCAGAAGGAACAGGACTTGCAGCCTTCCTGCCAGTCGGGCCCGAGCATGAAGTGATAGACGAGGAGCTGGGAGCGCCCGGCGAAAAGATCCTCCAGCGTCAGGCCGCCATCCGGCCCCTCGAAACGGTAGGCCTTCTCCACCCGTTCCCAGGGCATCGCCATGCGGCGGCGGGTCAGCGCCTCGCGCTGGCGGGTGAAGGCCTTTTCCGCGGCCAGCAGCTCCAGGCGGGCTTTCAGCCAATTCTCATGGGAAACGACTTGATTGCGCATCGTGAAACGCCTTTCTTCTCTATCGATGCACCGAGATTAAGCGCCAGTCGCGGAAAAGCGGGAGTTACAAATGTGACGGGAATTCAATGGACTCGATGATCACCGCCGCCGCCCGGGCGCTCGCCACCGGCGATCCGCTCGGCGCGCTGAACCGCGTGGCGCTGCGCGACGACGCCCCGGCACTGGCGCTGCGCGGCATCGCCATGGCGCAGCTCGGCGATCTCGACCGCGCGAAGGCGCTGCTGAAGAGCGCCGCCCGCGCCTTCGGCCCGCGCGAGGCGGTGGCGCGGGCGCGCTGCGTCGTCGCCGAGGCGGAAATCGCCCTCGTCTCGCGTGATCTCACCTGGCCGGTGAAGGCGCTTTCCGCCGCCGAGGCGACGCTCGCCGCCCATGGCGACCGGCTGAACGCCGCCCATGCCCGGATGCTCGCCGTCCGTCGCCTGCTGCTGATCGGCAGGCTCGCCGATGCCGCCGCGCTCCTGGCCGCGATCGATCCCGTCCCCCTGCCCCCGCCGCTTCGGGCCGCGCACGCGCTCGCCGCCGCCGGCATCGCGATCCGCCGGCTGCACACGGCGACGGCCCGCGAGGCCTTCACGCGCGCCGCAGCCGCCGCCCGGCAGGCCGGCATCCCCGCCCTGATCCAGGAGGTGGAGGACGCCGCGACGGTCCTGCAAAGGCCGGCTGCGCGCGCGATCGCGGATAGCGGGGAGCGCCCTCTCCTTCCCCATGAGGTCGAGACGCTGCTGGCGACCGACAGGCTGGTGGTCGATGCCTGCCGCCACGTCGTGCGCTGCGGCGAGACCACCGTCTCGCTGGCCACGCGGCCGATCCTGTTCGCGCTTCTGCGCACGCTCGCCGAGGCCTTTCCCGGTGACGCCAGCCGGGAAAGCCTGCTGCTGCGCGCCTTCCGCGCCCGGCAGGCAGACGAGTCCCACCGCGCCCGGCTGCGCGTGGAGACGGGCCGGCTGCGGGCCGAACTGGAAGCCCTCGCCGAGATCACCGCCACGCGGGACGGTTTCCTGCTGGTGCCGCGTGACGGACGGACCGTCGCCGTGCTGGCGCCACCGCGTGACGAACCCCATGCCGACGTGCTGGCGCTCTTTGCCGATGGCGAGGCCTGGTCGAGCTCGGCGCTCGCCATCGCGCTCGGCACCAGCGCGCGCACCGTGCAGCGCGCCCTCGAACAGCTCTGCGCGGACGGCAGGGTGCAGGCGATCGGCCGCGGCCGCGGCCGGCGCTGGCTGACGCCGACGCCCGGCGCTTTCTCGACACTCTTGTTACTCCCGGGTCCGCTGCCGGGCGATTAGGATCGTCCCATCAACGATCCAAAGGAGATTGAGATGACCACTTCCAAGGCAGACATCCTGCGCGAATACGGCCCCTTCCCCGGCGTGGAGCAGGTCCACGGCGTCACCTTCGACGGCAAGGCCGTCTGGTTCGCCTCCGGCGACAAGGTCAATGCCCTGGACCCGGACGACGGCCGCGTGCTGCGCACGATCGACCTCTCGGCCCATGCCGGCACCGCCTATGACGGCCGCCACCTCTTCCAGATCGCGGAAGACCGCATCCACAAGATCGACCCCGCCTCCGGCGCGATCGTCTCCACCATCCCCGCGCCCGGCAATGGCGGCGATTCCGGCCTCACCTGGGCGGAAGGCTCGCTCTGGGTCGGCGAATACCGCAGCCGGCAGATCCATGAGATCGACCCGGAAACCGGCGCCGTCCTGCGCACCATCCAGAGCAACCGCATGGTGACGGGCGTCACCTGGGTGGACGGCGAACTGTGGCACGGCACCTGGGAGGGCGAGGAAAGCGACCTGCGCCATCTCGACCCGGAGACCGGCGCCGTGCTCGACACCATCGTCATGCCGGCGGGCACCGGCGTATCGGGCCTCGAATCCGACGGTGCCGACCGCTTCTTCTGCGGCGGCGGCAACAGCGGAAAGATCCGCGCCATCCGCCGCCCGCGCTGAGCGTCTTGCTACCGCCGCATTGTCCGGCGCCGAAGCCATGCCGCTTCGGCTAGAGCCCGTGGGTGCCGTCGTAGCCGTTGACCGGCGGCGGCGCCCAGCCTTCCGGCAAAGCCTTCGGCTTGTAGATCTCCACGACCATCGGATAACACGCCGCCGTGTCGGAGGAATGCTGCGCCGAGCAATCCCCGCCCGGGCAGGCCGACATGCAGCCGAGAAGGTCGATCTCGGCGAAGAACTCCAGATAATCGTCCGGCCGCACCGGGCTCGCCTTCATGAAATACTGGCCCGTATCGCGCGTGAAGCCGGTGCACATGAAGACGTTCAGCACGTCGTGCACATAGGTCTCGGCCTCGCGCGGCGCCATGCCCGTCTTCGCGGCGAAAGCGCGGGTGAGGTTCGAGTGGCAGCAATGGTGATACTGCCCGCCATGGCTGAGCAGGTTGTGCGTATAGGGATCGCACCGCGTGCCGATCACGTCATGCACCGCGCCGCCGAACGCGTCGAAGCCGTACCAGTCGAGCGTATCGTGCGTGATGGTCGCGATGGGGCGCAGATAGGGGAAATTGGAGAAGAGCTGGTCGCCGAGGCCGACATGGGTGCCGGCGAGCGCCCGCGTTTTGCCCGTATAGAGCCGCTCCTTCAGGTCATTGGCATTGAAGAGGTTGAGGTCTCCCACCTGCGGCCCCTCGCTGCAGACGATGCGGCAGAAATGCCCCGCCGGCACCGACCAGGTCGCCGCCTCGCGCGGCGGCACGACGACCGTCTCGACGAGCGCCAGATCGTCGCGGAGCGCGCGATAGGCGGCAAGGTCGGGGCGCGGCAGGGTCTCGACCGGGTAGCAGATCACCGGCTTGACCGCCTTGCGGGCCGCGGCGTCGCCAGGCGCCGCCGTGATGGGCGTGGGCTTCATCTCTCGTCTCCATGTCCTGTCGCCGCGCCGTCCCCGGCCTCGCGAACCACCGGCGACTATAGCCGCTTCGCACCGCCTGTCAGCCGCCCTTTCCGACGTGGCACGCCGCGATACATGCGAATTTTTTCGGGGAACTTTGGCGCGCCGCCGAGGAGGAAGCCATTCTGGTCGCGCGCCCGGTTGACGGCGGCCTTCATCGCGAAACCCGCCCGACGACAAGCCGCAGCAAGGCAGCTTTGCAGGGCGCAGTTCCGGACGCCGAAGGCATTGTCGCCTGGGCTCCCTTTGCAACAGGCCTACTCGTCCCAAGCCTGCACGACCGTCTGGCGGACGATGAGCCCGTCGGAAAGGTCGAGGATCGCCGCGCAGAAAACGCGCGTGCCGTCCGGATAGGCACAGGCCTGCGTGAAGGCGAGTCGGCTGCCCTCGGCGATCGTCGTATCGACCTGGTGGGTCATTGCCCGGCTGCAGATGTCGTCCCAGAAGGTGGCGATCGCCTGCCTGCCGCGCACCTCGCGCGGCTTGCTCGGCGGGTTGTTCCGGTCGATGACGCGCACGACCGCGTCGTCGGCATAGAAGCTCGCCAGCATCTTGCCGTCGCGTCCTTCGATGGCTTGCTTGATCGCCGCGCCATCCACGGCCTTGGTTCGAAGCATGTCGTCCTCCTTTGGCCGCCTGTCGCGGCGATGGGAATTGCAGCGCCGCCTAGGGCGCCGTCTTCGCCATCCGGGCGGCGCGGGCGAGGATATCGTCCGTCTCCTGCCGGAATGTCGCCGGATCGACCTGCAGGCCGTTCAGCACCGTCGACCAGTGCCGCACGATCGAGGCCATCGCCACCGCCTCGCGGATCTCCTCATCCGTCGCGCCGTTCAGCTTTGCCGCCGCCGTGTGGAAGTAGACGCAATACTGGCAGGGGATCTGCGACGACACGGCCAGCCCGAGCAGCTCCTTCGTCTTGCCGTCCAGCGCCGTATCGGGATTGAGCTGCAGCGACTTGAACTCGGTCCAGGCGCCGGCAATGCCGACCGCCGGGAAAGCCTTGAACATGGCGGGCACCTGGCCGAGCGTCGCCTCGATATCCTTGTAGGCGGCCGCCGAGCCGTCGTCGGCGTGCAGCGGCGCGGCAAGCGCGATACCCGCCGTCAACGCGGCGGCAAAGATCAAGCATGTCCTGATCGGTGTCATTTTCCTGTCTCCCTCGGCTCTTCCCTCCGGCGACCGCCGCCACGGGGAATGCATGCCGCCACCCTAGGATCTTGCCGTTCGCGCCGCTTCGCCCGAAAGCGCCATGCCGCGCATGGCTCTGCCGGGCCAGCGGTCAGCGGTCTTTCTGGCCGGCGGAAAATGCCGCCGCCGCGGCGCGCGAGCTAAGGTCGAGCTTGGTGAGGATGTTGGCGACGTGGCGCTTCACGGTGTGCTCGCTCAGCACCAGCATGGCGGCGATCGCGGGGTTGCTCATGCCATCGGCGACGCGGGCGAGGATTTCGCGCTCGCGCGCGGTCAGCACGGCGAGCGACGGTGCGGGGCCTTTCTTCGGCACTGCGGGTTCCAGGTGCTGCTCGGCGACCACCAGGACGATCTCCAGCGGATGGCTCCGGCCTTCGACCTCCATCACGCCGCGCGCGGCGAAATGCAGGCCCGAGCCGGCGCTCAGCTCCCCCACAAGCGAGGAGGCCATGATCTCGCCGGATCCGGCCAGGCCCGCGATACGCTCGGTGACCTGCACTGCAAGCCCCGTCATCGTCTCGCCGCCGATCTCGATTTCGCCGACATGCACGCCCTGCGCCAGGGCAAGCCCGAGCACCGCACCGGCATCCCTCAGCGCGAGCGCCGTGCGGGCAGCGCGGGCCGGGCCGTCGAAGCGCGCGACGAGCCGGTCGCCGTCCCAGCGCAGACACCGTGCCCCCAGCCGCTCCGCCGCGGTGAAGGCCGCGGCCTGAAAATCCTCGGTACACTTCGACCATGCCCGATCCCCAAGACGGGAGGCAAGCCGCTCCGCGCCGTCGATACGCGCCACCAGAAGGGCGGCAAGCACGCGGTCGGCCTCCGTTACCGGCCGCGCGCCGGTCAGGAACTCCTCGACCTCGTCCGCGATGCGGTCAACGTCGCCGGTCCAGACCGGATGGTCGCTGCCGGGTATCTCGACCAGCCGGGCACCGGCGATCCGCGCCTTGAGGTAACGGCTGCCATCGGGGCTGACATGGGCGTCGTTGCAGCGATGGATAAGCAGCGTCGGAACGTTCACGGCCGGCAAGGCGCCACGCACGTCGATCGCGGCATTCATGCGCGCCAGCGAGATCGCGGCGGCAGGGCTTGCCGACAGGCGCTCGAAGCGTGCCCACCACGGGGCGAAACGCTTGTCGTTCACCAGTCGCGGCGCAAAACTCTTCAGCGTGGCGCCACTGCCCCAGCCTGCATCCAGCATCCCCATGAATTGCTCGAGCGCCGTCTCGTCCATCACCCAGCTCTTGAAATGCGCATAGCCGCCATAGAGGATAAGGGCGCGCGTGCGCTCCGGGCAGGCGGCGGCGAAGAGGATCGCCATCGGCACCCCCTCCGAGACGCCGAGGATCGCGGCCCGGCCGCTCCCGGCGGCGTCCATCACGGCGCGCACGTCATCCATCCGCGCCTCGATATCGGGCAGCGCGGCGGCATCGACCGGGTCGGAGAGGCCGGTGCCGCGCTTGTCGAACTGGATCACGCGTGAAAATGCCGAGAGCCGCTTCAGCAGGCGGCTGTAGCCGGGATCTTCCCAGTTCAGTTCGAGGTTGGAGATGAAGCCCGGCACGAGGACGAGATCGAGTGCGCCCTGGCCGACGACCTGATAGGCGATGTGGAGGTTCCCGCTTCTGGCATAGCGCGTTTCGAGCATCTTCACGAAACCTCTCCGTAGGGATGCACACCTTACCAGAACACACCATCGGGAAAAATCCGCCATGCACGCCGCATCGCGAGGGGGCATTCGGCGGCGGCGGCACTGCAACAGCCCGCGGTCGAGGGCAAGACCGTTCTGCGATCCGTCCGCTTCTCCGAAGAGCCGTCAGTTTTCGATCGACGTGTTCCGCCCGTCCCACCTGAGCAGGAAGACGTCCGCCCGCGGCATGCCATCGCCGTCCTCGCCGCCGGCGATCAGGAGGCCGCCGGGCACGGCGAAGGAGGCGCCATAGGCAAGACCGCGCGGCAGCCGTCCGGCAAGCTTCCAGCTCGTCCCGCCAAGCACATAGACCTCGTCGCGCCAGCCCTTCTTCAGGCCGTCATGCGCGAACCAGCGGCCGGCCTGCGCATTCGCCCTGGCGCCCGGGAAATTCGCGCCGCCGGCAAGAAGGACATCGCCGCCGACGATGCCCGCATAGGCACCGGCCACCCCTTCCTGCCGCTGCCCGGGCAGGGCCGGCGGGAGATCGGCAAGCTTCGTCCAGACGGCGGACGCTCCCTTGATCTCGACGCGCTTCACCTCCGGCGTGCGCAGGCCGGGCTTGATTTCCCCGCTCATCACCAGGAACCGGCCGTCGCCCTCCGCCACCAAAGCGGGGTCGCAGTTCGGCAGGTACGGATTGTCGCCGAGCGAACCCCAGCGGTTGGCGGCAGGGTCGTAGACCAGCAGCTTGTCGTTCCACCGGTACGCCTTCGGCTCCATGCCCATATAGGACGCGACGAGTGCCCGGAAGCCTTCCGGATCCGCCTCCTTGTCGATGGCGCCGGTCTCGGCGAGGTAGGTGTCGAAGAGCGCCTTGTTGTAGCCGCCGACAAGGGCGATGCGGCCGTCGCCGAGCGAAACGGCCTTTGCGCCGGAAAGCCCGGCCGGCGTCTTCGTGCCGCGCTTCGACCAGCGGTCCGATTGCGTGTCATAGGCATAGACCGTGTCGAAGATGATCGGGGACCGGTCGTCCTCGGCCGCCTTCCCATTGCCGCTGAACAGGTAGATCGTCGTCGCGGAAACGGCGACGGCCGCGCCGTTCGTCGCGGGGCCGATAAAGGATGCGCGTTTCTGCCAGCCCGCGGCCGGGGCGGACAGGTCGAGGGCGTAGAGGTCGGTTCCGGCCGAGCCGAGGCCGACAAAGGCCATGTCGCCGACGCGGGCGGCAATGCCGTTCTTCACCGGGGCGGGCAGGTCCGGCCAGGTTTCAGCGGCCATGGCCGCCCCCGTCGACAGGGCCAGAACGGCCAAGCCCGCCCGGAGCGATCGTGTCGGCATGGAAACAGACATGCATTTCTCCTCTCCTTCAAAGACCGTTGCCGCTCACGGCGCCGACGCCGCGATATCGGCGGCGCCGATGATGCCGGCATCCGCACCCAGTTCCGCCAGGGCGAGTTCGGGCACCAAGACCTCGGGATGGGCGCGCAGGGCTTCGCGCAGCCCGTCGAGGAAACCATCGGCAAGCCCGACGCCGCCGCCGATGACGATCCGCTCGGGATCGACGATGGCCTGGAGGCCCGCAATGGCAGCGGCGAGCCGCTTCGTCGCGGTATGGAGAATGTCCTCAGCCCAGGCCTCGGCCGCGCCGGCGGCCGCCAGAACCGTTCGCGCATCGCCGTTGCGGCCGGCCGCGCGCGCCGCCCGGGCCATGCCGAAGCCCGATGCCAGGGTTTCCAGGCGAACGCTTTCGCCCGGAAGGACAACCGGAAGCTGGCCCAGGCTGCCGGCGAGCCCGCGCGCGCCGCGGCGCAGCCGGCCGTCAAGGACGAGCCCGCCGCCGATGCCGCTCGACACGGTCAGGAAAGCCATGTCGCGCCCCTGCCCCGCGCCGAAGCGATATTCGCCCCAGGCCGCGGCCTGGGCGTCGTTGAGGATCTCGACGGGCATGCCGAGGATTGCGGCAAGTTTGCCGGCAAGCGGAAACTCCCGCGGGATATCCAGCGTCTCCCGGTTGAGCGCCGACCAGGCGCCGCCGGCGACAAGGCCGGTGACGGCGGCGGCGGCACGGGCGTATCGGCCGCCCCAGCCTGCCACGAGCCCGGCCATGGCGTCGCTCCAGGCGTCTCCTCCGACGACGGCAGGCGTCGGTATCACGCGGCGGTCGAGGATCGTCCTGCCTTCGACGAGGGCGGCAAGCGTCTTGGTGCCGCCGATGTCGAAGGCAAGCACGGGCGCGGGCGGGCGCGCTGCCGTCTCGACCGCCTGCCGGAACCATGCCGTCACATGTTCCGGCCGCGTGATCGCCGATCCGACCACCACGGCATCGGCACCGGCGCGGATGGCCGCGCCCGCCGCTTCCGGGGTGTTGTAGCGCCCTTCGGCGAAGACCGGCGCGCCGAGCCGGGCGCAGCGGGCCACGAGGCCGAGGTCGGGTTCCTTCGGCACGGGGCCGGGGCCGGCATAGCCCGACATGGTGGTGCCGACGATATCGGCACCGGCCGCAAGGGCCGCGCGCGCCTCGTCCTCCGTGGCGATATCGGCCATGGCGAGACGGCCGTGCCGCTTGATCTCGGCGATCAGCGCCGGCACGGAGACCGGGCGAGGACGGTCCGTCGCATCGACCGCGATGATGGCGGCACCCGCCTCGGCAAGCGCCGCGACATCCGACAGGAGCGGCGTGATGCGCACGGGGCTGCCGTCGAGATCGCGCTTGACGAGACCGATGACCGGCAGCCGGCTCGCCCCGGCGACGCCAGCGACATTGGCACAGCCCTCGATGCGCAATCCGGCCGCGCCGGCGCTTTCGGCGGCCCGCGCATAGGCCACCACCGATGCCACGGTGTCGAACGGGCCGGCGGGAACCGGCTGGCAGGAGACGATCAGCCTCCCCTTCAACCGCGCGAGAATGGACTTGAGGTCGTGCATCGAGGGTCTTCCCTGTCCCGTGCGGCCCCCGCTGGGCCGTGTCGTTGAAGGCGCGTCGGCGGGGCCATGCGGCGTGGCCGGTGCGGTTTGCGCTTCGCCGGGAGACCGATTTGAAGTATCCGTGAAGTGAACCGCTTATTGGCAATTTCAATATCCAATTGACAGATATCCTACAAGTGGATAAATGTAGGGCCACTGTCTTTTCGGAGTCAAAAAGGCAACCGGAGACGAAGATGAACGTGAAGTCGATCAAGCCCCTGAAGCGCGCGCCCCTCCTGCATGTCTCGGTGCAGGAAAGCCTGCGCAGCTATATCGAGGACAACCACCTCGATGCGGGCGCGCCCCTGCCGCCCGAAGGCGAGCTTGCCACCCAGCTCGGGGTGAGCCGCAATTCGGTGCGCGAGGGCATCAAGGCCCTGGAATCCGTCGGCGTGCTGGAATCGCGCCGCGGCATCGGCGTCTTCGTCAAGGCGTTCTCCTTCGAGCCGCTGCTGGAAAACCTCGCCTATGGCCTCGGCGGCGCGCTGAAGCAGATCGAGGAGGTCATCACCATCCGCCGCACGCTCGAGGTCGGCCTGATCGGGCGGACGCTGGAGGTCATCGGCGCCGACGATATCCGCGAGCTGCGCGAGACCGTCGAGCGGATGCGGGTCCGGGCGGAGCGCGGCGAGAGCTTTCCCGAGGAGGACCGGCATTTCCACCAATTGCTCTTCCGTTGCCAGCAGAACGAGGTCCTGCTGCGGCTGATCGAGGTGTTCTGGCTGGCCTTCTACAAGGCATCCGACTTCGTCAATCTCAACAATACGGACCCCATGCAGACCTGGCGCGACCACGCCGCCATCGTCGACGCCGTGGAGGCGCGCGACCATGCCGGCGCCCGGGACCGGCTCGACAAGCACTATGCCGGCATCACCCGCGTGATCGCCGACAACAAGACCACCGTTTCATCAGGGAGGATGACATGAATCTGAAGACCACATTGTCTGCGCTTGCCGTTTCGGCGGCGCTGCTCGGCGCCTTGCCCTTGGCGCCGGGCCAGGCACGCGCCGAAGGCGGCACGATCTCCGGCGGCTTCGACGTCGGCCCGGGCGGCTTCCAGGGCAATTTCAATCCGCTGGCGGCGACGAGCGGCTTCACCTGGCTCGTCACCTATTTCGAGCCGCTGGTCATCTACGACGACAAGCTGACGAAGGTCATCGGCGCGCTGGCCGACAGCTACGAGGTCAGCGCCGACCAGAAGACCTACACCTTCAAGCTTGCCGAGGCCAAATGGCATGACGGCCAGCCGTTCACCGCGAAGGACGTCCGCTTCACGCTCGATCTCGCCCGCAACGACAAGGCCGGCTCGGTCTTCGCCGCGCGCCTCGGCGTCGTCCAGTCCGTCGAGGCGCCGGACGACCGCACGGTCGTGATCACCCTGTCGGCGCCGTCGCCGAGCATGCTCGACACCCTGACCAAGGTGATGATGCTGCCGGAACACGCCCTTGCCTCGATCCCTCCCGAGCAGATCGCAAAACATGCCTGGTGGTCCACAACGCCGATCGGCACCGGCCCGTTCAAGTTCACCAAATATGTCGCCGACCAGTATGTCGAACTCGCCGCCAATCAGGACTACCACGGCGGCAAGCCGGCGGCCGACAAGCTGATCAACCGCTACTTCGCCGACCCCGCCGCCGCCATCGCGGCCCTCCGGTCGGGCGAGATCCAGTTCACCTATGTCGATTCCAACGATGTGTCGACCTTCAGCGGCGACAGCGCCTTCCGGGTGATCGAGGGCGATTCCTACGTCGTCAACTATGTCGGCTTCAACCAGGAGGTGCCGCTCTGGCAGGACCTGCGCATCCGGCAGGCCTTCATGTACGCGATCAACCGCGACGCCATCATCCAGAGCCTTTATGGCGGGGCGGCCAAGCCTGCCAACTGCGTCTATGTCGCCGACCAGCTCGTGCCGCAGGGCATCGAGAGCTATGGCTACGACCCGGAAAAGGCCAAGCAGCTTCTCGCCGAGGCGGGCTGGGACAAGATCAACGGCGACAAGCCGGTCACGATCCTGACCTATTACACCTCGCCGCTGGCGACCAACGTGCTCGCCGCCATGCAGGCCATGCTCGCGCAGGTCGGCATCAACATCGTGCCGCGCGCCGTCGACACGCCGACCTACAACTCGATCGTCTACCAGCAGTCGGGCAATTCCGGCGACTACCCGCTGATCTATGCCGGCCTGCAGAACGGCCCGGATGCCTCGAACATCAATATCGGCCTCAACGAGAAGCAGATCCCGCCGGCCGGCGCCAACATCATGCGCATCCGCATGGCGGCGGTGACGGAGGCGCTGGACGCCGCCCTGGCCGAGACGGATGACGCTAAGCGCGACGCCCGCTACCAGGACGTCTGCAAGGCGACCAATGCCGAGCTGCCCTGGGCGACGATGTGGGTCGCCAACCGCTATGGCGTCGTGTCCTCGAAGCTCAAGGACTTCGTATGGACCCCGGCGCCGGCCGGCGGCCCGTACCAGGCCCATGCGGAAAAGTGGTCGATCGCCGAATAGGCGCAGACAAGAGGGCGCGGGCTGCCCCGCACCCTCGGTTTGATGACAAACATCGCTCCAATCACTCCGTCATCCTCGGGCTCGGCCCGAGGATCCGATTGCCTCCAGGGGTTACGGATGGTCGGGTCAAGCCCGACCATGACGGAGGAGAGGTTTGCGGACTTTGTCGACAGTCTGAGGCACGGCTTGCCCCGCGCCCTTCCACAAGCCACCCTCGGCCAGCCACGCGATCAGGTGTTGAACCCGCATGTTACGCTACTGTCTCCATCGCCTGCTCGTCGGGCTCGCCATGCTGCTTGCGCTGACGGTGCTGATCTTCACGCTGCTGCAGCTGACGCCGGGTGATCCGATCGATGCCTATATCGATCCCAACGTCGCCATGACGAAGGAGGCGATGGACGCGCTGCGCGCGCGGCTCGGCCTCGACCAGCCGCTGCCCGTGCAGTATCTCGCCTGGCTGTCGCAGGCCGCGCAGGGCAATCTCGGCCATTCGCTGCAGCGCTTCAACGAGACGGTATCCGGCCTCATCCTCTCGCGCATCGGCCCCACCCTCCTCTTGATGGGCGCCGGCCTCTCCATCGCCGTCGTCATCGGCATTGCCAGCGGCATCCTCAGCGCGGTGCGCCGCAACACCGTGCCCGATTACTCGCTTTCGGTGCTGGCGCTGCTCGGCATTTCCAGCCCGGCCTTCCTCACCGCCCTGCTCGGCCTCTACGTCTTTTCCGTCCGGCTGAAATGGACGCCGTCGGGCGGCATGCTCACCCCGGCGACCGATTTTTCGGTGGGCGATCTCCTGCACCACCTCATCCTGCCGGCGACCGTGCTGTCCATCGGCCATGCGGCGCTGATCATGCGCTACATGCGCGCCTCGATGCTCGAAGTGCTGAACCAGGACTATGTCCGCACGGCGCGCGCCAAGGGCGTCCGGGAGTTCTGGGTCGTCACCAAGCATGCCCTGCGCAACGCGCTCCTGCCCGTCGTCACGCTGATCGGCTCGACCATAGGCCTTGCCGTCGGCGGCGCCATCTTCGTCGAAAGCGTCTTCAACTGGCCGGGCATGGGCCTGCTTCTGATCAGCGCGGTGGAGACGCGCGACTATCCGGTCATCATGGGGGCCACGCTCGTCATCGGCGCTTGCGTCATCGTCGTCAACATCCTGACCGACCTCGCCTATGCGGTCATCGATCCGCGCCTCAAGGTAGCCTGAGATGACAATGCCCGCCTCCCCTTCCTCCTCCGGTCCGCTGGCGCGGGCAACCGGCCGCTTCCTCCTCAACCGGGCGGCCCTCGTCGGCGTGGCGCTGCTGCTTCCGCTGCTCGCCGCGGTCCTGACCTATCCCCTCTGGATGCCCTACAGGCCCAACGACATCGACCTCCTGGCGATGAATGCCGCCCCATCGGCGGCGCACTGGTTCGGCACCGACGGCGTCGGGCGCGACGTGCTTGCAAGAACGCTGGAAGGCGGGCGGATCTCGCTGCTGGTCGCCGTCTCCTCCGTCGTCCTGTCGACGGCCATCGGCTTTCTCGTCGGTGCGGTCTCGGCCTTCGGCGGGCGCTTCGCCGATGCGCTCGCCATGCGCTCGGTCGACCTCGCCATGACGCTGCCGCCGGTGATCTTCCTTCTGGTCCTCGCCTCCATCGTCGGCTCCGGCATCTGGTCGACCGTCGTCGTCATCGCGCTTTTGTCCTGGCCGGTCCTGTCGCGCATGATCCGCGCGCGCCTGCTGGAACTGCGGGAGCGGGAATTCGTCATGGCCTCGCGCGGCATGGGCGCGGGCATCGGGCACCTCCTCTTCCGCCACGGCCTGCCCAATTCGATCGACATCCTCGTCGTCTACGCCACGCTGCAGGTCGCCAACGCCATCCTGCTGGAGGCGGGCCTCTCGTTCCTCGGCCTCGGCGTGCCGCCGCCGGCGGCGAGCTGGGGCAACATGCTGAATGCCGCGCGCTCCACCGCCGTGCTCGAACAGTATCCCTGGCAATGGCTGTTTCCCGGCGGCGCGCTGGTGCTTGCCGTGCTGGCCATCAACTTCATCGGCGACGGTCTGAGGGACGCCTTCGACCCCCGCGCAGACCTCAATTGAAACCCCGGAAAGAGAAGCAAATGTCCAAGTTCTTCGGTGTCGTTCCTCCCGTCGTCACCCCCCTCAACGACGATTTCTCTGTCGATTACGCCTCCTATACGCGCGTCCTCGAACATCTGATCGACAATGGCTGCCACGGCCTTTTCCCGCTCGGCTCGACCAGCGAGGTGGTGTTCTACGACGAGGCCGAGCGCCGCAGGATCCTCGAGCACACGGTGAAGGTCGCCAACGGCCGCGTGCCCGTGATCGCCGGCGCCATCGATCCGGCGACCGACCGCGTCATCCGCCATGCCCGCACCGCCAGGGAGGTGGGGGCCGATGCCGTGGTCGTCACCGCGCCCTTCTACACCATCACCAGCCAGGCCGAGACGCTGGATCACTTCCGCATGATCCGCGACGCCGTCGATATCCCGCTGATCGCCTATGACATCCCGGTCTGCGTCCACACCAAGCTCTCCCGCCAGACCGTCGTGACGCTGGCGCAGGAAGGCACGATCATCGGCCTGAAGGATTCCTCCGGCGACGACGGCAATTTCCGCTATGCCCTCAGCGATCTCGCGGGCAACAAGGACGTCTTCCTGATGACCGGGTCCGAGATCGTCGTCGACAGCGTGCTCGCCATGGGCGCGCACGGGGTCGTGCCGGGCCTCGCCAATGTCGATCCGGCAGGCTATGTCCGCCTCTGGGACGCCGCAAAGCGCGGCGACTGGGCCGCCGCCCGCACGGAACAGGAGCGGCTCTGCCGCCTGTTCGAGATCGTCTGGGTCGCCGCCGGCCGCGTCAGCGGGGGTGCGACCGGCGTCGGCGGCTTCAAGACCGCGATGCGCAGCCTCGGCATCATTTCCACCAATGTCATGGCGCGTCCGCGCGCCCCGCTCAACGAGGCCGAAACGCGCAGGATCGACGAGATCCTGCGCTCCGTCGGCCTCCTCGCCTGAGGTCGCCGATGACGTCCGAACCCATTCTTGAGATCAGCAACCTCAGGACCGTCTTCCGCTTGCGCGGCCGGGAGATCGCCGCCGTCAACGGCATCGATCTTGCCATCTGCCCCGGCGAGACGGTGGCGCTGGTCGGGGAATCGGGTTCGGGCAAATCGGTGACGAGCCTCTCCGTCATGCGGCTGCTTGCCCGCAGGATCGGCGTGATCGACGACGGTTCGATCCGCTTCCGCGGCAAGGACGGCAGGACGAAGGACCTCGTCACGCTCGGCGAGGAGGAGATGCGGCAGATCCGCGGCAACGACATCGGCATGGTCTTCCAGGAGCCGATGACGAGCCTCAACCCCGTCTACACCGTCGGCGACCAGATCTCCGAATCGCTGCGCGTCCACCGGCGCCTCGGCCGGCGGGAGGGCATCGAGGCGGCCGTCGGCCTGCTCGACAAGGTCGGCATTCCCGATGCGCGCCGCCGGGTGGGCCAATATCCGCACGAACTGTCCGGCGGCATGCGCCAGCGCGCCACCATCGCCATGGCGCTCGCCTGCGATCCGACGCTGCTGATCGCCGACGAGCCGACCACGGCGCTCGACGTGACCATCCAGGCGCAGATCCTCGATCTCATGCAGTCGCTGCAGCGCGAACGCGGCATGGGCATGCTGTTCGTCACGCACAATCTCGGCGTGGTCGCCGAGATCGCCCACCGGGTCGCGGTGATGTATGCCGGCCGCATCGTGGAGACTGGCCCCGTCTCCGAGGTGTTCAGGACCCCGCGCCATCCCTATACGATGGGGCTCTTGAAATCGATGCCGCGCCTCGGCACGGCGAGCGAGATGAAACGGAGCGGCGCAAAGCTGCCCGCCATTCCCGGCATGGTGCCGAGCCTTGCCGACCTTCCGGCCGGCTGTGCCTTCGCGCCGCGATGTCCCTTCGCGACCGAGGCCTGCCGCCAGGCCATGCCCGCGCTTTTGCCTGTCAACGACCGTCACGACAGCCGCTGTATCCGCTGGCAGGAGATTTCCGCATGACCGAAGCGCCCCTCCTCTCCGTCCGCGGCCTTGCCAAGCACTACCAGACGCGCGGCGCCACCCTGAAGATCCTTCAGGACATCTCCTTCGACATCGCAAAGGGCGAAGTGGTGGGGCTGGTGGGCGAATCCGGCAGCGGCAAGACCACCATCGGCCGCTCGGTCCTGAGATTGATCGAGCCTTCGGCCGGCGCGGTCGTCTTCGACGGCGACGACCTGACGACGCTTTCGGGCGGCGAGTTGCGCCGCCGGCGCCCGCGCATGCAATATATCTTCCAGGATCCCTACGCCTCCCTGTCGCCGCGCATGACCATTGGCGAGATCCTGACGGAAGGCCTGAAGATCCAGGGCATCGGTTCGCGGGCGGAGCGGCTGGAGCGGGCCGGGAAGGCGCTCGAACAGGTGGAGCTGCCGCCGGACGCCATCAACCGCTACGCCCACGAATTCTCCGGCGGCCAGCGCCAGCGCATCGGGATCGCGCGGGCGCTGACGCTCGCGCCGGACTTCATCGTCGCCGACGAGCCGGTATCGGCGCTCGACGTGTCGATCCAGGCGCAGGTGGTAAACCTCATGCGCGACCTGCAGCAGCGCCTCGGCCTGACCATGCTGTTCATCTCGCACGACCTTGCCGTCGTCGAATATATCTGCGACCGCGTCATCGTGCTCTATCTCGGCCGCATCATGGAGATCGCCACCAGCGAGGACCTCTATGCCCGCCCGCAGCATCCCTACACGCAGGCGCTGATGTCCGCGATCCCCTCGCCGGATCCGGATCTGGCACGCAAGCGCGAAATCCTGAAAGGCGACATTCCCAGCCCCGCCAATCCGCCGAGCGGCTGCGTCTTCCGCACCCGCTGTCCCAAGGCGCTCGACGCCTGCGCCGCGGCGGTGCCGCAATTGCGGGAAGTCGCGCCGGGCCACCTCAAGGCCTGCATCCGCGACGACATCGGGTATCCGGAGCCATAGAGAAAGCGGCACCGGATCCGACCAGGCGGGCCGATCCGGTCACGGGAGCTCGGGGCGCATCCCCAGGACGCTCGGCAGCGCGCGTGGGCCGACGCTTGCCGTCCCTATCCGGAAACAGGGTCGGAATACGCGATCCCGGAGGCGAGCCAGGCATCGACCTGTTCATCCGCATAGCCGAATTCGCGCAGGATCTCGCGCGTGTGCTGGCCGACCAGGGGCGCGGGCCGGCGGATCGTCGCAGGCGTTTCCGAATGGCGCACTGCGGGCGCGACGACTTTGACCGTGCCGGCGCGTGGATGCTCGTAGCTCGTCACCAGTCCCATGTGGCGCACCTGCGGATCTTCCGCGGCCTGGAGATGGGACTTCACCTCGCCGCACCAGATGTCGGCGGCCAGTAACGCCTCCAGCAGCGCCGCCGTCGTCCATTTCCCGGTCTCCGCCGCCAGCCGGCGCCAGATCTCGTCGCGTTGCGCAAAGAGCTTTTCGGGATCGTCGTAGACGAGAAGGTCGTCGTTGCCGAGCACGCCGACGAGCGTGCGGTAGGGGCTCATGGCGATCGTCACCCAGCCGTCACGGGTCGGATAGGTGCCGAACGGCGCATCCATGCCCGGATGGCCGATGCCCGAACGCGGCCGCTGGAAATCCTCGTTGAAGTTCAGCGCCGTCACCATTTCCTGGTTCTGGTGCGCGAGCATGCCGGCAAGCAGGTTCACCTTGACCTCCTGCCCCTGCCCGGACTTCTCGCGCCAGTAAAGCGCCGAGAGGATGCCGTAGACCATGTTCATCGCGCCGATCTGGTCGGAAAAGCCGGCGCCGACGGGCGTCGGCGGCGCGTCGGCCTGCCCGGTCGCCGCCATGATGCCGGTCAGCCCCTGCACGAGCATGTCCTGGCCCGGCCGGTCGACATAGGGGCCTTCCTCGCCGTAACCGGAACCGGAGCAATAGATGATCCGCGGATTGACCGCCCGGAAGTCCTCGTATCCGTAGCCCATCGCCTTCATGACGCCCGGTCGGAAGTTCTGGACCACGATGTCGGCGCTCTTCGCCATCTCCATGAGGACCCCGTGCACGTCCGGGGATTTGAGGTTCAGGGCGATCGAACGCTTGTTGCGGTTCCAGGCAAGAAAGTTCGGGCTCTCGCTGCCGCCCACCCATTTGTTGCGGAAGGTCAGCGAGCGGAAGAGATCGCCCTTGCCGGGACGCTCGACCTTGATGACGTCCGCCCCCATGTCGGCCAGAAGCTGCGTGGCGAAGGGGCCTTGCAGGAGGTGCGAGAAATCGAGGATGCGGATGCCTGCTAGGGCGGCGGGGGTGGACGTCTGGGTCTCGGTCATGATGTCAGCCTTTTCGGTCGTCGAGATGGCCCCTCGCACCATGGCGCGCGCGGAGCCAAAGGGTGCGCAGGACGGCAAGGGTGGTTTCCGGTTCCTCCCGCCGCTCCAGCGCCAGGCGAATGCGTTCCGCCGCGGCCGTCTGGAAGGCGATGTATCCGTCGAAGCGGGGGCGCAGCAGTGCCCTTTCCGCTGTTGCGAGCGTGTTGCGATAGAAATCGCCCCAGGCGCCGTTCGTCCCCGCATCCTGCCAGGCGGCCCGCGCCGAGGGCTGGCCGCCGAAGGCAGGAAAGACCTCGACCTGCGTCGGCGCGGCAAGCAGCGAGGCGATATGCGCCAGCAGCGCCGGCGTCGGCTTGCAGCGGCGGGAAAACGCGATGCCCGTGCCGCCGATGACGCCGCCCGCACCGCCCGCCCGGCGCAGCGTGTCGGAAAAACGGATCACGTTGGGCGCATGGCCCGGCGCGGCATAGGTGACGTAGCCGAAGACCAGCGGCACGAGCGCGATGTCCCGGCCGCGCGCCATGGCTTCCAGAAGGCCGATCGGATTGAGCCTTTCGCTTGCCGGGGGCCGGCGGGCATAGAGGCGGTGCATGACCTCCAGCGCGGCCGCGCCTTCCGCATCGGGCAGGAAGTCCCCGCCCCCCACGCGCCCGCCCGCGCCCGCCACCATCGACATCAGGGTCAGCACCGCATGGGGCCCGGCGAGCGACTGCGCCACCGGCAGGCGCGCCGCCAGTGCCGAAACCTCGTCCCAGTCACGGGGCGGTTCGGCAAGGAGGTCCGCGCGGCGGGCCATGACCTGGGTGGCGACGTCCAGCGGCAGCGCCCAGGTCCTGCCGTCCCAGCGGTAGCTCTCGGCGGAAGGGCCTATGCTGTCCCGCCGCCAGCTCGCAAGCTGTTCGGCGGAATAGAGCTCTTCGAGCGGGATGAAACAGTCCTCCGCGACCGCCTCCCCGATATGCGGGTGGTCCATGACCAGGAGGTCGTTGCGTTCGGCGAGCGCGCGGATGGGCGCGCTTTCGAAGCCTTCGAGCGGCTGCCTGTTCCAGTGGATCAGCGGCTGCGCAAGGCCCGCATTCACCCGGCGCGCGGTTTCGGCCAGGGCGTCGTAGCCGCGGGGATGGTCCCATGTGAGGCCGATAAAGGTCATGCCGTGGCCCTCCACAGCGGCGGCGCCCCGATATCGCAGTCGATCGCCGCGATATGCCAGCGGCCGAGATTGGCCGCGAAAAGCCGCGTGCCGTCGAAGGCAATGTTGGTGGGATGGCAGAGCACATGGGCCGTCGGATCCTCCGCCAGCGTGGCGACGGCGCCGTGCGCATCGACGCGCAGGATACGGGAAGGCTCGTAGAGCGCGACCAGCAGATTGCCGGCCCCGTCGAAGGCAAGCCCGTCCGGATAGCCCGGCAGGTCCGTGGCGAACGGAGTGATCGCGCCCGCGCCGCCATCCGCCGCGATCGCGATGCGCGACACGCGCCGGGCGAAGGTCTCGCAGACATAGAGCGCCTCCTCCCCCGGCCGTATGGCCAGCCCGTTGGCGAAGGTGAAACCGGCGTCGCACCAGAGGCTTCCGGGCCTACCCGCAAGATCGAAGGACCAGATGCCCGGCCCCGGCCGGCCGGGATCATGGCTGTCCGAGACGAGAAGGCGGCCCCGCCGCCGATCGACCACCGGATAGTTGGGAATGCGCAGACCCGGTGCGGCAAGCCGCTGGAGGGAGCCGGCGGCAAGGTCCAGCCGGAAGACGGCGGCGTGCTTGAGGTCGCAGGCATAGAGCGCCCTGTCGCCATCGAAGGCAAGGCCGAGGATGAAGCCGCCCGTCCCCGCGACCCGCTCGATGCGGCTGCCGTCCGGGGCGATGCGGCAGATCTCGCCGTCCTGATTGCCGCACCAGACCCAGCCGTCCGGGCCGATGGCAACGCCTTCGGGATGGCTGAGCCGCGGCTCGCTCCAGATCCCGTCGAAGAACACCCGCAGGCGATCCTGCGCGAGGAGAGGCGCCGGCATCATACCTCCTCCCGGCGCAGGCCGGTCGCCGCGTCGAAGAGATGCATGCGCCCGGGCTCGAAGTTCAGGGTGACCGGCGCGCCGCGCTCCAGCCCCGCCTCCGGCGCAAGCTTTGCGGCGATCAGGGCATCGCCGGCCTTCACCGTCAGGATCGTGCAGTCGCCGAGCAGTTCGGACGAGAAGACCGTGCCGGAGAAATGGCCGTCGCCCTCCGGCGCGATGCGCACATGCTCGGGCCGCACGCCCAGCAGGACATCGCCAGCCGCATGCGCCAGCGGGAAACGCCCGCCCTCGCTGGAGAACCAGCCGTCCAGAAGCCGGCCCGGCAGGAGGTTCATCGGCGGCGAGCCGATGAAACCGGCGACGAAGGTATTGGCCGGGCGCGCATAGATCTCGGCCGGCGTGCCGATCTGCTGGATCGTCGCCTTGTTGAGCACGACGATCCGGTCGGCCAGCGTCATGGCCTCGACCTGGTCGTGGGTCACGTAGATGGTTGTGACGCCGAGGTCGCGCTGAAGGTTCTTCAGCTCGCCCCGCATCACCGTGCGCAGCTTCGCGTCGAGATTGGAGAGCGGCTCGTCCATCAGGAAGACCTGCGGGCGGCGCACGATGGCGCGCGCCAGCGCCACGCGCTGGCGCTGGCCGCCGGACAGTTCGGCGGGGCGCCGGGTCAGGAGATGGCCCATGTCCACCCGCTCGGCGGCGGCGCGCACCAGCGCCTCCCGCTCGGGCCGCGCGACCTTTCGGATCTTCAGCGGATAGGCGATGTTCTCGCCGACGGTCATGTGCGGGTAGAGCGCGTAGTTCTGGAAGACCATGGCAAGGTCGCGGTCGCGTGCCGGCATGTCGTTGACCCGACGGCCGCCGATGCGGATCTCGCCCGAGGTCGGTTCCTCCAGCCCCGCGACGATGCGCATCGTCGTCGACTTGCCGCAGCCCGAGGGGCCGAGCAGGACGAGGAACTCCCCGTCCCCGATGGAAAGATCCAGCCCCGCAAGGGCGGTATAGGCGCCGAAACTCTTGGTCAGCTTGCGCAATTCGATTGCGGCCATGTCACTCGTGTCCTTTCAGGAAGTCGCGGCGCCAGGGCAGCTCGATCCGCCGCCCGGCACTGTCCGAGATCGTGAGCCGATCCCCCTCGACGGAAATGTTCGCGATATCGGCCCACCCCTCCGGACGGGGCAACGCGCCCATCACATGGCGGACGACATGGCTGCGCCCCGCGGCAAGCGGCAGGCCCGTCGCCACGCCCTCGGCGGCGACCGGATTGGCGGCCGCGGCCGCCGCTTCGCCGGCAGGCCCGGCGCAGCAGCCGTCCTCGATGCCCGTCACGCCGACGACACGGCCATTCCATGGCGCATGGTCGCGCCCGCCGTTCGAAAACCACAGCATGGTGACCGGCAGGACGCACGGGTCCTTGAGGAAGAAGACGATGTCGTCCTCATCCTCGCGGATCACCGCGGACCAGCCGAGCGCCGCATCCGGCGCCTCGACGAGGGTGACGAAGTCCTCGTTGCGCCGGCCGATCGGCCAGTGCGAGAGATCGACGGTCCTGCCCTCGGCGCCGGCCATCCGGCGAAGGTCCGTGCCGCGCGTCGGATAGGCAAGGCACGAACGGCCCGGTTCGAAAACCTCGGCAAGGGTGAGCGCGGCGCGCTTGCGCGAAGTGAAGAAGCGGCCTCGGCCCGACAGGTGCAGCACCGGATGATGGGCGACGGGCAGCACGCCCTCTCCCCCGTCGATCCCATGCTCCTGGTAGAGCAGCGGCGCGTCCTTGGCGATTTCGAGACGCTTCGTGATCCGCGCGCCGGATACGTCGCGCGCGAGAACGGAGCGGATGGCATGGGGTTCGTGCGCCTCCACACGCCACGGGCTGTTGGCGGTCCAGCCATGGGCGGGAACGTCCGGATCGGCGGCGGCCGCGAACGGGGCGCAGAAGAAGTCTCCGGCGAGCCGGCGTTCGGCGGGCGAAAGGCCGGAAAGCGCCCGCGTCGCCGGCTCCTCCCGCCAGGGCGCGGCATAGAGCGGCTCGAACGACCGGCCGGCCCAGTGGAAGGACAGCCGCGGAATGTTGCCGACCGCGGGGTCGAACTGCAGCGCACCGCATGCCGTGCCGATGGACACGAGATCCCGCATCATTCGCCCCGGATGGCGAGGCCGCCGTCGCAGCGCACGATCTCGCCGGTGATGAAGCTCGCCTTGTCCGACGCCAGGAAGGCGACGAGTTCGGCGACCTCCACCGGCTGGCCGAAGCGGCCGATCGGATGCGCCCGGTTCCAGCTGTCGATCAGGGCCTGCGCGTCCTCGGTCTCCTCGAAGATCTTCTCGTTCATCGGCGTCATGATGGTGCCGGGCGCGACCGCGTTGACACGGATGCCCGCCTTGGCGAGGTCGATCGCGCATTGGCGGGTCAGCGCGATGATCGCCCCCTTGGCGGCGGCATAGGCCGGCCAGCCCTGAAAGCCGATCAGCCCCTGGACCGAGGAGAGGTTGACCACGGCCCCGCCGCCGCGCCTGCGGAGCAGGGGCACGCAGGCCTTCATCGTGCGCCAGAAGCCGGTCAGGTTGGTGTCGATCACCGTCGTCCAGCGTTCCTCGTCGATCTCGTCGATCACGCCGTTGAGGGCGACGGCGGCATTGTTCACGATGATGTCGAGGCCGCCGAAGCGCGTTTCGGCAAGCCGCGCCATCGCCTCCATGTCCGCAAGACGGCGGACGTCGCCGCTGAGGAACGCAACGTCGTTCCCGAGCCTGTCCGCCAGCGCCGCGCCGCTCGCCTCGTCGATGTCGGAAAAGACGACCTGCCCGCCCCGCGCCGCGAAAATCTCCACGCAGGAGCGGCCGATGCCCTTGGCGCCGCCCGTCACGACAATGACCTTGCCCTTGAATTCCATGATTATTCCATCCTGAACTGGGGATCGCGCTTTTCCAGGAAGGCATCGATCCCCTCCTGGCCGTCGGCCGTCGAATAGAGGCGGAACAGCACTTCCTGCTCGAGGCTCTTGGCCGCCTCGATGCCGGCATCCTGCCCTTCGCGCAGCAGCCGCTTCATCTCGGCCGCCGCCAGCGGGGCGACCTTGAGGCAGGCGCGCGCGCGCCGCAGGATGGCCTCGTCCATGCCCGCAGCGGGAACCACGTCGGCGGCGATGCCGAGCTCCAAGGCGCGCTGCGCCGAAAGCCGCCAGCCTGCGAGAAGAAGGTCGGAGGCCGCATATTTGCCGATCGCCCGGAGCAGCCGCTGCGTGCCCCCGCCGCCCGGGCAGAGGCCGAGCCGGCCTTCCGGCAGGCCGAGCTGCGCCGTCTCGGAGAGGATGAGGATGTCGCAGCAGAGTGCGATCTCGAACCCGCCGCCGAGCGCAAAGCCGTCGACCGCGCAGATGACCGGCTTGCCGATGCGTTCGAGCCGGTCGAAGACGCGGCGGGAGTTGAACTGGTAGGCGGTGAATTCCGCCCGCTTGTTGCCCTGGTATTCGGCAATGTCGGCGCCCGCGACGAAGGCCTTGCCGCCCGCCCCGCGCAGCACGATGACGCGCACGCCGGGATCGGCGGCGGCGGCATCCAGTGCGGTCTCGAATTCCCGCATCAGCGGCGTCGAGAGCGCGTTCAGCTTTTCCGGCCGGTTGAAGAGAAGCTGGCGGATGCCGGGAGAAAGATCCGTCGGTTCGATCAGCGCCATGGCCTAACCTTTCACGGCACCGGCGGTGATGCCGGCGACGAAGTAGCGTTGCAGGAAGAAGAAGACGGCCATGACGGGCAACGAGACCATGACCGAGGAGGCCATGAGCTCGCCGTAGCGGATACCGTACTGGCCGATGAAGTCGTTGAGGCCGACCGGCAGGGTGCGCATCTCCTTCGTCGAGGTGAAGGAAAGCGCGAAGAGGAACTCCTGCCAGGTCACGATCAGCACATACACCGAGGTCGCGATGAGGCCCGGCCGGGAGAGCGGCACGACGATGTCCCAGAACACCCGCATCGGCGTCGCGCCGTCCACGGCCGCCGATTCCTCCAGCGCCGCCGGAAGCTTCAGCAGGAACCCCCGCAGCATCCAGATCGCCACCGGCAGCGTCACCGACACATAGGCAAGGATCAGCGACCAGTAGGTGTTGAGCAGATTGGCGCCGCGCATCATCTTGTAGATCGGGATGATGATCGCCGAGTGGGGAAACATCTGGGCCAGGACCACCAGCCCGATCAGCGCCGAGATGGCGGCAAGCTGCCCGCGGGTGAAGCTGTAGGCGGCGAAAAGGCCGAGGCTGACCGTGATGGCGACCGTCGAAAGCGACACGACGAGCGAGTTGAGGAAGTAGGTCCGGAATTCGGGCCGGAACGCCGTGATGTAGTTGCCGATCGTCGGGTCGTCGGGCCAGAGCCGCGCCGGGATCGCGAAGGGTTCCGTCGGCGGCTTGAGGCTGACGGAGATCATCCAGAAGAACGGCAGGAGGACGACGGTCGCCAGCAGGAGCTGGAGCAGCATCAGTCCGAGGCGCGTCGCGCGGGTCTGGTTCATGCTGCGGCCCTCCGCCGGCTGGCCCCGCCCTGGACGATGGCGTAGAGCGCCACGAGCACGGACAGCACGAGGATCGAGAACACGCCGTAGGTCGCCGCCTCGCCGAAGCGGAACTGGCCGAAGCCCGTTTCGAAGATCTTGGTCGGGAAGATGTGGGTCGCCGATTGCGGACCGCCCTTGGTCAGCACCCAGATGATGTCGAAATAGTTGAAGGTGAGGATCAGCGTCAGCACGATGTTGACCACGATGACGTCCCGGATCGCCGGCAGCGTGACGTCGAGCAGGCGGCGGACCGGTCCCGCCCCGTCGAGCATCGCCGCCTCGATCTGGCTCCTGTCGACGTTCTGGAGCGCCGCCAGATAGATCAGCATGGAGAAGGGAAACCCCTTCCAGACGGCCGCGACGATCACGGAGGCCATGGCCATGCGGCTGTCGGCGAGCCAGGCGACGCTGTTCTCGATAAGCCCTGCCGAAAGAAGCAGCGAGTTCACGAGGCCGAGCTGCGGATCGTACATGAAGCGCCACAGGATCGCGGCAACGACGCCCGGCAGGATGAAGGGCAGGAGCACGATGGCGCGCAAGGCGCCCTGCATCGGCAGGTTCTGGTTCAGCAGCAGCGCGGCGAGGAAGCCGAAGACGTTCTGGAGCAGCACCACGCCGAGCGTCCAGACGATCGAATTGACGAGCACTTCCGCAAAGGTGCCGTCCGCGAGCACGCGCCGGTAGAGCGCGAGGCCCGCGAACTTCGGATCCGGGTTCAGAAAGCTCGTCTCGTGAAAGCTCTCATAGACCGTACCGACCATCGGATAGTACAGCATGACCGCCATCAAAAGCAGGGCGGGTGCAAGAAGCAGCCAGTAAAGCCGGCGGTCTTGGCGCATCGGAAAAGCCTTGTCCTGTGCCGCACCCCGTTTCCGGGATGCGGCGGAAGATGGATTAGTCGAGGGCGTTGATGGCGTCGCAGGCCTTCGCCGCCGCATCGGCCGGCTTGCCGCCCGCATAGATGTCCTGGAACATGGCGACCTGCGCATCCGCAAGTTCGAGATAGCGCGGCGAGAGCGGCCGGGCCTTGGCATTGTCGAGATGCGTCATGATCGTCTGCGGCTCCTGGCGGTTCTTCGCCAGGAAGGCTTCGGCAGCCTTCTTGTTGGCCGGGATGAGGTCGACGACGTCGCCGTTGACATCCTCGCGCACCATGAACTGGATGAATTTCCAGGCCGCGTCCTTGTGCGCGGAGGTTTCGAAGACGGCGAGGTTCCAGCCGCCGAAGGTGCCGACCGGGGTCTTGCCCTCGGGCGCCGTGCCGTTCACGAAGCCCCAGCTGAGGCTGCTCTTCTGCAGGGTCGGCTGCTCCAGCGCGGGCCAGAACTCGATGGCCAGCGAGCCGTTCAGGAACAATTCGCGCATGTCGCCCGACGAAGCGTTCAGGATGCCGCCGGGCGCGAACTTCGAAAGCTCCTGGAGATAGGCGAGCGCCTCGACGGCGGGCGCCTCGGTCAGGGCGCAGCTTCCGTCGTCGTTGAGGATCCGGCCGCCATTCGAGAAGATGAAGGAATCGCCGACGACGACCGTGTCCTCGCCCTTGTGGCCGAACAGGCCGACACCGAACTTGCCATCGGCCGTAAGCTTCTCGGCCGCCGCCTTCAGGCCCTCGAAGGTGCCGAGGCTGGCCGGATCGACCTTGGCCGCATCGAGCAGTGCCTTGTTGTAGTAGCTGAACTGCCAGACATCGACATTGAACGGAATGCCGTAGAGCTTGCCGTCCAGCACGGCCGAATCCCAGGCGCCGCCGAAGAAGCCGTCACGGGAAAGACCGGCCGCGGCGGCCTCTTCCGTCAGATCGGAGACCGCACCCGCCTTGGCGAAGGCGCCGACCCAGATCTGGTCGAGCGTCGCGATGTCGGGCGCATTGCCGCCCTGCACCGCCGTCAGCAGCCGCTGCTGGTATTCCGGATAGGGAACGGTCGTGACCTCGATCCTGATATCGGGGTTTTCCGTCATGAACCGCTCGACCGCCGCCTTCTGCACATCGGAGAGGCCGCTTTCGGTCTGCTGGTTGTCCCAGAACTGAAGCGTCACCTGCTGGGCAAGCACCGGGCTTGCCGAAAGCAGGGCCGTTCCAAGAAATACGGTCGTCATCAGTGATCGCGTCATGGTTTCCTCCCTCGCGATTGGATTGTCTCAGGACTGAATTCTGTAGTTCCCGTCCGCCTCTGCCGTCGGCTCGGGATGGATTTCGCCCGCGATCAGCACGTCGATGCCGACCGAACGGAAGCGCTGGCGATCCTCGGGCAAGGCGCCGTCGTCGGTGAGCACGGAGCGGATCTGCGAGATGCCGGCGATGCGATGGTTGGCGTCCGAGCCGAGCGCGACGCTGTCGGCGAGCACGATGCCAACCTCCGCCGCATTGATGAACCGCAGCGCCGCCAGCGCCCGGCGCTCGTCGAGCGAGGAAAGGCCGAAGCCGGGCGTCACGCCGTCGACCGCAATGAAGGCAAGATGCGGGCGCACCCGCTCGAAGATCGCCCCGAGGCTGGGGCCGACGAGGCAGCGGTCCGCCTTCTGGTATTCCCCGGCGGTCAGGATCACCTTGACCGCGGAAACGTCCTCCAGCGCATGCAGCACGTCGAACGCGTTCGTCACGACCGTAACGCCCTGGAGCTGCTCCGGCTTGCGCACCGCCAGGCTGCGCAGTTCCTCTGCAAGGAACGTGTTCGCCTGCCCCTCGTTCAGGGCGACGACCATTCCCGGGCGAACGAGCTGGGCCGCGCTTTGCGCGATTTCGCGGCGCAGCCGGGCGATCTCCGCGGAAATGCCGTGATGCGGCGGCGACACGACGAGCGTGGCGCCATAGAGCGCGCAGCGCACCAGCATGGCCGCCGCCATGCTGCGATACCAGTCGTGCGCCGGATAATGCGGCAGGAAGCCGATCCGGCGCGTGCGGAGAAGCTTCGCCTGGAAGCTGAGGCGAATGTCGCCCAGCCGTTCCAGGACGTCCTCCCTCAGGCGCCAGCCCTGGGCGCCCGTCTCGAAATAGTCGGGCAGGGTTTGCGGCGTGACGATGGCATGCGGCGTGACGGTATCCGGCGGGCTCTGTCCGAGAATGCCGAGAACGGCCATGTCGATGGCAAGGCGACCGACGACCTCCGGGAACAGGGCCCCGACGGCCCGAAGCGGACCGCGTTCAAGAAGCCGCGCCATGAACGCGGCGCTTTCGCCCCCCATCGAATAGACGGCGACCTTCCTGTCCAGGCGCTCCGCCGCCTCGATCCCCGCTATGGCGGCATGATCGTTCACCGCGAAGACCAGGTTGATCGTCTCGTCCGCCGCGAAGGCATCGTGGGCGACGCGCAGGCCGATCCGGTAGCTGCCCTGCCCGTTGACCCGATGAACGGCCACCGGCTTGACGCCCGCCTCGGCCAGGCCAGCCTCAAAACCCGCCACGCGCTCGCGCGTGTTGGGCAGTTCGGCGACGCCGATCACGAGCATCGAGAGCGGCCTGTCGCCGACTTCGCGGGCCGCCAGCCGGCCGAGCTCCACCCCTGCGGCAAAATTGTCCGGGCCGAGATAGGCCCCGCCCGGCTGGGATGCGCTTTCCGCGATGAAGGGGATGCCACGGCGCACGATTTCCCGCCTGAGCACCTCGCTTCCCCGGCCGGTGATCGGCGGCAGGATGACGGCATTGAGCGAATCGAGATCGGAAGCGAGCGGGTTCGTCTCCGCGCCCGGCAGCGCCCCCTTGGCGCGCACGAGCGCATCGTCCGGCATCACCGCCCCGCCGTGGCGTCGCCGGAGCGCACCGAGCTCGTCCAGATGGACAAGGTCGCGCCGGATCGTCACGGCAGCGACGCCGGGCATGAAGCGTTGCAATTCCTCCATGCTCACCACGCCCTGTTGGCGCAGCAGGGAAAGAATCCGCGCATGTCGCTGCTCTTTGATCATTTGATCTCCTCTCCGATTACAATCACGAAGGCATCGCTGGATATCAACGACAAGACGGGCGGGGCCGGCTACGGATGGAGATCATTCAGTAGATAGTGATCAAAAACGATCACGCAGGTTTTCCCGCGCGACGGCTCCCTCCAGGCGGGTGCGCAGCAGGGCGCGGTTGCCGATGTCCGCCAACGCGTCGTGCCTCGCCATAGGGCGAGCCGCTCTTCATTCCCCTTGCGTGCCTGAATATTCTCGGCGGCACCGCAGGCGCGCATGGAAATCCACATGAAGCCGGCGACGACTTCGGGAGCCGCGCTGGGCAGGAGGGTGATGGACGAGAGCGTCTTGTGGAAATTGATCGGCCGCCGGAACGCGATCGCCGAGATGAGGAGGGCGATTTACTTCTTGCCCGTCACTCCGGACGGACAAGGAGCCCGTTCAGGACAGTGTTCGTGATCGTTTTCGCTGCCAGATCGTAATCGGCGGTTCGAAGCTGCCGGACGTCCAGCGCGTCGCAAGCGAGCGCCTCGAACTCGACGTAGAACTGGGTAGCCGACCACAGCAGGATGAAAAGGTGCCGTGCATCCACCCTGACGATCTTTCCCGCCTCCGCCCAGCCATCGAGTACACCGGCCTTTTCAGCGGTGACCTTGCGCATATGCTCGCGCGCTTCAAGCGAAAGGTGCTCCGCCCCCTGCAGGATTTCGTTGGCGAACAAGCGCGTTTCGGCCGCGTTCCCGCGGGCATGCTCCAGCTTGGCCCGAACATAGGCCTCGATTGCCTCCGCGGGCTCGCGGTCTGCGGATATATGACGGAACGCTTCGTCCCAACTATGGATCAGGCGGTCGATCGTGGCGTTGTAGATCTCCTCCTTCGACGAGAAGTAGTAGTAGACATTGCCCTTCGGCAGCCCCGATGCCTTTGCGATCTCGACGATCCGGGCACCATCCAGTCCCTTCCTCGAAAAGACCTCGACGGCTGCGGTCAGGATCTTGAGCACGTTCCGTGCCCTGATCCGCTCATCCGAAACAGCGTGCGAAGGAACCCCTCGACCAGAGGCCACATTGTTGGTTTTCGGTTCCTCTGTCATCGTCTATCCCGTTAATTTATTTAGATTTTATTTGTAACCGCCGCTCGTTCCAACGGTCAATTCTTCCTGGTGGAGCTTGCCGGGCGGGCGTTCTGGCTCTCCCGGATTCGAAGCACCAATAAAAAGGAAGTTGACAAGATGGTCAACTTTCTTCATGAAAAGCTGACAAAACGGTCAGGTTCTGGAGGAGCCGCCGCAATTCGACTGCCTTGAGGAGGGTGCGCATGGCCATGTCGCTACGGGCCGCCATGACCAAATTCATGGCCGACTGGTCGACCGACCTGGACGAGACCTGGCGCGCGCTCATCGGGCATGCAGGCCCTGATTTCTATGCGGTGGCGCCCGAGCTCGAGCTTGAGGTCTGGGAGCCGATCTTTCCCGTCCGCCGCGGAAAGCACTTTCCGGGAATGCCCGCCGGCGCCCACTGCCTGCGGGCCTTCGACGGGATCGCTCCTGAGGACGTTCGCTGCGTCATCCTCGGCCAGGACCCCTATCCCGAACCCGGCTTTGCAACCGGCCGGGCCTTCGAGGCGGGAAACCTCGCCGAGTGGCGCGAGATGGACAAGATGTTCTCGAAGAGCATCCGTGTCTGGACCCAGCTGATCGTGGCAGCCCGGACCGGGGACCTCTCCTACGCCCGCAGTTTCGCCGATTGGCCGGGGACGCTTGCCGCCATCGAGAACGGCACCGTCGCGCTGGAAGCCCCGTCCCGCATAGCGGATCGCTGGGTCGGCGAAGGCGTTCTGCTCCTCAACGCCTCGCTCACACTCACCCGCTTCAAGGTCGAGATCGATGCGCACCAGTCCAGAGGCCATTTGCGACTCTGGCGCCCGATCATCCTGGAGACCCTGCGCAGGCTCGTGGCGCGGGGAAAACCGCTCGTGTTCATGGGCTTCGGTGACGCGGCGGCGGAGGCGTTCGCCGAGGCCGGCATCGACGAACGGATCGGCAGCCCCTTCCGCTGCATCCTGCGCGACCACCCTGCCCGCGCCGACGCCGTCCTTTCAAGGCCCAACCCTTTCATTCTCTGCAACGACTACCTGGAGGAGATGGGCGCTCGTCCCATCGCGTGGTGACCATGGCGGCAACGAAGACATACGATTTCATCATCATCGGCGCCGGCTCGGCCGGCTGCGTGCTGGCCAACCGCCTGTCCGCCGATCCCGCCAACAAGGTGCTTTTGCTGGAAGCCGGCGGCAAGGACCTCAATCCGCTGTTCCGCCTGCCCATGCTGATGGGCAAGCTGTTCCATTCGGGCATCTACAACTGGCATTATCATACGGAGCCGGAGCCGCACCTGAACGGGCGCTCGCTCTACTGGCCGCGCGGCAAGGTGCTCGGCGGCACGTCCACCATCAACGGCATGATCTATGTGCGCGGCAACCGTCACGACTATGACCGATGGGCGCAGATGGGTGCTGCCGGCTGGTCCTATGACGAGGTCCTGCCGGCCTTCCTGCGGTCCGAGGCCCACGTCCAGCGCAACGGTGCCTTCCACAACACCGAGGGCGAACTTACCGTCTGCCGGGCGCGCGGGTGGAACGGGCTTCTCGATGTCTTCAACCAGGCAGGCGGAGAGGCCGGATATCCGCTCAATGACGACTTCAACGGCGAGGAGCAGGAAGGTTTCGGCCGCTACGACTTCACCATCACCAAGGGCAAGCGCTGCTCCACGGCCTATGCCTTCCTGAGGCCCGCAAGAGACCGCCCGAACCTGACGATCCTGACCCGTGCCCATACGAGGCGCGTGCTCGTCGAGAACGGCCGCGCGGTTGGCGTCGAGTTCAGTCGAAGGGGCAACACGTCGAAAGTCTATGCGGACCGCGACGTGATCCTCTCGGCCGGCGTGGTCAACTCGCCGCAGATTCTCATGCTTTCGGGGATCGGCGCGGCCGGCGAGCTTGCGGAACACGATATCCGTGTCGTCCGGGACCTTCCCGGCGTCGGCAAGAACCTTCAGGACCATGTCGACTGCGTCATGGCCTATGAGTGCCGCGAACCGGTCACGCTCTATTCGGACCTCAGGGCCGACAAGCTCACCTGGTCCGTTGTCCAGGGCATGCTGTTCGGGGAAGGCATCGCCACGACCTTCCCCTACGAGGCCGGGGCCTTCGTCAAGTCGCGCACCGACCTTGCGGCGCCGGACATCCAGCTTCACTTCATGCCGGCGCTCGAAAAGACGGCAAACCTGCATTTCCCGAACCCGTTCAGGAAGGAGCGGGTGGAAGCCAATCACGGCTTCTCGCTGCGTGTCGGCCCGGTCAATCCCGAAAGCCGGGGCGAGATCACGCTGCGTTCGGCCGACCCGATGGATCGCCCGCGTATCACCGCGAACTACCTGCAGACCGAGTTCGACATCCGCACGATGATCAACGCCATCCGCATCACGCGCGAGATCATCAGCCAGAAGGCTTTCGACAAGTATCGCGGCCAGGAACTCGCGCCGGGGCCGGCCGTCGAAAGCGATGCCGAAATGGTCACGTGGCTGCGCGCCAATGCCATGACGACGTTCCATCCCGTCGGCACCTGCAAGATGGGCAGCGATCCGATGGCCGTGGTCGATTCCCGCCTGAACGTTCACGGCATCAAGGGGCTGCGCGTCGCCGACGCCTCGATCATGCCGATCATTTCCAGCGGCAACACCAATGCCCCGGCGATCATGATCGGGGAAAGAGCCGCCGATTTCATTCTCAAGGAGACATCCAGATGATCGTCGAGCATCGCACCTACACATTCCGGCCGGGAACCGTCGACGGCTGGCTGAAGAAATACGAGGCCGAGGGCCTGCCGATCCAGAAACGGCACCTGAACACGTTTCTCGGGCTCTATGTCAGCGAGGTCGGCGCCCTGCACACGACGGTGCTGATGTGGGGCTACGACAACCTCGCGGACCGCGAGGCGCGGCGGACCGCCATGTACGCCGATCCCGAATGGCAGGCGTTCATTTCCGGGGTCTGGTCCCTCGATGCGATCCAGCGCCAGGACGTGATGATCATGAACCCGGCGCCATTCTCGCCGGGCGCCTGAAGCGGGAAGCGGTATCCCGCATCCCGAAAGAAATCGGCCGGCGCGCTGCGCCTGCCCAACGACAAGAAGACGCAGACATCGAACCTCCAGAGCAAGGGAATGGGAAAATGACGAACAGAACCTCGAATGAAATCAACGTGCTGCGCCACACGATCGGCCGCCGCTCCTTCCTCAGGACGTCGGCGGGATTGGCCGCCTTCACCATGGCGGGCGGTCTTTTGACGGCCGCGGCGCATGCATCGGGCGGCCTCGTGGCGCTGGTGCACACGCAGGCGGCAGGCGATGCCGGCCCGGTGGACTCGATGATCGCCAAGCTCAAGCAGCTCTCCGGGGAACAGGGCTTCGAATATCGCGCGGTCTACGCCCAGGACCCGGCGACCTACGAGACCATCTTCCGCACGCTGGGCGATGCCGGCGCGGCGGTTATCGTATCGACCTTCAACGAGGTCGCGGAACCCTTCAAGGCGCTTGCGCCGTCTTACCCCGACACAAAGTGGATCCAGCTTTTCGCCGACCCCTTCGAGCCGGCGATCCCGAACGTCGTGACGGTCGCCTACGACTACTATCTCGGTTGCTATCTCTCCGGCATCTTCGCTGCGCGCGTCAGCAAGTCGGGCAAGCTGGGCTTCATCGGCGGCGTCTCCATTCCGCCGATCAATGCCGACTACAACGCGTTCAAGGCAGGCGCGGAATCGGTGCGTCCGGACGTGTCGGTAACGGTCGCCTTCGCCGGCTCCTTCCAGGACCCGGCCAAGGGACAGGAGATCGCGACCCAGATGTATTCGAGCGGCATCGACTACATCCAGACCGACGCGGCCGCGACCGACTTCGGCATCATCGCCGCGGCGAACGAGGTGGAAGGCCGGCTGGTCAGCGTGCTCGATCCGGCACAGTTCCCGCAGGGACCCAGGTCCGTCATTTCGATCGTCGGCCTGGACTTCGGCACCTCGCTCTACAACGAAGTCACGAAAGCGCTCGGCAGCGGTTTTGCCGGTGGCACGCATGAGCATACCGGCCTCGGAACGGGCGTGATCGACTTCATTCGCTCTCCCCTCTTCGCCGAACAGGGGCCGGCGGACATCATCGCCAGGGCAAAGGAAGTCGAGCCCGAAATAGCCGCGGCGCGGGCGGCGATCCTGGACGGGTCGCTCAAGGTGCCGTTCAATACGAACCTCTGACCTTCCATCGGATCATGCTGCGATGAAAGAAGACAGATCCCCCATATTTGAATGCCGCGATGTGACGGTGCGCTACGGCCCCGTCGTCGCGCTCTGCGGTGTCGGAGCCGTCTTCGAACGTGGCATGATCCACGCCGTGGTCGGGCAGAACGGCGCGGGCAAGACGACCTTTGCCCGCGTCCTGGCCGGTCTCGTGCGCCCGGCATCCGGCGAACTTGCGATCGACGGGCGGTCCCTTCCGGGCGGCAATGTCAACGATGCCCGCATGGCGGGCGTCGAGCTCGTCCACCAGAGTTTCGCCCTGCCGCCCTCCTTCACCGTTGCCGAGGCGATGCAGTTCGGCGCCGCGGGCGGAGGGATGTTCAGCAAGAGCCGCCTGGAAAAACGGTGGCAACCCCATTTCGACGCGCTCGATGTCAAGGTCCAGGCCCGGCAGCGCATCCGCGACCTGCCGGTGGAAACGCAGCAGGGCGTGGAAATCGCCCGCGCGCTCGTCTCGGATGCCAAGCTGCTCATCCTCGACGAGCCGACGGCGGTGCTCTCGCCGGAAGGCGCGGAAAAGCTCTTCGAGCGCGTCCGCCGATTGAAGGAGCGCGGCGTCACGGTCATCCTGATCCTGCACAAGATCCGGGAAGTCCTGGCCATCGCCGACACGGTGACGGTCCTGCGCGGCGGGCGGCTTGTCGATGGACCGCTGGCCTGTGCCGGCATAGACGCGGATCGCCTGGCGGAACTCATCATCGGCCCGGCCGGCGCGCGCGTCCTGAATTCCGAGGACAAGGCCGCGCTGACCGGCACTGCGGCGGTGACACATGCCGGGCAGCACGACGCCCCCGCCGAGGCCACGCCCATCCTCAGGATGCGTGCCGTTTCCACGCGGCCCGATCCCGAGGGCCCGGCGCTCGAAAAGGTCGACCTCGACATCCGCCCGGGAGAAATCATCGGGGTGGCGGGCGTCGAAGGCAATGGGCAACGGACGCTTGTGCGGGCGATCTCGGCGCTGGCGGACCTCGTCGAGGGCGAGATCGCCATCGGCGACGGCGACGTGACCCGCGCCCCGCTTGCGGCCCGGCGCGCGGCCGGGCTGCGCGTCATCCCCTTCGAGCGCAATGTCGAAGGGCTGAGCCTGACAAGCTCGCTCTGGGAGAACTGGTCGGCCCGCAGCCTTCTCCAGATGCCGCTCCTTTCCGCCATCAGCCCCGCCGCCATACGAAGGCAGTGCGATACGGCGCTCAAGCAATGGGACGTGCGCTATTCCGAGGTCGGCCAGCGGGCCGGCTCGCTCTCCGGCGGAAACGCGCAGAAGGTCATCCTGTCGCGCGAAATGGACGAAAGCGCCCGCCTCATCCTTGCCGCCCAGCCGACGCGCGGCCTCGACATCGGGGCGACGTCCTTCGTATGGGAATCGATGCGCAGCGCGCGCTCGCGCGGCTGCGGCCTGCTGTTCATCTCCTCCGATCTCGACGAGATCTTCGACATCTCCGATCGGGTGATCGTCATGCTGTCCGGACGCATCGTCGCGCAGTTCCGTCCCCCCTATGATATCGCCGCCGTCGGCGCGGCCATGACAGGAGTGCTGAGATGATCGATCGTCTTGTCTCGGTTTTCCGTGCCCTGATCTTCATCCTGATCGGCCTTGCGCTTTGCGGCATGATCTTCCAGGCGGCCGGCTACTCGGCGCCGTTGATGTTCCACGCGATCGCCGATGGCGCCTTCCTGCGGACCGGCGCCCTGCAGCAGGCGCTTCGCTGGGGCCTGCCGCTGTTCATCACGGCGGTCGGCGTGGCCGTTTCCTTCCGGGCGGGCTATTTCAATATCGGCGCCCAGGGCCAGTTCTACATGGGCGCCATCGCTGCCGCCTTCATGGCGGAATGGCTGAACGGCGCACCGGCTCCCGTCGTGATACCGGCCTGCTTTCTTGCCGGCATGACGGGCGGCGCGCTTTGGGCGCTTTGGCCTGGCCTGCTCCGGCTGAAGTCGGGCGCCGACGAGGTGATCACCACGCTGATGGGCAACTTCATCGCCGGCCTGGTGCTTCTCTACGTGACGGCCGGGCCGCTGAAGGACCCGTCGGGCACGGGGCAGCAGGCCTCCAGCCGGCCGCTCGACGGCGCCTACCGCATCAGCGACTCGCTCGGCCTGTCCCCGACGATCATCGGCATTGCCGTGGTGGTCGGCGTGGTCCTGTGGCTTCTCGTCAACCGCACGGCCTTCGGGGTCTTGTCGGGCCTTGCCGGCCGAAACCCGACGATGGTCGAATGGCAGGGGGCAAGGACCTGGCGCATCGGGCTTGCGAGCTTCCTCCTCAGCGGCGCCCTTGCCGGTCTTGCCGGCACCATCGAGTTCATGGGCCCCAACGGGCGGCTGACCGGCGGTTTCCTGCCGGGTCACGGCTTCACGGCCATCCTCATCGCGCTCGTCGCCAATTTCTCCGTCGTCGGGACGGCCTTCGTCTCGCTGTTCTTCGGCGGCCTCGCCTCGGCCGCCCTCTACCTGCCGATCATGGCCGGCCTGCCGTCCTCGGCGATCGACATCATCAATGCGGCCATCGCGCTCTTCATCACCGCAAAGTCCAGTCTCGTCGACCGGATCGCGAAACTCGGGGGACGGATATGGAAGACTTCGTAATCGCCATCCTGCGCTCCGGCACGCCGCTGATCTATGTGGCCCTTGCCGGCGTCATCGCCCAGCGCGCCGGCATCTGGCATCTCGGCCTGGAGGGGCTGATGATCACCGGCGCCTGCGCAACGGTTCTCGGCATCGTGCTCACGCAATCGATCTGGCTCGCCCTTCTCGGAGCGATCGTGGCCTGCGTCCTCGGCTCGATCCTGTTCTGGTTCGTGGTGGAGAAGCTCAAAGCCAACCAGATCATCGCCGGCCTCGGGCTTTCGGGCCTCGGGCTTGGCGGCACGGCGCTCGCCGTCCAGTCGATATTCGGGACACAGGCGGCGGTCAGCGCGCCCTTCGGCCTGCCGCGCATCGGCCCGGCATTCGGAGCCTTCGGCTCGCTCTCCATCCTGGTCTTCATCATGCCGGCGATCGTGTTCGCGATGTGGGTGCTGTTGCGGCGAACCCGTTTCGGCCTGCGCCTTGCGGCGTCGGGCGAGCACCCCTTCGCCGCGCGCGGCGTTGGCGTCAACCCGTCTGCGATGCGCCTTGTCGCGCTGATGATCGGCGGCGTGCTCTGCGCGCTTGCCGGCGCCGAGCTCGCCACCGGAAGCCTCCAGATCTTCGCCCAGAACATGACGGCCGGCCGGGGGTTCATGGGCTTTGCCGCCGTCATCTTCGGCGCCGGCCATCCCATTGGGGCAACCCTTGCCGCGGTGTTCTTTGCCGTCGTCGGCGCGCTCGGCATCAGGGCGCAGCTTACCTTCGGCGATCGCATCCCGCACGATCTGCTGCTGGCCCTGCCCTACATCGCGACCGTCCTCGGCATCTGGCTGAGCACGCAGTTGCGCGGCGGCACCAGGGCAAACAACGCCTTCGGCGAACTGCGCGACCAATGACACCGGCCCGCGACGCAGCGCGACAGGAGCAGGAGAAACCCATGCCCCAGACATTGATCAAGAACGCGACCCTGCTGACGATGGATGCCGCGAACGGAAGCAAGCCGTTCAACGGTGACATCCTGATCGAGGGAGGCCGCATCGCCGCTATCGGGACGAACCTCGCAGCGCGCCCGGATGCCACAATTATCGATGGCCGGGACCGGCTGGTGATGCCGGGCCTCGTCAACGCCCACACCCATTCGAGCGAGACCTTCTTTCGGGGGCGGTTTGAAGGCATGCCTCTCGAAATCTGGCTCCTCTACGCCTATCCGCTGCTGATGGGACCGGTCATCGACGAACGGCTTCTCTACCTGCGCAGCCTCCTGCTGGCGATGGAATCGCTGCGCAACGGCGTCACGACGATGTGCGACGATTTCTTCGATCCGCCCGCGCACGACCTCTCCCGGCTCTCCGCCGTGTTCAGCGCCTATGCGGACGCGGGCATCCGTGCCAATGTCTCCAGCGCCGTCATGAACGTCCACACGCTGGACGCCCTGCCCTACGCCAGGCAGGTGATGCCGCTCCACCTTCAGGAGAAGCTCGATTTCGGTCCGCCCATGTCCGCCGCGGCCTATATCGACTACTGCCGCTCGGCCTTCGCGGCGCTGCACGGCCGGGCCGGACGGCTCAGTTTCATGATCGCACCGTCGGCGCCGCAACGCTGCACGCCGGACATGCTTCAGGCCTGCCATGCCCTGGCCGTCGAGATGGGCGTGCCGCTGCACACGCATATTCTCGAAACCAAGACGCAGGCCGTGACCGGCCAGGCATTCTTCGGCAAGAGCCTGATCGCCTATATGCGCGATCTCGGGGCACTGTCGCGCAACACCACCATCGCCCACGCCGTCTGGGTGAGCGAGGACGATGTCGCGATGATGGGCGAGGCCGGATGCTCGGTCGCCCACAACGCCGTCTCCAACCAGAAGCTCGGGGCCGGCATCGCGCCGATCCGGCAGCTGCTCGACGCCGGCGTGACGGTCGGCCTCGGCACGGACGGCGTCTCGTCGAACGACACCGCCCGCATCTTCGACGTCATGCGGGTCGCCGGCCTGGTCCACAGCGTTTCCGGCCCCGACCACGACAGATGGATCCGCGCCGACGAAATCCTCGCCATGGCGACGATCGGCGGCGCCCGCAGCGCCATGCTGGAAGACGTCACCGGTTCGCTGGAGGTCGGAAAGGCCGCCGATCTTCTGATCCTCGACCTCACCACCCTCAGCTTCACCCCGCTCAACGACATTGCAAAGCATCTCGTCTATGCCGAGAACGGTTCGTCGATCGAGACGGTGATGGTCGCGGGAGAGGTCGTCGTCCGGAACGGCCGCCTTCAGACGATCGACGAGGCCGCGATACTGGCGGAGATCCGTGAGCGTGTCCCCGCGCATCTGGCCGCGCATGCGGAGCTGGAGAAGCTGAACGCAGCCTTCCACCCCACAATGGCCGAAATCCACCGGCGTTCCACGTCAAAGGCCATCGGCATGAACCGCTATGCCGGCAATGACGGCTAGGGAGGCCGCTCGATATCCGGGCTGTCCTTGGAAGCATGACGCAACCGTCCGCCGACCTTAAACCGGCGTGACGATCTTACCGGGGTTCAATACCCATTTCCGGTCCAGACATGCCTTGATCGCCCGCGCGAGATCCTGCTTCACTGGATCGGCGTAACGTTCATACGCGCTACGCTTGTCGAGGCCGACCCCGTGCTCAGCCGAGAACGATCCGCCGATCTCTCCAAGGCCCGTATAGAGCACGTCCTCGATCGCCCTATAACGTTCGGGCGACGGACTGTCGGTGTTGACGGAAATGTGCAGGTTGCCGTCAGCGAGATGGCCGAAGACATAAGGCGCATAACCCTTGTCGATCCCCAGGAGACCGTCCGTGATCCGCGCGACATAGCCATCGATTGCAGCTGCGGGAACAGACACGTCAAAGGATGGCGGATGGCTGTGCATGCGCTCGATCTGTTCCGTCTCTTCGCGCAGCCGCCAAATGATCCTTGCCTGCTCCATGGAAGCCGCCACCAGCCCGTCGAGAATGCCGGCCTCCTCCCAGATGCTCGAAAGCCCTTCCTCCAGCGCGCCGGTCGCCTCCTCGACGGTTGCCGCGCCAAGCTCCACGGCAAGCAGGCACGGCGAACCGAGCGGCAACCGTCCCGAATCCAATCCGAGCATCCCTGCCATTGCGACGGCAAAGTCACGCCACATGATTTCCGCAGCCCGCAGGTTGGCGCCGGGCATGGCAAGCAAATGGCTGACGACCCGTTGGGCGCTGGCCGCATCATTGGTCCCGATGAGCGCCGTGGCCGATGCGCCACCGAGCGGCTCAAGCCGAAGCACGGCGCGGGTAACGATGCCCAACGTGCCCTCGGCGCCGACGAACAGGTGCTTGAGGTCATAGCCTGCGCTGGTCTTTAGAACGCGCGTCAGGTCGCTGAACACGCGGCCGTCCGGCAATACCGCCTCGAGGCCGAGAAGACGATGGCGCATCGTGCCGTTTCGAAACGCCATTATGCCGCCGGCATTCGTGGAGATCATGCCCCCGATGGTGCAGCTGCCTCGCGATGCAAGGTCGATGCCGGGATCGAGGCCATGGACGGCTGCGGCCTCCTGAAGCACGGCCAGAGGCGCTCCGGCTTGAACGATCGCGACCCGGCCCAAACGATCGATCTCTTCGACCCGGTTCATCGCGCCGAGATCGCAGATGATCTGCCCGGAAACCGTCGCCGCGCCACCGGCGAGCCCCGTTCGGCCGCCCTGCGGAACCAAGGGGATCCCTCTTTCGAGACAGAAGCGCACCAGCGCCGACACGCTATCGACATCCGCCGGGCGGACCAATGCGGCCGCTCCAAAATTGCGACCGTCGAATCCCGGATCGCGGACGGCGAGCTCGTCCCGCCCCCAAATCGTCGCATCCGGCAGGGCGCCACGCAACTCGGAGAGAAGATCGCTCCGCACGCTCATCGTTGTCCTCATGTTACGGGTTGCAGGACGGCTTCACGCGGCTCCCCTCGCCCGGCGATAGACCACGCGAGCGGTCATCACCGTCACGGTGATCAGGATCAGGATGACCGAGATCGCCGCGATCGAGGGGTCGATATTGTCGCGCAGGCCCATCCACATCAGCCGCGGGAGGGTGATGGCGTTGACGCTGGTGATGAACAGCGTGACGCCGATCTCTTCCCAGGACAGCACGAAGGACAGGAGCCACGCCGTCGCTATGCCGAACTTGATGTTGGGTATGATGACCTGTGTCGCCCGCTCCCAGGTGGACGCGCCGAGACCGCGCGCGGCCAGATCGATGCGCCGGTCGACCTGGCTCAACGACACGAGGATCAGCACCACGGCGAACGGTACCGTCACGACGACATGCGCGAGTGCCACGCCGAGCCACGTGTCGTAGCCGACGACGCTCCCGATGCCCGACATGGACGTGAGCAGGAAGTAGAGGGTGATCGCCGAAACCACCGGCGGAACGATCATCGGCAACAAGACGAAACCGACCAGAACCGCCGTGTAGCGCGGCCGGAACATCCATATGCCGAGGCCGAAGACGAGCGCCAGGAGCGTCGCGAGCGTGCTGGAGACGATGCCGATGCGCAAGCTGAGCAGGATACTGTCCAGCCAGCGCGGGTCGTCGACAAGCGCACGATAGTGCCTGATCGACAGCTCTCCCGTCGGCATCGAAAGCATGCGCGACGGAGTAAAGGACACCGGCACGACCGCAAGCAGCGGCATCAGCAGGAAGATCGCCACCAGAAAGGCGAGGAACAGGGCGATGGGACCGGGACGGTAGCCGCTCATGTCAACCTGCCATTTGGGAGGGCCGCAGGAAGCGGAACAGGGCTGTTGTCAACAGGCCGACGATCAGGACAAGCGTGATGCTGATCGCAGCGCCGAGACCCCAGTCGGGACTCTGGAAGATGCGAAGGTAGACCAGCTCCGCCACCATGACGCTGCGACCACCGCCGAGGATTGCCGGCGTTATGAAGAAGCCGAGCGCGAAGACGAAGACGATCAGCGCGGCCCCGATGATGCCCGACATCGTCATCGGCACGAATATCGACCAGAAGATGCGGGTGCGGCTTGCCCCCAGGCCGCGCGCGGCAAGCAGGACGCGCTCGTCCAGCGCGCGCATGGCCGAGGCGATGGGAAACACCGCGAAGGGAATGAGGAAATGCGTCATGCCGACGACGACGCCGAACTCGTTGCGAACGAGCGCGAGAGGTTCATCGAGGATGCCGGTCGCACGCAGCCAGGTATTGATGAGCCCCTGATTGGACAAAAGCGCCACCCAGCCGAAGGCACGGGTCAAGACCGAGATCCAGAACGGCACGAGGATGCAATATTCCGCCGCAAGCCGCTGGCCCGGCGTGCCGCGCACCCAGACATAGGCGATCGCATAGGCGGCAGCGACTGCCGTCACCGTCACCAGCGCACAGATGCGCGCTGTACGCACGAACACCGATTGCACCAGCGGGTCGGTGAGCAGCACATGATACTGCCCGAGCCCCGGCTCGGGCAGCATAACGCTCCATTTCATCACACCAAGAAACGGGATGCCGTAGGCCAGCACGAGGAGCAGGAGCAGCGGCGCCAGGAGGAGCGCCGCGCCGAGATTGTGGGAGCGCGCGAACATAAGGCGGCTCAGGCGGAGATGATCTTGGTATATTCGTCGAGCGCCGGCCCGTAGTTCTCGGCGTACCATTCCATATCGAGCGGTATCTGCTTGCTCATATTTGCAGGATCGACCGGATTGAGGCGCTTCTTCTCCTCGGGGATCAGCGCATCGGCAGCGGGGTTCGCCGGACCCTGCCCCAGCATGTCGAACATGACGAGCTGCTTCTGCGGGTCCTGCGCGCTGGCGATGAACTTCATCGCCGTGTCGCGGCCGCCGGGATTGCCCTTGATGACGGCCATGGCACCCGGGGACAGCAGGCCCTGATCCCAGATGAACTTGATGCGGCCGCCCGAATCCTGCTCGATCAACGAGGCGCGCGTCGACCAGACCAGGGCCATCGAGGCTTCACCGTCGAGAAGCAGCGACTGGCTTTCCGAGCCGCCGCCCCAATAGGCTATGACGTTCTCCTTGAAGGCGGCGATCTTGTCGTGCGCGCGCTTCAGGTCCAGCGGATAGAGTTGTTCCGGTGCCACGCCGTCACCGAGGAGGGCGGCCTCCCACATGGCGCTGCCCCATTTGTAGAGCGAACGCTTGCCCGGGAACGTCGTCACGTCGAAGAAGTCGGCCATGCTCTTGGGCGGATTGTCGCCGTATTTTTCCGAGTCATAGGCGATGACATAGGAGAAGAAGTAGCTCGAAGCCGCATAGTCCCAGCCGAAACCGGGGCGCATCTTGCCCTTGTCGACGACGGCGTAGTCGATTTTCTCCATCATGTCCTGCTTGCCGAGCGTGATCGCCGAGAACGGGTCGGCGTCAACGATGTCCCAGCTCGGCGCGCCGCTTTTGAACTGGGCGGTGATGGCCCCTTCGGTCGGGCCCGAACCATCCTGCTTGACGGTGACGCCGGCCTCCTGCTGGAAAGGCTGGCCATAGGCCTTGTCATAGGCGGTGACGGCATCGCCGCCCCAGTTCACGAACACGAGCTGCTTTTCCTGCGCCAGCGCGCCGCCCGCCCTGAACGCCAGCGGCGCGCCGGCAAGAAGCATGGCGGCCAGCTGCGTAAAGCGCCGGCGGCTCATTTCGCCGCGCTTGACCTTGTCTGCGAGGATTTCGAGGCAGTCTTTCTGAAAGGCTTCATTCATTGTCGTTCCCCTGTTTTCTTGGATCTTCGGACTTCAATGGATCAGTCTTCTGCTTGTAAAATCTCTCAAACCGTCTCCGGCAGGATAAGTCCCCTCTCGGCGGGCCATGTCAGCCAGACCGTGTTGCCCTCCTCGAGCGCGAAGCGCGCGGCTTCCATCGGGACAGAGACGCTGGCCCTGCTCCCGCTGCGCGTAATCAGGTCGAGGCGCACCGCGGAGCCGAGATAGGTCGAGGATACCGCCGTGACGGGGATGCTGTTTTCGGCGATCGCCGGCTCCCGTGCGATCGACATGTGCTCCGGGCGCACCGCGAGGATGGCGTCGCCGCGCGCTTCGCCGGGAGCAAAGCGCAGGGCGACCTCGCGATCCTCGCACAGGCCCCTCGCCCCGCCCTCGTCCGGACGGATGTCGCGCAGCGGCAGCATGTTGATCTCGCCCAGGAACTCCGCGACGAAGCGGTTGCCGGGGCGCTCGTAGACCTCCTGCGGCGTGCCGACCTGGAGAAGCTCGCCATGATTGAAGATGGCGACGCGCGAGGAGAGCGCCAGCGCCTCGCTCTGGTCATGGGTGACGAAGACGAAGGTCGTTCCCGTCTCCTCGTGCAGGCGCTTCATTTCCGCCTGCATCTGGCCGCGCAGGCTCTTGTCGAGAGCCGAAAACGGCTCGTCGAGAAGAAGAACCCCGGGCTCAAAGGCGAGCGCGCGCGCCAGTGCGACGCGCTGCTGCTGGCCACCGGAGAGTTTCGCCGGCAGTTTGTGCTCGTGGCCCTGCAAGCCGACACGCTCGACCATTTCACCGACGCGGCGCTTGATCTCCGCCTCGGATTTGCGGCGCACGCGCAGCGGAAAGGCGATGTTGGCGGCGACGCTCATATGCGGAAAGAGGGCATAACCCTGGAAAACCATGCCGGAGGAGCGGCGTTCGGCCGGCTGGTCGGTGATGTCGATGCCGTCGCTGAACAGCTGCCCGCGGCTCGCACGTTCGAAGCCGGCAAGGATCATGAGGAAGGTCGTCTTGCCGGAACCGGACGGGCCGAGCAACGTGAGAAATTCGCCGCGGCCGACATCGAGTGAAAGATTCTTCAGCGCGTGGAACGCGCCGTAGCTCTTTCCAATGCCGACCGCCTTGAGTTCCGCTGCACGTCCCGACTGCTGCATAGGCTCTCCCTCACCTGTCGAGGAAAGCGTATGCGCGCAATCGGCTCACGGCAACCGAATTATTTTCGCATTATTGGCAAATTCCATTCACCTATCCGGATCGACTATACCCGCACGCTTTGCGCGTCGGCCGCCGCATTGGCCAGGCTGGATCGCAGCCAGTCCCGGAAGGCCGGAAGGACCGGATGATCCGACTTGGCGGGATCGACGACCAGATAGTAGGAGCGTGAGGCGCGAACCGCGATGTCGAAGGGGCGCACCAGCCTGCCTTCGCTCAACGCCTTCTGTCCGGTGAGCTCATCGCCCATGGCAATGCCCTGCCCCGCTATGGCGGCCGAGAAAACCAGGTTCATGTCGGAAAAGAAGATACCGCTCGCCGGATCGGCGTTTTCGACCTTGCTGAGCGAAAGCCACCGCGACCAGTCCTCGAAGTCGTTAAGATGGAGCAGGTTCGTGCGCAACACGTCGGCAGGCTTTGCGAACCCGCCAAGCCGGTTGAGCAGGCTCGGGCTGCAAAGCGGGGTGAAGCGCACATCGCACAGAAGCTCCACGCTGCGGTTCGGCCAGTTGCCGTCACCGAAGGCGATGAACGCGTCGACATCGGGATTGCTCACATCGTCGAGGCGCCGCGGCGTGAGAATGGAAAGGGAGACATCCCGGTACATCTCCTGGAATTCCGCGATATGGGTACATAGCCACAGCGAGGCGAAGCCCGGCGTGCAACTGATACGGAACGAACCGCCGATGCCGCCGTCCCGGTATTGCGCCCCGGCATCACCGAGCATCGTCAACGCCTTGTGCACGTCATGGGCATAGCGCCGGCCGCGCGCGGTCAGCGCGACACCCTTGCCGACGCGCTCCAGCAGGTCGAAGCCGAGATCGCGCTCCAGCAGCCGCAACTGGTGGCTGACGGCGCTGCGGGTCAGGTGCAGTTCGTCCGCCGCCCGCCATACGCTGCCGTGGCGCGCGAAACTTTCGAGCGCCCGCAGCGCCTGTGTCGATGGAATCCGCATAACGCCCCGTCAAGTGAACAGAATTTGCACGAAACGATAAAACATATCACTTTTTGCGCAAGCCTTTCACTGCTTTCCTCTGATGGCAGGTGCAACACGCGAGGGCTTGACACGACATGACCGCAAACATTGCCGAGGAGACCGCAACGAACTGGGTCGATGCGCACGCCGGCGCCCTGTCGGAATGGACGAGCACTATCTGGCACAAGGGAGAGACGGCCTGGCGCGAGTACGAATCCGCCGCCTGGTATGTGGAGCGCCTGCGCAGCGAGGGATTCACGGTCGAGGAGGGCTCGGGCGGCATGCCGACGGCCTTCGCCGCCTCCTGGACAAACGGCAAGGGTGGCCCGGTCATCGCCAGCTATGCCGAATATGACGCCGTGCCGGGCAACTGCCAGGCCGCAAGCACGCAGAAAGGCCCCCGCCCCGGTCTCAACGAGCATGCCGGCGGCCATACCGATCCGCATTCGGCGCTTGGCATGAGCGCCTTCGGCGGCCTTCTCGCCACCAAGGCAGCGATGCAGGCACATGGTCTTCCCGGCACGCTGAAGTTCTTCGGCGAGCCCGCCGAAAAGGTGCGCGGCTCCAAGCCGATCCACGCCGCCAAGGGCTATTATGACGGCCTCGACGCGATGATCAGTTTCCACCCCTGCTACATGCTGCCGCTGTGCAACACGGTGAACTGGGACACCCATTGCGGCGCGGCCTATGCGATGGTGTACCGCTTCGTCTGCGACGAGCCGGAAACATGGCTGAAACGGGCCGACGGCCTGCCGATCCCGCAGGCGCACAGCGCCGTGCGTGCGCCCGGCGCCAACGATGCGCTTTTCACCATGTACAACGCCTCCAAGGCGCTGCGCGATTCCATGCTGCCGCATATGGGCGGCTGGTCGATCAGCGAGGCGATCCTGACGGCGGGACAGGCGACCGCCGACAACCTGCCGGCGCGGCTTTCCGAAATCCAGTACATCATCCGCGTGCCGACCGTGGAGCTGGCCGAACAGGCGACCCTGATCCTCGACCGCAACGCCGAGGCTGCCGCCCGGCTGACCCATTGCCGCGTCGAAAAGATCTGGGTCTCGAAATCGCGCCCCGGCCTTGCCAACCATGTGATGGCCGATCTGGTCTATGGCAAACTCGCCGCCGTCGGCGCGCCGAAATGGGGCGCCCGCGCGAAGGAGATCGCCCGCGAGATCCAGTCCAGTGTCGGCCTGGAGCCGATGTCGAACCCCTTCCTGCCCGATTGCGAGAGGCTGATCAGCCCGCAGGAGGCCGAGCGCATCCTGCGGCAGGACCTGCCGCCCTCGCAGGTCAACTACACCTCGGACGACTATACCGACATGTGCTGGCACGCGCCGACGGCGCGCCTTTACATCGCCCGTCCCATGCTGAGCGGGCCCGCCGGTTTCTCCTATCCCGACTGGGTGATGAACGCACTGGGCGGCATTCCGGAAACCATCGATCCGATGGTGATCTGCGCATCGAAGACCATCGCTCATTCGATGCTGGAGCTGCTGCAGAACGCCGGGGTGCGGGCCGCTGCCCGCAGGGAATTCGAGGAGCGCACCGGCGGCGGTGTCGGCGGCACCGGATGGATTCCGCCGCTTGCCGACTACGAGGCGCCGATCGGCCTGCGCTGGCCCGAATATGTCACAACGGTGCGCGGCCGCGAATGGTGGATCCCGACCGCCGGCTATTGATGCCGCCCCTCTCCATAGGTAGACGATCATGCGCTCTCTCTACGACCATCGCCCCAGCCACGCAGCCCGCGACGCTCACGCCGACCTCGTCCTGACCAATGGCCGTATCTATACCGGCGATCCCGGATTGCCGTGGTGCCAGTCCCTGGCCGTTTCGGGCGGGCGCATCGTTGCGCGTGGCGAGCGCGCGGACGTGGAGTACCTCATCGGGCCGCAGACCAGGATAAAGGACCTCGGCGGCCGGTTTGCCATGCCGGGTCTCTACGACATGCACACCCATCCCGACCTGGCGCTCGCACCGCGCTACGCCGAGGATCTGGACATCGGCATCGTCGATCCGACGCCCGATCAGGTGCGCGACGCCGTGCTGGCCTATGCGGCCAGGCACCCGGACCGCGAATGGATCTACGGGCAATATTTCGTCCGCTACACCTTCCGGCAGGCCGGCCTCGTGCCCGGCCGGGACTGGCTGGACAACGTGCTGCCCGATCGCCCCGTCGCCCTGCTCGACCGCATGTGGGGCACCATGATGGTCAACAGCGAGGCGCTTCGCCGTGCCGGCATCGGCGCTGAGACACCCGACCCTCCCAACGGCTATCTCGAACGCGATCCGATCAGCCACGAACCGACGGGCCTGCTCATCGACGGTGCCTACGCCCTGATTCATGCCGCGATGCCGCCGACGCCCGTCCCGGTGCTGCGCGCCGCCTATCGCGACGGCGTACGCTACCAGTCCGCGCGCGGCGTGGTCGCCACCAAATACGTGCATGTCTGCGAGAACCGGCTGGAGGCGCTGCAAACCCTCGACCAGGCCGGCGAACTGACGCTCAGGGTCGAGGCCGCGATCAGCTGGCAGGACGATATTTTCCCCGTGCGCCGCCGCTGGGAGCTGCTCGCCGGCGAACGTCACTACTACCGCTCGGCCCGGCTCAACGCCAATGCCGTGAAATTCCACTTCGACGGCACCGTCGAACCGCGCTCGTCCTATCTCATGACGCCCTGGGACGGCGCGAACAGCGCCTGGCGCGGCAAGCTCAACCTGACGCCCGAACATCTCGCCGACATGGTCTGGGACATGGACCGGCAAGGCATCCGCGTAATCGCCCATTGCACGGGCGATGCGGCCTCCGACACGTTTCTGGACGCCGTCGAGGCGGCACGCCGGCGCCCGGGCGGCCTGGGCGTGCGCCATCAATGCGCGCACTCCACCATCCTGCACGGCGGCAACCTCAAGCGTTTTCGCGAGTTGAACGTCACCGCCGAATTCTCGCCGGTCTCATGGTATCCCTCGAAATTCGTCTCCGGCGCCCGCTCCGGCTACGGTCCCGAGCGGCTGTCGCGCGCCTACAACATCAAGGGCGTGCTGGAGGCCGGCGGCGTCGCCGTCGTCGGCACCGACTGGCCCGTCAGTCCGCTCGACCCCTGGATCGCGCTGGAAACCATGGTGACCCGGGCCAATCCCTGGGGGGAAACCGAGGGCCGGTTCGGCGAGCCGATCTCCCTCACCCAGGCCATCGACGTGATGACCAGAAACGGCGCCTGGTCGATGGGCATCGAGCACGAGGCCGGCACGCTGGAGATCGGCAAGTCCGCCGACATCATCGTGCTCGACCGCAACCTCTTCGAGATCGAGCCGCAGGGCAACATCCACTCCACCAGGGTGGACCTCACCTTCATGCAGGGGCAGCTCGTGCACGACCGGTTGGACGCGGCTTCCGAAGCCATCTGGCACGGCGAGGCCCCGAAACTATGGTGACCAGGCAGGCCGGACCAATACCGGTCACCGTGATCGGCGGCTTTCTCGGCGCGGGCAAGACAACGCTCGTCAACCATATTCTTGGCGGCGACCACGAACTGAAGATCGCCGTGATGGTCAACGATTTCGGCGCGATCAACATCGACGCCGCGCTCATCACCTCAACGGAAGGCGGCCTCTACAGCCTCTCCAATGGCTGCGTTTGCTGCGGGATGAACCAGGGCCTCGTCGAGCAGCTCGAAGAGCTGCTGAGCGCCCGCATCGACATCGACCATATCGTCATCGAGGCAAGCGGCGTCGCCGATCCCGCGCGGATCATGGACACGGTACGCTATGCCCGCTTTGCCGGGCGGCTGAGGGGCGATGCAATCGTCGTGCTGGTCGATGCCGCCGGCTTCGACGGCGCCATCGCCGCGGCGCCCGGTCTTGCGGAAGCGCAGGTCGGATCGGCCGATCTCCTGATCCTCAACAAGACCGATCTCGTATCACGCGACATCCTTGACGCCTGGCATGCGCGCTGGGCCTTTCCCGACACGCGGACCATCGAGACGACGAACGCGCGCGTGCCGTTCGACCTCCTTTTCGCCGGCGGTTTTCCCTCCCGCGGCGCTAGCTCGCCCTTCGCGGCCGTGCCGGTTCACGAGCAGGCCGAAAGCGTTACGTGGCGGCATGACGGCCCCATCGACGCCAAGCGCCTGCATGGGGTGCTCGCTGCGCTGCCTGCCCGTATCTACCGGGCCAAGGGTTTCGTGCAGGCAAGCGATGGCCGACTGTTCGCCGTTCACGTGGTCGGCGCGCGGGTCTCCTTCGAACCGGCGTCGCATCTGCCCGAGGGCTTCGACGGACAAAGCCTGCTCGTGCTCGTCGGCTTCGGCCGGGATCTGCCGTTTGAAGGGGTGCTCGCGCAATTGAACGGTTGCGGTGCGCTTGCCCGCTCCGGGAAGAAGGGATCTGCCTGAGATGAAGACCGTCGGAACCTATCTGGTCGAACTGCTTGCCGCATATGGGGTGGATACCGTTTTCGGCATCCCCGGCGTCCATACGGTTGAAATGTATCGCGGGCTGCCGGGCAGCGGCATCCGCCACGTGACCCCGCGTCACGAACAGGGGGCCGGGTTCATGGCCGACGGCTATGCCCGTGCCACCGGCAGGCCTGGCGTGTGCTTCGTAATTTCCGGCCCCGGCCTCACCAACATCGCCACCGCCATGGCGCAGGCCTACGGAGATTCCGTGCCGATGCTGGTCATCACCAGCGTCAACCCGCCTGGCCGCATGGGGTCGGGCGAAGGACATCTGCACGAACTGCCCGACCAGCGCCAGCTCGCTCGCCAGTTCACCGCCTTCAGCCACACCGTGCTGCGGGCGGAGGAGCTGCCTCAGGTCATCGCCCGCGCCTTTGCCGTCTTCGCTTCGGCCCGTCCGCGCCCGGTGCATATCGAGTTGCCTGTCGATCTGCTGACGCTGGATGCCTCCGTACTGCCCTCTCCGCAGAAGCGGCCGCCCCCCAGCCGCCCCGCGCCGGAAGCGCAGGCAATAACGGCCGCCGCCGCCCTGTGTTCGCAGGCCGTGCGCCCGGTCATCCTGGCCGGCGGCGGTGCCGCCGATGCCGCGTCCCCCTTGCTCCGGCTGGCCGAAACGCTCGACGCCCCGGTGATCATGACCGTCAATGGCCGCGGCGTTCTGCCACCGGGCCATCCCCTTGGCGTTTCGTGCAGCCCCGCCATGGCGGCGACGGCCAACCTCATCGAGGCGGCCGACCTGGTGATTGCGGCGGGCACCGAGTTTGGGCCGACCGACTACGATTTCTATGAGACGGGCGGCGCGCGCATCACCGGGAAACTGATCCGCATCGACATCGATCCCGAGCAGGCCATGCGCGGCCGGCCGGCCGATATCGCGCTGGTAGCCGACTGCGCCCTTGCGCTCGACGCGCTGACCGCGAGGATCCCGCCGCGCGCGGCGAACGACGGGGCTGCACGTGCAAGGGCCGCCAGAGAGGCTGTTCGAGAAATGCTCAATCCGGTTCTGCGCGCCGGCGTCGATCTCATGGAGATCGTACGCGAAGCCCTGCCCGACGTCATTATTGTCGGCGACTCCGCGCAGCCCGTCTATGCCGGCTGCATCGACTTTGCCGCGAACAGGCCGCGGTCGTGGTTCTGCTCGGCAACCGGCTACGGCACGCTCGGCTATGCACTGCCCGCCGCCGCGGGAGCGCTGATCGGCACCGGCCGGCCAACCGTCTGCCTTGCCGGCGACGGCGGCATCCAGTTTACCCTGCCCGAACTCGCCGCCGCCCGCGAGGCCGCCCTGCCGCTCATCGTGCTGCTGTGGAACAACAGCGGCTACGGCGAGATCAAGACCTACATGGAAGCACGCGGCATCGCGCCGATCGGCGTCGACATCTATACGCCGGATTTCCTGGCCATCGCCCGCGGCTTCGGCTGTAAGGCCGAGCGCCTGAGAAGTCCTGGCGAGCTGCCAGCGCTTTTGAGATCGGCCATCCGGCGTACGTGCCCCACGGTCATTGAAATCGATGAAGAGGCCTATGTAACCGCCAAGGCAGAATGCCGCTCGCCACATACGTTTGAACACCCCTCCCCTGTTTTCATTGCACTTTCAGGAGCCGTCGCCACAAACAGTTGAGCACGTCGCCTCGTACCCCTGAGCAAACAGGGGGCCGTCGCCACATACGTTTGAGCAACAATTTAAGAGGCATTGCGCCACAACTTACACATGCAATACCCTGTGTATGATGCCAGGGAGCATTCTTGGACACGAGGCCAGTCACCAATAGTGATTGGCCATCTTCTTCACGTTCTCAACGAGATTTTCGATCAACGAGACGGCACTGGCCTTCGTGCCTCCGAACAAGCCAGCTTTGAGCGGGGGCCACTCATCTCCGTCTCTTTCTATCTCCTGTAGAACATTCTGAATGGACTGGCCGGAATGGTTCCAGACGAAGCGACCACGCAAAGTGTAGCGACCACCTGTTTTGGATGCCTCAATATAATGGAGGGCTAAAAGAACCTCCAAGCGCTCGAAATCCCGCTCGATATCCTCTGCTTTGGAAAGCTTGCCGAAGAGACTCATAAAGTGGTCGCTAATGGGCGTATAGCGCTTTTGTGAATGTAGGGCATTCGCTGTGTCAGAATCCACGACAGCAATCGCTCCTAGATGCTCAAGTACACTTTCCTCGTTGCCTCTGTGCGTCAATCGTCCCTCAACGAGGTACTTGAAAAGTGGCCAGTTGCCTCTCGCCATCGCCCCATAGGATGCAGCGTAGAAGCAAACCGCGCCAGGGTATTTGTTCATTTCCAGCCATAGAACCACACCGTCGCGTCGATTGGACGGAACCAGTTTGGTGATGGATTGCCGGATAGATTCAAAATTGTAGGCTTCAGCCCACTGAGCTGCCGCAAACAACATATGTTGTAGCCCATCCGTAGAGGCGTCATATGCTTCGAAACGCGCCTTGATAGCCGCCGTGTCGACCGGCCTCGCTCCAGCAGTGTAAGCGGAGTCCAGAAACGCTCTTACACGATTTGCTTCGTCAATTAGGAGATCGTGAAACCGGACCCGGTATTGGGGAGATGCGACGAATTTTTTGATGGCTGAAACCTGAGCATTAATGGAAAGAGGGTGAGCCGCTTTGGATTCCTTCAGGCCTTCGACCATTTCCTGTAGCTGTACGAAAAATTTGTCCGCACCATCGATCTCGATCAGATGACCACTTCGTAGGGTGAGCAGCTTCTCAGCTCGTGCGCCAAGTTTCCCGCGAGTTGCCCAAAAAGTGGCGTAGCGACGAGACGAACACCGTTCAAATGCTGCCCTGAGAGCCTGATCCCATTCCCCGGACCAGCCGCACACGATCAATCCGAACTCATCTAGAATTCGGTCAAGATAAGCATCCATCGCCGGATCGTATGATGCAAGTTCGTCTTCCGTGTTCTTAATGCGGTCATCCAGGTAGTCACCATGGATTTTCACGATTACGCACCTCTGGTGCACTAGAGGGGCAGCGCCTTTGGTCGCATCAGCCGTGGATATGACGGTCGGAACGATACCGACATCCGTAAGCGCAACTTCCATTAGGCGGTCAAAATTTGTGGTGACGATCACCTTGATGAAGCCATCGCGCGCCAGCTCAGCAATGGCGCGATGTGCTGCTGTTGGCATCTTGATGCCATCATCGCGTTCTTCGTCCGTAGGCTCAAAGAACTCATGCAAAATTGCGCGACGCTCCGCTGGCGTCTTCGCAAGCACGTCCAGCAGTTCTGAATAGCCGGGCTCTTTCCCAAATTTATCCTGATACCAACGTGCCGGATCACCCAGGGTGTCTTCGGCTGACAGAGCAGCAATGCGTTCGACCAGGTCAAGGGTGACCTCCCACCCAGTCGGAATTCCCGCACTTCGAGAGATACCGGAACCAAGTAGGACTGCGTACACGCCAGGAGACGTTTGAATTGAATGAGCTAGAGAGAGGATCGGGTCCATCATGATCTTTCAGTTGGTGACCGATGCATACGGAAGCAGTGTTCCACAGCGACAATGACTTGCTTGGGTCAGCTGGTTCACAGTTGACCGGAATCCCCAACAGATCGCCGGTCTTTTTGTGAGTCCACCGAACACCTGCAAGGAGGCGATGGCCCCTTTATTCAACCCATCTGAAGGGGCACATCCTCATTGTATTGATCACATACTCAGCGGCGGCTTTGGTGTCGAAAACGAAAATTGATGCGTGTTGCTCGTCCGCCGCCTCTGAGCGTATCCGTTCATAGTGTTCAAGCGTGCCCACACGACAAACATTGCTTTCACTCATGATTACGTATCGCTCTGGAACGTGTGAGGGGTGCGTAGTTCGCACCAGAAGGCCTTGCGTTCCGTACCGGGCTTCTGCGAGATGCGAAGCAAATGCCATCATGGGCAGCCTGCTTATCGCGGCAGCATCATCAGCTGATGAAGTATTCGAAGAATGATTGGCTCGCCGAAAACTCGTCACCGCCAGTAGTGTGCAAACTTCCGAAAATTTTAGGGGCGATCTGCTTCCCTTATCGCAAATGATCACACCTTCATTGATAAGTTTTTCGATCTCGTCGACCGAAATTCGAACTATTTCCGCTGCCCTATCAATATCGACTTCCGCTTCAACTAACTTCAAAACGAATATTCCTACTCTATGACGACGAAAAACCGCCCGCTTTGGCCGCAGCATACTCCATCTCGCTTTCGGATTAGGAATGCTTCCACCCAATGAACACCACGGTATTGGGTCGTCTCCCAGTGCTTTCCATCACCAGCGTCGGACTTGTAAAAGCCACCGCGAAGCTCGCTGGCGGAACGAACCCCATCCGGGTCGGTATTGACCACCCGCCACATGACCTTGAAATCGCTCGACGGGAACGGGAGACCCATGGAGTTTACTGCCTCGAACAGAATTTCCTTAGATCGATGGACGACTTGCCCGCTCTCAAGATTGCTGTCCCTTGGCCCATTGCGGCTGTTGTAAAGTCCAGCACGTATTAGAACTGTCGACGCCCGTACCATTGGCCAACGGGCTCTCCTCATCCAAGGTACGTTTGACGGTATGGTCCGTAGGAGATCAGTGGCAAGCGCGCGTCCAACTTGAAACGCGTTTCCGACGATTCGTGTAGATATATTGCTCATATAGCGAGCACTAACCTGTCTCGCCTCCTCGACAACGATGTCTGCGCCAAACGTGTCGCCGAATATGTCGCGCCACTTTAAGAGGGACTCTTTCTCATCAGGTTCGGCGTAAGCGTCATCAATCCAGCCTCGATATTTGTTAATCTTGTTCCGGAAGTTTTGATATTTCTCTTCGTCCCAGTTCCGCGTCAAAAATTCGTCAGGCAAGACAGGATTTGCAATCGTGGGCATCGTCGTCTGCTTTTGCAAATAGTCGTCAAGCCTACCGATTCTGACCTTAAGCGTAGTTGGAACATCACAGAGGACATCAAGTGCCCGGTCGAGAGCGCTGACTTGCTGGCCTATCAAGGTCGTCAACAGAACTGACTTCACAGAGAAATTCAGTTTGATATCGCGCATGTATTTCAACAAGCGCGTGGCCTCCTGCAAGCTATCGCCGTTCGCATAGGAACAGCGAGTATGCCACCAGTTGGCAAAACCCTTGCCATCGGTCGGTTCGAATACGTTGTCTCTGCGATTACAGATGTCTTGTCCGAAGTACCCGCCCGCCTTTTGCACGCAGGGCACGACATCCAAAGTGAAGTCGTTGGCGTACTCAATGGTCACACACCTAGTCTTACGAGAAACCTTCGACTCATAAACCCCGGACGCCTTGAAAATAGCTTACAATGAATCGATGTATTCGGTGGGCTCGAAACTTTCATAGGGAGCAACAAAGGTTAATAGATCAGCGTCAAACCCCTTGTTGCCAGGCGGCTTGATAATTGTCCGATGTGCCCATGAGCCTTGCTTTTCAAACTCCCCGACCGGAACCTTCCAGTTCTCCAAGACAAAATTCTCGATTGCGGCGGCTTTACTTTCAAGATTCTCAATTCTCGTCTTGTTGAGATTAACTTCATCTCTAAGGAAATTAGCGAATTGATCTATGTGCTTCATGCAATCGCAATCTCACGCTTGAGTATGATCCAGGCTGTGGACTAAGTGAAATCCGCCCAATCGGCGATTCTCATCGTAGACGCGAAGAGTGGGATGAGCCTTCGGCTGCCATCCTCGGCCGATTTCGACAGCCGTTGACGCTGGAACGGAAGGGAAAAGGTGCACCTCTACATCGGGACCGTGAGCATGTCGGATTTGGTCCAACGTGGATCGAAAATCACGGGCGAACGCGACAAGATCATCAGATCGGCGCAGAACATCGTTTCCCCGAAATGACGATCTTATTGACCATATTGGAACAGCATCGCCTAGAATGCGTATGACGCGTTCATCTGCGATGTCTGAGCTGATCTCGACCTTCAATGCCACAATGTTCGCCCTGGAAGGAACAGCTGGACAGACATCGAAAGTTAAAGGCGGTGAATTGTTGTCCCACTTCAAGCCCTTTGGATTTCTCAGTAGTTGCCTGACATCTACGGCACGGATGTCGGACAGAAGGCGGCCAAGCTCGATAAGTAAAGGTATCGGAGCCAAAGCAGCGACGGTGAGGTGTTGTAGCTCGCCGCGTTCTGTCCGACCACTGACCTTTTCTTTAAAGCCACTTCGGAGGTTTCTAAGATGAATGGCCCAGTATTCTGGCTCGTCTTCGCTGTAATCCAGCCCGATTAGTTCAAGATCAATGTTCCCCCCACGAACAGGGAAACGGCCTTCTTCCACGATGGCGATTTGCAAATCGGACGCGGTAACGAGAGCCTCGTTGGTTGCTATTTTAGCAGTATACCGTAGGGCGTGCGTCCCCCGATGTCGGGCAATTGCTGTTACTGCTTCAATACGATCTTCATGTTCACGCTTCATCTCCCGGAGAAGTTCAGCGGGATGCTCGGCCTTCTTTTCCCTGTCGATCACCCGATGGTGGACGTCGCAAAGGAGCATGATGTTATCCGGATCGCTTGCGAGCTTCTTTGAAAGCGTTTCGTGCCCCCTTGGGCCGCCAGGGCTGTCGGCGATAATGTGCGCGTGGTAGCCCTTATTGGCATTTGGAGTATTGGACACCAAATCGCCAATCAGCAGATCGTTGCACCCACGGTATTCGCAACGCCCCCCCTGACCTTGCCCAAAGGAAGTTTTGCACTTTGGTGGGAATCGAAGCGCGGGCTTCCTTAGTGGCAATCGACTTGGATTGAGCTTTTTTCACGGAGTTGGGCAAGTATGGCTCTCTGGAACAAATTAGCAACATTGTTCCATCTTCTGCGCCAGTTGTCCATAGAAGTTGTAGCGGTAGTTCGATTTCTACCGAGGTATCCACAACCTCGACCATTGGCACCGGGATTAAGTCGTTGAGGGCTTGGAAGTGGCGGCCAATATCACACGCAGGGCCCGGAAGCCTGCCTTCCCATTGTCGCCTCGAATGCAGTCTAATTTGCCGCTTATCACTTTCACTGCGGCATCGCCCATTCGCAATCCCTCGTTCCGTGCGAAGGTAGTCAGTGAGCGCGATTTTGCATGCCTCATTTGCGGCAAACGACCTGTGAAGTCCAAGAGCTTCTGAATGTCGCGGACCAGGAAACGGTGGCCGACCGGTCCGTCTCCGATAACATTGCCGAACGACCGGAGAAAGCCTGCATCAACGAGTGGCTGAATGTCCTGTGAAGCCATACCCAAAGCCGTAGCTGCCTCGACACGGGTCATCATTCGACGAACATGATGTTCGATGGTGTCAGCCTCTACAGGATCGAATTTGACCGGGGCGCGGTACCATTCCCGCTCTGGCATAAGCCCAAGTGCATCAGCCACGGCAGGCAGACCTTTCCGGTTGACTCCGATCCTGGCAGCCAACTCCGTCAACCCGATCTCTTCCTTCAAGAAATCATCGGATGGGATCGGGTCCACGGCTCCACGAGCTTCGAGCGCGAGAGCCTTACGAATTGCGGTCTTTATGACCCCGGCGATCTTTCTGTCCTCCAAGGCATTTTGCTGAATTCTGACCCATTCAAACACAATGGTCCACCCACGTGTCTTCATGGCATCTGGCACTCGCGCACGAATCCAGGCTCGCAGTGTTTCCACCAGATGAGGGCCGTCACCGCTCAAAGCTTGGAAGCCAACTTCCGTCGCATCTAACTGCATTTCGGGCAGCTCAGACGACCAAGGATTGCAGAGCAACCTCCCGATGATATCGCAGACCTCGATGACTGTACCGGCGTCGCAGGTATCAATAAGCGGTGCAATCAGCCTGTCGGCAAAGCCCAGGCGACCAAGGAGGTAGGTTTCCAGCGTTGCGCCCGAAGCATGCAGAGCCATAGGGCGACCGAGAACCTCGCCATCGGGTGAGATATCGAAATTTGGCCACCACCAATGCAGCGTTTTGCCATCGGCGCACGTGTCGACCAAGGCCGTCCCGTGGAAAGGACATCGTCTGATCGCTTGGATATCCCACCATATCCGATGAAAAGGCCGCTCGTGAAGACAACCGGGACACCAGCGACGCCTGGTGTAGGAAAAATCGCTGTAACGAAATACCTCATCACACAGCATCACTTTTGCACCGTGACGCCTTGGTGTCGCACGACGTAACCTGCTCAAACGGTCAGCCGACAGAGGAAGTTTCTCGATAACGTCCAACAGGTGCTCAGGGCTAATATTGCGAGCCCGCACATCGATCCAATCGCTGTACGACGTCACGCTCGTATGCCCTTCCGCTGAAACCAAACGCGCATAGTATCCGTGAGCAGGTTCCGCCACCTGATTGATGACATCCCACCTGCTGAATGGTGCGGTTCGCAAATCGAAGGCAATCGTCATTGGGCCTGGACCTCCGCAAATGGCTGGAAAGTCTTCCCACTCGGCAACCGATCTTCGGCCGCAGAACGGAGGTGATGGGGCATGATGCAAGCAGAATCGTCGTTGATGGCCTCATATCCCGCTGCAACGACGATATTCATCGCCAATCCCAATGAGCCGTCAGTCATCTCCAGGAGGTCCGGCAGATAACGTTTAGCGGCAAGGTCGGACAGCTGCCGGAATGGCAGACGCTGATCCACACCATGCAGAAAGATGCGAAACTTGTTACGCCCCTCGGGTGTTTTGGGGTCGAAGCCCTCCACGCGGTATCGCGGAAATCCACCGCGTCCCTTCATCTGAAGATCGGCTTCCATCGGACCCTCGATGCTAGCAGGACCAGCCAACAGCACGTTGCAGGCGTTTGCCTGATCGACCAGATATTTGATGAGTGAGGCATACACTGCTCGTCGCTTGCCAGCCGCCCCAAACAGGCAATGTGCGTCGTCAATGATCAGCAGCTTCGTCTTGCATTCGATCAGACGCCTCGCAGCTTTCGAGTTCATCGATGCAATGGTGAGCCGGGGAACGGCAGGAACGCCGGTCATCATATAAATCTGTTTCCCGAGTTCCAGGGAATCCCAGTCTTGACGGGCCTGGACGTAGACGACGTCGTGCTCGAAGCCATTGTCGGTCAAACGAGGCGGAAATTGCCGCGCAAAGTGCTGCAGGATGAACGTTTTGCCTGACCGGTATTCACCCAGCAGCCCTGCGATCCATCCCGTATCCGGCTCCCCGCCATCTACGGGAAGATGAAACTTCATGATCTTGTCGCTGATTTCGACGAATTTCTCATACGGATAGAGCACGTTCTTGATCATCGCCTGCCGGGTGGCCGCAGGCAGAGTTGCAGCCGCCCGTCGATCTTCGTCGGTCTCGAACGCGGTAGTGTGGAAATCCGGATAAATCATGCTTTATCATCCTTACGCTTGAACAAATTGGAGATGTCGTCGTCGTCCTGGCTCAGGTCGAACGAGTATTTGCGCCCGTCCTCCTGGCGCGCTGGCACTACGTCGGGAGCGGGAGACGTCATGGGACGCGGAGCTGGTGAGACCGGCTTTGCGGCCGGAATATGGGTCGCAACAGCAGAAAGGCTCATTGGCACCGAACCCGAAGGGGCGTTGTGATCGATTTCGACAACGCGCGTACGCCGATACTTGTTGGTGGCCCTTGCGTGGAATTTTGCCAGTTGCTTACTAGACCGCCAGTTCACTCTGATCTTGTTGATCTCTTCCAGCCTGTTGGTGAAGTCGTTGTAGGCGCTTCTAAAATCGCGAGCGTCGCGTTTCTGCTCTTTCAGATAGTCCATAACCTTCTGATGCTGGTAGAGCCGCAGCCCCTTCGCGTACCAAGCGTCAGCCTCCTGCACCGGCACCTCTATGATCTGCCCAGTGTGGTGGTTGAGCAGGAAAATGTGGTCCAGATTGCTAGGGTTTCGCCAAGCCTTGTACTTGGTGGACTGAACTCCAGGCACCGCCGTCCTGTTTTGTGCGTCAGCTTGAACGACAATCAGGTCGGGATGGCAGTAGATAAGATTATCCCACCACACACAGCCGTCGCGGACGCTCACGTCCTTTGTGTTACCGATCATTCGGGTAATCACATCAGGATCGATAGGACGCCTTGCGTGGGAATGGCGAATTCCGTCATCCCAGAGCTGGTTCGGAATCCCGTCCAGGGTTCTGAGCATTCCAAGACCCTTATGCGGGTTCACATGATAGTCGCTGCAGATGTACCGGATGATGAAATCGTTCAGCTCGGACAGCGTGAGCATGGGGAGGTCGGCATTCTTGTCAGCGAACGAGTCACGTTCTTTCGGACTCCCTTTGGTCGATCTGGGCAGATTGTGGATGATGTCCTGGTTCATGGTCTGAAACAGCCGCTCGACAGCGCCTTTTTCCCACGGATGACCTGGTCGGTACTCGATCAGCTGGATTCCCAATTGCGCCAACGATTCACGCACATGGTCGTTGATCAGCGCCATGTCATTATCGACGCCAAGCCTTCGGAAGGTACCGTACTGCTTCCATTCTAAGCCGGGATACTGCGACATATCCTTCGGGCTGATGGCGTGCACCAGACCTTCCAGGAAATGCTCGAACGAAGCACCCTTAAAGCTGACGGAATACCCAAGGAACGAGCCGGTCTTTCGGTCGCGAAAAGCGATGAGATGGGGACGCCCATAAATAATCGGTCGCTCATCATCGACCACGATGATGTCGATGGGCGTAAAATCGACGTCCACAATGTCGAGTGGATGATCGGGCAGTGCCTGCGTGATATAGATGTTGAACTTCTTGCGAGCGTAGTCCACACCGCGTCGCCACAGCGCCTTCTGAAACTTATCGATGGCACCCAAGCGGCGCTGAAGAGTGTGATCGCTTGGTTCGATCAGCACGCCTTTCTCGTTGCACAGCTTCTCCAGCAGGTGGCGGTTTGGGCGCTCATGCAACGATGCCAGAAAGAATTTCTTGACGTCCCGCCAGTCGCCCTTGTCGAGACGACACGCCTTTTCGACCGCATCGGCCATCAGGTTCTCGACGTGCATGCCAAAATGGTCGCGCCGATTTCCAGAGCTTATGCCAGGAGCCAACTTACCAACAATGTCGGACGACTCGTGTAAGTATTGTTCGACTTTTTCCCTGAGCGTATTGTAGCACGGTGGTCGTGCTTCTCCCCGCTCCAATGCATGAGCTTTCGAGACACGTTCGATGAGACCTCGTTTTGGCTCAACCCCTTCACGCTCTGCTGCGCGCAAGATAGCATCTACGTAGCTCAGGTAGAATTTGCCCTTTGTCAGCTGGGCATCGGTGTAACGGAAGGCAGCACCCGGTGCATTTTTGTTCAGCCTTTTGCCGTTTTCCTGCCGCAGCCGCCGATGGGTTTCCAAAAAGACGAGCTGCGACGTAGTCAGATGCACGGTGCTCTGGGTGACGATGTTGTTCATCGTGATCACGACGCCAAAACGGTCATCTTTCAAGCAGGACTGCACCATGTAGTATCCGATGCGCATCCGGTCTCTCGACCAGATGTTATATCGGGTACCTGCCGCCACATCATATTTTTGCTGAAACTTGCCGTTCTCAGGCAACGGCAAGTCGAGTTCGTCTGCGGTCATGATGACCGGCAGGGATTCTGGATTCAGGAATGCACCAGGATGTTCACGGATCGACATGTGGCGCTCCTAACGACGTTCAAACAACAGGGATGCATCGTTGAAAGGCTTTGAATAATCGATGTCGATTTCGCCCTTGCTGATCATCTGCATGATGGCGGTGAACACACGATCCACCTCGTCGAGTGGGCGCTGGCTCACAACGTGACCGAGAGAGTCCAGGACCTCGAATTTGATGCCAGACACTTTGACCTGCCGACGGACCGCAGAGATGGTCGTTGGCAGGTCAACGATTTGAACGGCCCGACGAACAGCCATGAGCGCCTCATCGTCGGAAACATGCAGATGTGCCCACATCATTTTCAGGTTGGAAAAGCGCGGCTGAATGTAGATCGTTCGCTCGTCGAGCAAGACATAGCTTGCACCCAGCTCGTTGCGCGTCACGTGCACCAGATTTGCGGTGCGATCCGCGATCCACGGTCGTTCCAATTGGATATTGAACGGCTCGTAGTCGATGTAGATGCGTTCTCCGTTGCGCAGTTCCACACCCATCTGAAAGGTATGGTCACGCATGCAGAAGACATCCTGATCCTGGTTGGATGGTAAGCATCCGAGCAGCCACGCGGCATGAGCACGCGCGAGTTAGGCAAATCGGGCTATAGTGATGAGGTTGCTGCGGTTAGGCTTTCCGGCGTGATCGACGCGCCCATTTCGCAGCCAGGTTTTCCACGGCTCTGTTGAGATCAGCGAAGGCTGCATTGTTTGGGTCGAAGTCTTTGGCGCCCGACCATTCGACAAGTTCGGCGTGCCGTTCATGAGCGGGGTCGGCGAGCGCCTCGCGGAACTCCTGGTATCCCCACGGACCGCCAACGTCTTCAGGCGGGCAGCGCCCCGTTGCCTCGATCAGCATTGGATCTGCAAGCGCGACGACAGGGAACGTGCGCTCGATCTTGATGCTGTGCGTCCAGCCGTCGCCGAAGTCATAGTGGTATTTGAAGGATTTCGCACCGGTGTCCTGGATTGCCGACAGGAGCGAGATCTTGCGGGCATCGAGTGGACCATCCCCCCATTCCTGGTCGGGCAAACCAAAGCCAACGTCACGGATCTGGAATTCGTAGAGGTGGGTGTTGGTCCACCCCATCGCAGCCTGCAATACCTCATGCAGCCGGCTGAGCCGGATGCGCCACGGCACGACAATGCGCCGCATCACGGTCGGTTCGACATGATCAAGGGTGACCTTCAGACGGACGAGAGAAGAGGCCATCGTCAAGCTGCCAGCATGAGGGCGGAGTTTTTGCCCTGGCGTATCCGCTTCCACTCCCAGGGAAGCAGTTCCGGCAAACGCGAGGCCGGCAGGTCGGCGATGCGAGCAAGGACATCGGCGAGCCAAGCCTTCGGGTCTACGTCGTTCAGCCGTGCGGTCATGATCAGGGTGAGCATGATGGCAGCGCGATCTGCGCCGCGGTCGGAACCGGCGAAGAGCCAAGCCTTTCTTCCGCAAGCCACGCCGCGCAACGCTCTTTCCGCGCAATTGTTCGTCATGCAGATCCTGCCGTCGTCGGCATAGCGGGCAAAGTCAGCCCAGCGCGACAGCATATAGTCGATCGGTCCGGCCGCCGGCGATGAGCGTGATAGGCTGGCCCGCTCGGTGCGTAACCATTCCTCCATATCGCCAAGTAGCGGCTTGCTCTTCTCCTGCCGGACCGCAAGCCGCTCGGCCGCGCTCAGACCGTTGATGTCGCGCTCGATGGCAAACAGAGCATCGATGCGCTTCACCGCCTCGAGGGCTACCGGCGAGATCGGCTTGGTACCTTTGCCGCGCCGAGCATTGCGAGCGACATCGGCCAGTTCGAAGAACTTCCGCCGCGCATGGGCGAAGCAGAACGCGGGCGTTGCCGGCATCTGCCTCTTCGTCAGATCGAACAGCGGATTGAAGCCGTTGTAGCAATCCGCCTGAAGAATGCCGCTGAAGTCGGCCAGATGCCTTTGCGGGTGCTCGCCGCGCCGATTGCAGGAGGCGTAGAAGACCGCCGCCGGCGGCGCAGGGCCGGCGAATGGCTGATCGTCGCGCACGTAAACCCATATTCGCCCGGTCGTGCATTGGCCCTTGGCCAGGATTGGGATCGTCGTGTCGTCACCGTGAAGCCGCTCGGCCTGGAACACATGTGCCTCGATCAGATCAAATATCGGCTTGAGGGCGAAGGTAGCGTGACCGACCTGATCGGCCAGGGTCTGGGTCGACAGATCGATACCCTCACATTTGAACCGCGTGCTCTGGCGGTTCAGCGGGATGTGCTGCCCGAACTTGTCGAAGACGATCGTCGCCAGCAACTGAGGACCGATAAAGCCGCGCGGAGTGGCATGGAACGGTGCGGGAGCCTGACTGATCGCCTCGCAATCGCGGCAGGTAAACTTCTCGCGCACCGTCTCGATAACCTTGAAGCGGCGTGGGATCTCCTCCAACGTTTCAGTCACATCCTCGCCCAGCTTCGACAGCCGCGAGCCGCCACAGCAGGCGCATGCCGTCGGCGCTTCGACAACGATGCGTTCGCGCTCGACGTCTTCAGGCCACGGCTTGCGCACCGGACGCTTGCGGGCAAAGGCGCGTACGGACTGCGTTTTGGCCGCGGCCTCTTGGGCGCCCAGTTCATCCTCGGCGGCCGACGCCACGAGCTCTTCGAGCTGCAATTCCAACTGATCGATCAGCCGCTGCGTGCGCTCACGGCGCGGGCCGTGCTTCTCGCGCTCAAGTTTGCCAAGCAGCAATTGCAGATGTGCGTTTAGCGCCTCGATGCTCGATAGCCGGGCCTTTGCGTTGGCCGCTTCCGCCTCAGCTTGCAGTCGCGCAGCACGTTCGGCCAGCAGCGCCGCATGAGCACTTGCAAGGTCCGATGGCAGGGTAAGCGGCGGCAATGTCATAGCGACATTGAATCAGATTTCTCAACATTTTCAATGCAAGAATGCAGTCAGACCCGGCTGGGGCGCCAGGTCTCCTGCGGCGCGCGCCAGTCAATTCCTGACAGCAGATAGGAAAGCTGCGCCGTCGAGATCGGCACCGCGCCACCGTCGGCAGAAGGCCAGATGAACTTGCCTCGTTCCAATTTTTTCGTGAACAGGCAGGCCCCCTGGCCATCGTGCCAAACGACCTTGATCAGGTCACCGCGTTTACCCCTGAAGCAGAACAGATGACCGCCCAGCGGGTCGTGCTTCAGCACTTCCTGCACCCGTAACGCTAGCGACGGGAACCCACATCGCATATCCGTATAGCCCGTCGCCAGCCAAACCCGGACGCCTGTCGGGATCGGAATCATCGCAACGTCTCCAGCGCGCGCAGGATGCGCAGCAGCGCATCGACGTCGACCTCTCGATCGACAATGACACGTCGACCGTTCGTGCTCAGCACCTCCATGCGACCGCTACCCACTACCGAAGCCGATGCGGCCGAAACGGGAGCTGGCACGTCCGGTGTGATCACTGCGGGCACGAAGCCTTCGATCCGATTGCGGCAAAGGCTGCCGGACTGCGCCAACTGACGCCAACGGTACAATTGTGAGCGCGAAACCCCGTGCTTCTCTGCCGTCGCGGAGACCTGGCGACCATCGCCAGAAAAGCCTTCCTCGAGAATTTTGAACTTGGCCTCGGCGGTAAAGCGCCGCCGACGCCTTGTGTCGATGATTTCAAGCCGGCTCACCGGTGTCCGAAAACTGTCCTTATGCCTGTCCATAGCGACAAAACGACAGATTCATCTCAACCGCTCAAGGCGGCGCTCCTCGGATGCTTACGTTGGATGGGTATTCGATGCGGATCGGGTAAGGCAGAATGCGTACGATATCCGGATTAGTGTCGAGATGGTAAAGTCCGTCCATCATCAGTGGCGATTTCGTTCGCACGTACCCGCCCTTGACCTTCGTGCTCGGAAAGATGCCTGGCAGCGTTTTGTGCATTACCCGGCGTGGGGGCTCGAAAACCGGCTCGCTCCCAGGTTCAAATCCAGTTTTCATTGCGCACCTCCCTTGCCGGAAGGCACAGGCAAGCCCTTCTTGGCAGCGCTGGCGGCTGCCTGCAGGTCAGCTATTTTCAGGATCAGCTCATGGGTAATGCCGAGGGCCACGACCTCAGTTGGTTGGACTGGCGTTACGCCACGCAAAAATTGAGACACCGGATACTTCAAGGCATGCTCCATCGTTGGCGCAACCTTCTGGTTGAGCCTTGGACACTTCGGACTGTTTGCGGAATTCAGTTCGCGATGTGCGATAGGAGCTTGCGGACGAGCCAAGTCGTTGCCTCGGAACCCGACAGGGTCGCAAGGCAGCACAGGTAAATCGGCGATGTCATACTCTTCACGTTCATATCCACCGTTCCACTGTTAGAGTTGGCTTTGGCGGACGTTCGGCCTGTGAGCGGCCGAGAAGAACTCAGCGCACTTACAGGCTAGACGCCCATAGACCTCGGTGTGTTTGCGCTGCCGATTTCACGGTTTGGTTCTCCATTCAAACGTGATGAGAGCCTAAGCGACGTGGTACCGAGGAGTCATCTGCATTTCTTAATTTTGGCTAAGGCCTCCTTTCATAGATCGTTCTCTTTTGGTTGACGGATTTAGGCTGGTAGCAACTTTTGGACCGGCGGCGATTACGCCGCTCCACTCAGGTCATCCTGGCTCAAGGACTTCTCAACTTCGTAAACATCTGTTTTAACCGCATTTATTCCACCAACCCGAGCCACCTGTAGCATCTGGTGCTGCTGGACCAATTCGTCGTATTGTTTCGGCGTGATCGATCCATTTTCCACCAATGCATCAGCTACAGCGTCCAACAGCGGCCGGTTGCCTTCCAAGATTTCCTTGGCGCGAATGAATTGAGCGGCCAGTTTGCAGTCGACACGGAACGCCAGTTCCCGGTCATTAACGCGGAGTTTTTCCAGTTCGGCGTCACTGGTTGCCGAGCTATGGCGGAAACTCGCGCCCATGCCGAATTTCGTTTCCAGAAGTGTGGCCAGCCTGGTGGCGAGTGCCAAATCAGAGTTCGGGCCTGCGCCAGCACCGTCTCCTGTGCTTCCCAAAACAACGTCTTCGGCAGCCAGTCCAGCGAGCATGATGGCGATCTGACTGAGGTAATAGTCACGGTCACGTCGAGACACTGTGGGCACATCAAAGTAGGCTGCTCCACCTTTCTGATCTGCGCCATTCATGACCACCTGGTCTACAATCTGATTGCCCAGATAAGCTCCGTGTTTCAACTCGTTTCCGACTACGGTGTGCCCTGCTTCATGCACAGCGATGGAGCGACGATAGTCACCTTCGATCTTGATGACTTCGGGCAATGCGGCCCGTAAATCGTCAACAGTCAGCGCTCTTTTTTCGCGTCGCGCCAAGCGTCGAGCGTCCCGAGCGACTTTGGCCAGGTCGGCACCGGTCATTCCAATCGTCGCAGCACGCAATGGTTGGAGCCCTTCAATCGTTATGATGCCGTCGATATGCTGGCTCAGGATTGCCACACGCGATGCCCCATCTGGCAAAGGTATCTCGATGTGCTGATCTAAACGGCCTGCGCGCAGGACTGCGGGGTCAATTCTCGTGATGTTGTTGGTCGCACCGACGACAACGACGCCCTCGCGAGAGTCTAAGCCATCCAAGCACTCCAGGAAGGCATTGACCACCTGAACACTATAATCCTTATGGTCATGCGTGAATTTTTCCCGATTTCCGATGGAGTCAATTTCATCGATGAACAGAATGGCTGGCGCGGCGGCTTTGGCGGCAGCAAAGTCTGCACGCATAGCCCGCAAAAGGTCACCCAAATGCCCTCGGGACTGCCATTGGCCCAAGGAGGTAGCGATCAAGGAAACCTCACATTCCTTTGCCACAGCTTTCGCGTAAATGGACTTGCCGACGCCCGGAGGCCCGCTCAGGACGACGCCTTTGTCGATATCATCCCACGCGATATGGCCATTTCGCCAATCGCTGATGTCCCTTGCCAGGCTGATGCCCCATTCTTTGGCATCTCCGTAGCCGTGCATCTCTGACAATGGGGGGACTGCTCTTTCGGGCTTCTTCGGTGCAGGTAAGTCCTGCTGGACAACAACTTCGGACAGGCGGCGCATCACCTCGGAAACCAGACGTCCGCGTCGCAGTGCTGCCCAAACTTGGTCGAGCGGGAATTCCAGGATGCGTTTGGCCTCTTCCTCGCTGAGTTTCATACCCAGCACGACGTGGCACGCTGCCCGAACGTCGCGAAAATTGATCGGCAGTATGTCTACAATGACGTCCGCACCCAGAATTACTTCTTGCGGTACAGACGCGCCATGTTCGACGATAATAACTGCCCTTTTTTTGTTTTGGCAGTCATCCTCATAGTCACCCTTCGCCTTGTCGGGCTTGTCTTTGACGCCGATGTACATGAAACCAGCGTCAGCCCGGCGAAAATTATCATCCGGGTAGAGTTCGGCCACTACCGCGTTGCCATAGTCTTTCGGCGAGTATCCCTCGGGCACATTCAGTAACACCAGCCCCGCACGACCCGATGCGAAGACAGGATGACGACGCAGTGCATGCTTGAATGTGCAGAACAGGGCGTAGTCCCGAACTGATTTTGTGACACTGATGTTCTTTTTGATAAACGACATTGGATTGTTTCCGGCGACGGTGTCGCAATACGAATTTCCAGTGGTTAGCCACGAAAGCGGCGAACGGTGGATTCGGGTCCGATAAGCGCATCATCAAGATCGATGGCGATGAAGCGCTGGAGGACCATTGACGCGAAAGCCGGTAGGGGCTGCGTCGTGCGAAAGCCGGATAGGCATTCAGCCAAAGTCATTGTACCGCACTCATCCAGGGCAGCCAGGACACGAATACGGTCATCAAGGGTCACACTATATCGCGCGTACCGCAGCAAATCCTTTGCGTTCCGCAATCGTATGGCGGGCAGTTCCGGTCTGGATAACGGGCGATATTGGTATCCGGCTGCCGCCGCCATTTCAGTGGTCATGGCTGAAGGTCCGGCCTTCGTGACCGCATCGATTAGAACGATCCCGCTTTGGCTTTCGGCAACCAGGTCTGGAACATGAGTGACACCGTCCATAACCAATTCGACGGTCCCACAGGTCCAAGAGATGACATCGTCATCCACATCCAGCAGGCATCCGATGTCTCGGGCTAACTGGTTGCGGAAAACGGCAGGGCCATCGCAACGAACTGTATGAAGGGGAAAAAATGGTGTCACTGATGACACCGGCTGCTCCGGTGGAGCCGACAAATGACTGCTCATACGCAAAACCCTAAACGCAAATAACCTCAGCCTCCGCAGAGGCGGCGGATCAGAGCGATAGTCGTAGGGTGTGCAGAGCGATCTTTTTCATGATGAGAACAAATAAAGAACGAAAATGATTGCGTCAAGCTCAATTTTCGTGATTAGCTCCACCGCAGCAGCGATTGCAGGAGATGTGGCCGATGGGTGAAATTAACTTGGAGCAACGAGAAATCGAGGCGATCAAGGGCGTCGATGAACGTGAGCTATCCAAACTGATTGATGAAGCTATTCGTTCAGAAAGAGTTGGAGACATCTACCGGCTCAGGCTACGCGACTGCGGTGAATACGTCGCGAGCAAGCTGCACTATTTCGAGAAGGCACTGAACGCCTACAGGGATGCGAAGTCTGCAAAAAAGAGGGACGAGACCCACAGTTACGCAAGGCGTATGGGCTCCGATCTATCCTTTGCCTTCAGCCGAATGAAACATCGGATGGAAACAGAGGAACGTCAGCGTCCGTATTGGTACGTCGACGACGGAGTCCACTGGCCGCACCATTTCACAAACAACCTGTCAGTGACCATTTCTTACCGCTGGCGGAAAGCGGTCGAAGACGACTGGAACTTTGGCAGCATCACGTTTCACCACAAGGTCGTTCCTCGACCGTCTTATCTGCAGCCACAGCCCAAGCGAAAGCCGAGCAGGGCGAAGCAGGAGGAAATTCGTCAGAATGAACTGGCATCGACCTGGCAGCATCTGATGAGAACTGCCCTTTACACGCTGAGGGACTATTTCGAGAGCGGTGGCGACGGAAACCAGATTCCAGAAGCATTCACGGCTGTGCCTGATCAAAGCGGATACCTGAATAATTTCAGTGCGAGATTTTGGACGGATGACGCGAAAGCCTCGTGAGCGAGCGGGGCGACATAGCCTTAGACGGCGGTCACCTTGGAACCTTCGTGGTGTTGTGTTTCCATCTTTCGGTCAAAGCGCCGAATGACTGGGGTGCCGTTTATCTTCTCGGCGCAGATGAAGCCTGTGAGTTCGTCGTCAACGAACACAGCTGAAGAAATACGACCAGTGCGGTAGGAGCCGGTGTCTATTGCTATCCGGTTCCCGTGCAACTCAGGAAGTTCACTATCGGTGATTGTGTGACCGTGGACGACAGTCTTCTCAAACTCGCCGCTGAATTCGATGAAACCATCCCTGATCCATCGGAGATCGTGGGGATTTTGATCCGCAAATTTGATGCCAGGTCGAACACCGGCATGCACGAAGCAGAAGTTGGTGGTCTCCACTTTGTCGACCGCCGATTGTAGCATTTCGAGGTGATGATCGTAAAATTCTTGAAAATGGACGGTAAACTCAGGGACTGATGGCCGGTGACCGCCACAATAGGCCTCGACGGTTTGCCAGCCACCAAAATCTTCGAGCCAAGCAGCCTGCTCGTCTGGCCTCAGAATACCGCTGATCGCGTGCCAGAAGCGTTCATCATGATTGCCCAGCACGAGCTTAGACTCTGGATGCAGCAGTATCGCCTGGTTGACGATTTCCATGCACTCTTTGCTGTCTGGACCACGATCAACGATATCGCCGAGGAATATGAAGCGTGGTGTACCACCGGTAGCTTCTTCTTTTATCGCTGCGAGGAGCGGACGAAGGAGATCATCTCTGCCGTGGATATCCCCGATTGCGTACGTCAGGTTCATGCTGAATGTTGTCCGTTCCTGATCAGGTTGACCTCTACGTTCAAAAGCTTTCTGAGGTCTTGCGCTGGAGCCACAATGGCTCGTTGCCGTTGGAGATAGCGGTCCTGATGTCCACACTCGGCTGCAGCTTCAGCCGTCCCAACCTGGCACCAGTCGCCGGTTCAGAGAGGTCGATACTGACTATTGCGCCCTGGATTGCCTTCAATACTGGATCGTTCATTCACATTGATTCCGATCTATCCCGCAGTAGTCGCCGATACCAAGCTGGCCGAAAGCTGACGACCGCCTCTGAATGTAAATAAGATGATATGGCACTGCGCCGTTTATCTATCTGCGGATCAGCGACGGGCATGCGAAGACATGCCTCGCTATCGGTTCCCTGCTGCAACCGACGGCCCCTTGTTGCTGACATTGGTTCATATGGGAAAGGATGAAAAGATAGATATTGGTAGCGCAAAAAGTCTATCGCCGAAAACTAAAGGCCGCTCGCCCATGTAAATCACAAGCCCAAGGAAGTCCCATTTTTTTCCCGCGCCTCCTTTAAAAGCGTGAAAATTCTTGAAATCGCTCGACGAAACCGTTGAAGAGGCCTTCATTTCAAAGCCCACCAGCATGTTCCCATTCTCGGCAACAATATCAATTTCCCTCCCTTCGCGATCACGCCAGTGGAAAAGCCTCCATTCGTCTCGTTGAAGCGGCAGAGATTTTAGTAATTCCGTATAGACGTAGGTTTCGAACAACGCGCCAAGAGGCGTTTGATCCTTTCCGAGATTAAAATCGCTTGCTGTTAGCCCACGAAGCGCCGCAGCAATGCCGGTATCAATCAGGTGCAACTTGGGATGCCTGATATCCCTCCCGACTTCCCCTGATGACCAAGCGGGCAATCTCGAAACGAGTGAAAGACGTTCCAAAATATCAAGGTATTCAGATGCAGTTTGGCGATTTAGCTGCACCTTCTCCGCTAGTTCCACCAAATTTAGCTCGTTTGCAGTCCTAATAGCTAGTTGATTGATTAATTTACGCATAGAGTCCGTTCTGCGGATTTTCATCACATCCGCGACGTCTCTGTCTACGATTGTATCAATGTATTCCCTGTACCGTCGCTGACGCGAACGCTCAGCCAGAGGTCGGATTTCTGGATACCCGCCACGCATGATCTGATCAATATGCTCATCCCTACTTGTCGGCGAGCAATCAGGGAGTGATCCGGCTTCGCCGCTTGCTTTCGCCCAATCTAGTAAGTTGCATGGCCCCGTTTCTTTGATTTCCGCTACACTCAGAGGAAGCATTTTTATAGTCTGAACACGGCCTGCAAGAGAGTCCATAATCTCCGCTGAGATAAATATGTTGGATGAACCGGTAAGCAAGAATTGCCCCATGTCCCGATTTTCATCGACAATACGCTTCAATGTTAACGCTATTTTTTTTGAGCGCTGAACCTCGTCAATAATTATGGGGCCTCCTTTTCCTGAAGCGATCAGCGATTGAAGCTGGCCCTGGGGGTCAGCTTCAATCGCTGAGAGAATACTTTCATCGTCAAATGTGATAAATCGGCCAGTTCCCAGCATATCCCGAACCAATGTCGTTTTACCTGTTTGCCGAGGACCAATTAAGTTCACGACTCTGGCATTTTCCATGGCCTCCAGGAGTTCCGTTTTCAGGTGACGATTATAAAGGCCTTGCGTCATTTTTCCCCGCAAAATTGATATCAGCGTTCCCGCGAAATGGCTATCAGAGCATCCGCGAAATGTCTACTGCATCATCCGCGAAATGCCTATTAGAATTCCCGCGAAATGTCGAATAGATATGCCGCAAAATGTCCAATACGGCTAACCAACATAGCCGATGAACGTCAAGATAGAGCCAATTATTGCTCTAAGCAGAGGGCATGGCAGATTTCACCAATTACGGTCGTAGGCCGAATCTAAAGGGTATTGCGAAGTGGCCGCATTTGCTCCTCACGAGATAGATTTACAGCCTGCTCGCGATCCACAGCGCCACGAGGTGCTGGAGATTTTTCGCCCCTATCCTCGCCTTAAGCCGCTCGATCCGATGCTCAATCGTCCGAGGCGACAGTTCCAACCTGAGCCCGATTTCTTTTTGCGCCGCACCCTCTGTCAGCAGCTGGAGAATGCTGAGGTCGATACCGTCCGTTTTAAACCCAGAGACTTCTGGTAACAGGAGGTCGATCCTGGAGAAGACGATGCACCATTCGCTTCGACCAGTTTCAGATTTTTGGGGAACGAGCAAACGTTCATAGAAAATCTTGCAACTTCCCAAGACGGTGCTTCCTTTGGAAAGGGATGGTCGCTTCTGTGTCAGGACCTCGGTCAAAACAGGAATGGCGGTATGTTTCAGGTATTCCTGGTCTGGAAAGCTACGGAAATCAAAGGGCTCTTGTAGCGAAAGAATATCCAACACCTTCGTTGTCACGCTGTATCGTCGGACAAATTCTGCGGAGAAGGCTTCCACACTGGAAAATCTGCAATCGATTACAGCCAGGATCACATTCGGCTGCAACGGTCGCATAGCAGCCTGATAGATATCGGCAGCATCAGCCCCATCTTTGCTTATTATCCAGGCATCCATCAAGTCGTGCACGGAGGCGGAGAAGGATTTCACGCCGTGCACAGACAAAACTCCTTGGTGTGGTGCGATGCTTCTCCTCTACCCGCAACGGACAAAACCAACCGATTTTGTCATCGCACCAAGATTGATGTCGTAGATTGCGTAATCCCTTGAGAACCTTGAACAAACACATTCGTCGGACGACGGCAAATCTTGCCGGACAAAATCGGTTGGTTTTGTCAATCGCGCCGATGACAAGGAAATCTCGGAACGATCATGAGAATAGGCTATGCGCGGGTATCCACCGTCGACCAGCATCTGGATTTGCAGTTGAACGCTCTACATGCAGCTGGTTGCGACGTCATTTTTGAAGATCAAGGAGTTTCCGGGGCTAGCACTAACCGCCCCGGACTATCAAAAGCCTTACGGCGACTTAGAACAGGCGACACGCTCGTCGTATGGCGTCTGGATCGCCTCGGCAGATCGCTTGCTCACCTGATGAAAACCGTTTCGTCTTTACGTAACCGGGGAGTGCAACTTCGGTCGCTGACAGAAGCTATCGACACCGGAACCCCCACTGGCAATCTGGTATTCCATATTTTCGGCGCTATCTCCGAATTCGAGCGCTGCTTGATCTCGGAGCGGACTGCAGCTGGCGTTGCAGCTGCCCGAGCAAAAGGACGACATCTGGGCCGTCGGCCAGCATTAACCCTGAATCAGATCGAGGCAATTCACAAAGCATATTTTAATGACCGCCTCTCGATGGCCACCATCGCCGATCAATATCGCGTTCACCCGCGAACGGTTCGTCGATACATCTTTAAAAACGAGGTTTGTCGAGAGACGCCTCCCAAGCCGCTTATCTAAAAAGCTGCAATAGCGTCGATGGATTTTCGTTTGCTATACTGAGAGCTTGGATGGACAGCTGCTGCTGGGTTTCAAGTGCCTTCAGCCTAACGGACGCTTCGTTCATGTCAGCATCAACCAGGCGACCAATGCCTTTCTGAACGGAGTCGATGATCGTTTGGTTGTAGCTCTCCTGTATTTCCAGCCGTTTCTTGACGGCCCCGAGGGTAGCTGCTCCGTTGATGACTCGCGACATCATGCCATCGACACCGCTAATATACGCATCAAGGCTGTAGTTCGACGTCACATCGACATCGAGCAGTCCGAACGTCGGAGCGTTCCCAATGTTGTCTGTTGCACCCGTTACGCCAAGAGACGTTTTCCGACCCGCCTCAGGCCGCATTGTCTCGATGAGATCGTAACGGATGAGATTCATGCCGAGGTCTTTTGCTTCGATCCCCATTCCCTGATCGATGAATGCGTAGTTGAGTACCTGGATATAGTCGCCAATCGATGTCACCTCCCCTGAGGTCGTCCCAAGGGCTGCCATGACGGTGTCGCGCGTGAGGGTGAGCGTTTTGTTCGTGTTGTTCTCGATGATCGTAATGTAGGCCTCTACATCAGGCTTAAGCTCGAATGCCGTGTCCCAGATGCTATAAGTATAGGCTCGCGTACCGTACGAGATTGCGGCACTGTCTTGGAGGCCACCAGTCTCTCCTGTCGGTAGCGTCGAGGTTACGCCGCTCATATAATATGAAGAGCCTCTGCCGGATGTTTCGGTGGTTTCAATGGAAAATTTTGCCGGGTTTGAGACATCCTGATAAATTTCGACCGCACTGCCGATGACGGATTTTAGCACTGCGCGCCATTGGGATCGATTGGATACAATACCGTTCCATCCGGGGTTGACTGCATCAATTGCGTCCCGGTCAATCGTGTAAGTCTGCGTCATTCCTGGTTGGGGCCCCGTTGTCGTTGCGGGGTCATCAGCGTCCAGATTGAGTGTGAACGTGATCGCTGTGCTGTTATCGGTAAAGGTCAGAGGACCATCGAAGATGTAATCCTCCCACGCCGATCTTCCAACGGGGTCGATGGAGTAGATCGTGTTGCGGATGCCGCCTACGGTGCCGGGGCTTCGATCATCTACTTGCAGTAGCCCGCCACCGGTGCTGTTGAACAGTGCAACTTTCGATAAGTCGATTTCAGTGCTTTTGACGTGGACTGCTCCACTGCTGGATCGTACGAAGGAAGTCGTCAGTTTTTCCCGGGCCTCAGCGGTGTCGTAAATGTTCGTGAAGGCCGTGTTCAGCCAATTCACACCGTTGAAACTCGCTGATTGGGAGATACTGACGGTCTGCGCCTTCAGCGCTTCAAGCTCCGTCTGAATTTTTGCTCGGTCGACACCATCTTCCTTGGCGGCCACCAATTTGGCCTGAAACTCTTTCAGCACGTCAATGGTCGATTCCATGGCGGCGTAGGCGGTATCCACCTTGGCGGCTCTAAGGCCGATAGCGTCCTGAACGGCACTCATAGCCATCTGGTCGGACCGCATAGTTGTCGAGATCGACCAGTATGCTGCATTGTCGGAAGCTGCCGCGACACCCAAGCCGGACGAGACTTGGTTCTGCATCCCGGTGAGGCTGGATGAAACGGACCTGAGCGTCTGCAGAGCAGCTATTGCGCTGGTATTGGTAAGAATACTGGTCATGAAAATCGCCGAAAATGTGTATATGAACGGCGTCTTCATGAGGCCAAGGCAGCGCGTACCGCTTCGTGACTATGCGTTGGGAGAGGTTATCCAACATGCGAAAATCGCAGGGGGAAACTACCCTCTATTGCTCTGCATCGCTTCCTGCCGCGACCAGACGATGGAGGTAGTTTTCCCCTCGGATTTGAATGGCATCATTAATCATTGCGTGGGTATTCGCCCTGAATGATCAAGTCGAAAATCGAAATGAAAATCTATAAGTACGCACTCCCCGCTTTGAAGGACGGTGGCGGGAAAAATCGATGGTGAAGCGCGTTTTGCTATATGCGAGATATTCTACCGATCAACAGAACCCTGCTTCCATCGAGACACAGCTTGACCTTGGAAAAGCGATGATCGAAGCCAAAGGATGGCAGTTGATCGACAGTTTTGTCGATGCCGGGATCAGTGGCGCGAACTACGAAACACGCCCGGGTTTACAAGGCGCTTTGTTTGCGGCCCAGCAGCATGCGTGCGATGTATTTTTGTGCCTTACCCTAGATCGCCTATCTCGTGATTTGGAACATAGCGCCAGAATCCTGAAACTGCTACAGTTTCACGATGTGGAACTGTGGACCGTCCAGGGCGGAAGTGCCGTTTCGGCTATCGAGCTGGGAATCCGAGCTGTCCTCAGCCAGGAAACGATAGAGCAAACGCGGTACCGGACACGAGAAGGAATGAAAACGGTCGCGAAAGGTGGCCGCATTCCAGGCGGCTTGTGCTATGGCTATCGCGTGATCAAAGAGTACGACGCGACAGGGAATCTGATACGTGGTCTGCGGACCATTGATGCGAAAGAGGCGGAGACCGTCGTCACGATCTTCAACGAGTTTAGCAAGGGGCTGACGCCCGACGCTATTGCTGCAAAACTGAACCAGCTTGGAATCGCGGGACCACGTGGAAAGCCTTGGCAAGGTACGGCAATCCGTGGGCATCGGAACCGGGGTACAGGCATACTAAACAACGAACTGTATGTCGGTCGGCTCATTTTCAATCGCCTGGAGTATCGCAAGAATCCTGCCACTGAACGCAGGGTTTCCAGACCCAATCCCACGGAAGAGCATGTCGTCGTTGAAATACCCGACCTTCGCATCGTCAGTGGCGTGCTTTGGCAAAAGGTGAAGGATAGGCAGGGAGCCAACCGGTCTCGCTGCTTGTCGAACGCACCTCTTATTCGGAGTTCTGTGTAATTGACATTACTATCGGGCAGTGATCACTCGGGTCGGCTCTTCCGAACGTCAGTAGCTGCGTTCCGAATGGATTCGAGTTGCTGTCATCGTTGCGCTCGTAGTTGGCGCTGCCCTTGTAATTGTCCTATCGAATCCAGCGTAGGATAGTGAACACGTCGATCATCCTACGCCGACTGTCTTTCGTAGGAATAGCTCTCCTGTCGAATTTAACTTTATGTTGCCATTTTGTTCTTCTTGAGCCAATGGTATATCGAAAGTGGTTCGGCTGATGCAAGGTGGGTAAGTGGCTATTAAACGAAGCGTTATCGTGGAAGTGCCTGACATTGAAGCGATGACGGATGAGCAACTGTCCGACTTTGCCGGTGATCGTGATGGTCGATGGAGCGAGCAAACAAGAAAGCTCCTTCAGCGGTTCAATACTGACCGACTGGACTTAAATTGCTGGTGGGCGGCAACATGGACGGGGTGGAACTGCCCATGTTGCCGACGCACGAAGCCGGAGATAGCGCGCGTTGGTTCAAACGGAGTCCTTTTGTGTCGATTGGAGATGCACCACGACCATTTAGGTGATCACGCCCGTAAGCTGTTCGATGCATCAAATCCAAAAGTGGACGGCGATGGACTGCTAAACGAACAGATCGCGAATGCGAAAGACGCATTGCTGATCTTTGTGGAAAGATTCGGTGCTACCATTATATGCGCCGACTGCAATGCTGCAGACGGAGAAGCGAAGCGTTTGCTATCGGGGCAAATTGATCCGAACTTCACGTTTACACCTGCGGAAATTTCAGAATTTATTCGAGCGGTCCCCAACACCCTCCATGAGGTCAACCTCCGCGTTGCAAACGAATTTTGGCTGGACGCAAAGGATGACTTTGCCGACCGGGTCGATTTCTCTCGCCGCATGGCCGCGAGATTCGCAGATGGAAAGCATCGGCGTGATCAGTCACGTCGCACCGTCGTTATGCCGTTTGAAGATCGCCACTTTTTCCTGACGCAAATCAGGGCAGCCCTTCCGCAGCTTTACGAGAAGACACTATCGACCTTGCTGGATGCACGCTCGATCTCCAACGATGGTGCAGGGCAATCTATTCGGCCAAAGCGTCTCAAGCCAAAACGGGTGCTCGCCCCTACTGATGCCGAGTTCGAGGCAATGGTCGCCGCGATGCCGCAGGGACGTGGCACCTGGGACGCCGTCGGGGATGACTGGAAATGTGAATGCTGCAGTAGGAATAAGCGGGAGATTTGCCGCAAATCCAACAAGGGTAGTTGGATGGCGCAGGTACATCGTGTGAGAGGTGGCTCGGTTTGTCTGAACAGCTTCGGGCGTTTCGCTAAGTGGATTTCCGCCTCGATTATGCCGCCACCATCATTGGTGTCAGCGCGTTGAAGTAGGCCTGATCCGGCGTCCGCCGGTCAAGGGATGAATGTGGGCGTCTGGTGTTGTAGAAGTTCAGATATCGGGCGATGCCAGCGCGTGCCTCGGACACAGTCTTGTAGGCATGGAGGTAGACTTCCTCGTATTTGATCGAACGCCAGAGCCGCTCGACGAAGACATTGTCTCGCCACGCACCCTTGCCATCCATCGAGATGGCAATCTGTGACCTCTTCAGCACGGCGGTGAAGTCGATGGAGGTGAACTGCGATCCCTGGTCGGTATTGAAGATTTCCGGCCTGCCATGACGGGCAAGTGCCTCCTCCACCGCCTCGATGCAGAAGGCTGCTTCCATCGTGATCGACAACCGCCATGACAAGACCTTCCGGCTGAACCAGTCCACGACGGCGCACAGATAGACAAATCCCCGCGCCATGGGGATGTAGGTCAGGTCCATTGCCCACACCTGATTGGGCCGGGTGACTGCCAGCTTTCGTAGGAGGTAGGGATAAATTTTGTGCCCTGGCGCTGGTTTCGAGGTGTTCGGGCGGCGGTAGATCGCCTCGATGCCCATCTTCTTCATCAGCGTGGCGACGTGTCGCCGCCCGGTCTCCAGACCTTCTCCTCTCAAGAGCCCTTGCAACATCCGACTTCCGGCAAAGGGGTAGTCGAGATGCAATTCGTCAATCCGGCGCATAAGGGCCAGATCGCCGTCAGACACCGGACGAGGCAGATAGTAGACGCTGCCACGGCTGAAGCCGAGAAGCTTCGCCTGGCGCACGACGGATAGCTTGTGCTCGCGGTCGATCATTTCTTTCCGCCCAGCAATCCCGCCTTGCCGAGCGCACCGGATAAAAAATCGTTCTCCAGTGTCAGTTCGCCGATTTTCGCGTGCAGCGTTTTGACATCGATGGTCGGACCCGACGGCTCCGCTTTCGTTTCATCGCCGAACACACCTGTCGCCCCCTCAAGGAGCTGGTCTTTCCATTGCTTGATCTGGTTGGCGTGCACATCGAACTGCTGGGACAACTCCACCAGCGTCTGCTCACCTCGGATGGCGGCAAGTGCCACCTTCGCCTTGAAAGCCGGGCTATGGTTCCGGCGCGGTCGTCTCGTCATGGTCTCTCCTGTTCCCGGCATCTAAGCCGAAGTCAGGCAGAAACTCCACTTATCCCCGCTGTGCAGATTTCCCGAGCCAGCTCTGTCTTTGATTTCTCTCCTAGCGAGACGGTAAAGACATATTCAGTGGAGGAGATTGCGACTGAGAAGATCGTCGCTCTCACAGACAGAGCCAGAAATCAGCCAAGAGACCTTTTCGACATCTGGAAACTTCAAAGTGAATTCGGGATCGATCTTGCCGAACTGGCAAATCCAATTGCCCAGAAGCTCGTATTTCGAGGCAGAAATGCGCAGGAACTGGATGAGGCCTTTTCAAGGAAAGAAAAAGCTCTGAAAGCTACGTGGTCGACGAGGCTTGATCCTCAAATGAGTTCAACACCTCAATTTGAAACCGTGTTTCGCGAGGTTCGTCGAGTATTCCGGCAGTCGAACATCTTTGATCTCGTTAACGTAGAGCAACAACGGCTCAAGAATACGTAGCTAATATATTGACGTCGCTCGTGGCATCTATTAACGAGAAGACGAGGACTTTATGAACTTTTTAATCCACCTTAGTTGCGCATCTCTAGGTGGATTTTGCTCAGTTTTCGTGGCGAAAGTTCAAATGTATGTGGCGAACAGCACAGAAATGGTGGGCCCGGAGGGAGGAAGCGGGCGCATCGGCGTAAGCCTAGATTAGAAACGAAAACAAAGCCTTGTGGGGTATTTGGGTACGTTTTCGAGCTTGCTTCTGTGTACGCCAGTTATTGAAAATGTCAACATAGTTTAGCGAGTCAGCCTGTCAGCAGACACTGGCCAATGCCCCTTCGACTATCGTGACACCGGCCAGTTTTCCACTCGGCTCCCGCGCTATCATGCATTCTCCGAGAGGCAACCAAAAAGCGCACTTTTCAGTGGACAAGCGTCGTGCAAGGTCAAGTCACTATAGAACACATCGATAGACTCGCACCAAATGCTATTCGCCAATGGGAGGATTACGGGGAGTTTCATGGCGCGGACGCTATTACTTACAAAATTCAAGAATTTATCTCTTAACGACCCTTTTTTTGATAGCTTGAAAGCTGGCTATGACGAGTTCTCAGCCTGGTTCAACGGCAAGGCGGAAGAAGATGTTTATGTCGTGGTGGATGAGCATCAGAGCCTAAGCGGCATGATCTATCTGAAGTCGGAACATGGCCCGGTGACGGACGTTGATCCTCATCTTCCCGATGGTCATTGGCTGAAGGTAGGCACGCTGAAAATTGAGGGCAAAGGGACCAAACTCGGCGAACGAGTTATCAAGAAAATATTCGACACGGCTTTGGATGTGGGGGCGACAGGAATTTACGTGACGGTTTTCGATGTTCACGAAAGCCTCATAAAATTGTTTTCCCGCTATGGGTTCGAACAGACTGGCACAAAGACGACGAAGAACGGCGTCGAATTGGTACTTTCTCGTTCGCTGACAGAACATTCAATGGATATGTTGAAGTCCTATCCATTCATCAGAATTTCCCACGCAAACCTCTGGCTTCTAGCAGTTTACCCTGAGTTTCACTCACGATTCTTACCAGACTTAATCCTGAACAACGAACCAAAGGAGATCGTGCAGGACGTTTCCTACACGAACACCATACACAAAATCTACGTCGCAAAGCTGCCGCTAACTCGTATGAAAAAGGGGGATGCGGTTATTATGTACAGGACTTCCGACAACAAAGGACCCGCGTTTTATCGCTCCGTTGCGACCTCAATATGCGTTGTGGAGGAAACACGGCGGCGTAAGGATTTCGCTTCCCTTGATGAATTCCTTGAGTACACCAAGCCGCACAGCGTCTTCACCGAAGGCGAACTTAAGGACATGTACGTGTCTTGGAGCAGGCTCTACACGGTCAAGATGACCTATAACGTTGCGTTCAATAAGCGGATCACGCGCGGCAACCTCATGGAACTGGCTGATGTACCAGAACAACCGCGTTGGGATTTAAAGCCTTTGAGTGAGGCTCAATTCCAAAAAATCATCGAATTGGGGAAGGTACATGAAGGTATTGTTATCGATTAATCCAGAGCACGTTGAAAACATATTTAAAGGCGTGAAAACATTTGAGTTCAGAAGGAAAGTCTTTGCCCGCAAGGATGTTACGACGGTCGTTGTATATTGTACGATGCCAGTTGGCCGTATTGTTGGTGAATTTGATATCGACACAATATTGGAAGACGCTCCCGAAGAAATATGGGAGAAAACTCGATACGGCTCTGGAATTACAAAAGATTTTTTCGATCAATATTTCTCAGACCGAAAAATTGCTTATGCCCTGAAAATCGGCGAAGTGCGAGAATACGAGGAATACATTGATCCAAAGGAAGTTTTAGACAATTTTACTCCTCCTCAGTCCTACATGTACATGAAAGATGAGCGGAGAAAAGCCGTATGCCAGGACCAACTAGAGTTCTGGTAATGCTCGACACGAAGCTCATGATTGTTTTCGGGGTGTCGGGGGTAGGAAAAACTACCGTTTGTGCGGAGTACGCGAGCGGCAACGATGATGTTGTTCATTTTTCAGCGAGCGCCCTATTGCGGCTTCATCGCGAAACCGCCGGAACGCGTTCCACCAACGAGGTAATTCAGGATCAGCATGTCCTCGTTGATATGGTGAACGTGATCCGATCTGAAACTCCTGTATCATTGATGCTCTTAGATGCGCATAGCCTTGTTTACGTTGGCGGGCATGAGGTCATCATTCCTGCCGATGTAATCGCAGCTATGAAGCCGGATGGACTGATTTTTTTCAAAGCCTCTGGTGAGACGATCTCTGAGCGACGCCTCTCACGAGGAGATACAAGGAATGTCGTCCCGCAAGAAATCGAAAAATCGCAAACGAATGCGTTAAGAGCCGCCGAGTCCTACGCCGAACTGCTTCCTTGCCGACTGTTGGTCATCGACGCAAGTCACGGAACAGATTTGGGCGAGGCGATAAGATTTCTATCGTGAACCGGTTCGAGAACTTTATTCTGACCATCCTTTTTCGCAAAAATTGCGTCATTATAGCCAATTTCCTGCCTACCCGGTACGTACAGGCCGCTTTCCACACCGGTGAGCCTAAATCTGTACCAGTCAAATATTCTTTCGAATGCGGGCAGCTTTGTGGCGCTGACCGTCAGGCCGGGATGATCGTCATCCAGCCACTTCAATAGTCCATCAAACACCCGCAGCCCCAGGCCTCTTCCAGCATGATACGGCGCGACGCGAACGGTACATATCTTCCGCTCGAAGCCGTCGTTCTTCGCAATTCCCACGGCGACCAACTCCCCGTCACGATGTATGGGGAGCAAAAATCTTGTCCCTGTCCGAAGACCCGGCACAACCTTACTAACATACCAGCTTTGAATATCTGGATAGTCTTCGGACAAACCGCTTATGAACTGCAACGCTTCCTGCTCGCGGTCGGACAGTGAGAGGTTCCTTGCAGGCCGGGTGTTGACTGACAGCGGAATCAATGAGGTTGTATCTTCATTGAAGATCATTGCTGGGATATTCCTCATTTATCGAGGGCGTCAGAAATCTGGTCAACCGTCGCTTTAGTATCGCTCGAAAACCACCCGAGAACGCCAGAAGCCGCCAAATTACCAAACAATCCGAACAAAAATGCGACGACCAGATAGGTGAGTAAAATCTTGCGGCCGCTCCTGCGTGTGTGAAGTTTGACGAAAGATGAGAAATCTGCAACCCCCTGTCCGTCTTTGCCTTCTTTCTTCCAATGATAAACGACCATTCCTCCTGGAATGCCGCTTGGCACATAGTCGTCCCATGGATCATGCTCAAGAAGTCTATTCTTGTGCCATTGAATACTGCTGGCAGACAGCTCGGAATGAACTGGAAAAGCTGTAAGAAATGCCACAAGACTGATATTAACCTTTCCTTGTTTCTCGTCAGCGCGAATTTTGTTTTCTACCTGTGGCGGCAGTGTACGAAGCTCATTGAAGCGAAAGTCGATATACTCGATTTCCTCGAAACCGCTTTGAAATTTACGGTCAATTGGCGTTATGACGTGAATGAATGGACTGGATTTCCCACTCGGCAAATAGACCCTCAACCTGAAGTAAATACTCTCATCGGCCTTGATCTGAACGCTAACAGATTCAATCGCAACCTTCTCGATTGAAAGGAGAGTGCCGTCAGAAAACTTATCTAAAGAAAGATGGGAAGGGTCTAGGTTTCCATTCTGCTCGATGAATTTATGAACCCGGCAAAACAGGTTATCACCGTTTTTTAACTCAATCCTTGCCGGAGCCGGTGTGACAACGCATTGAAGCTTCTCGTTGAAAATTCCTTGCGCAACGGACGTCTGAGCCAACTGGACGCCCGCGTCTTGTATTGATTGTCTCTCTACATCAACGGGCAAATACACATTTATGCGCTGTACTGGAGCTGGATTCTTGATCAACAGACCAATCTCAAGGAAGTCTCTTGGCGGGCGTTGAGGGCGACCTTTGAAATCCCTATCCCCAGCAATGCGCCAAAAATTGAAGTGCGTCTCCATGGTGGTGCCCGCAACGTCGCCATCGGCAACACACCAGACCGCCATGCTGCCTGCTCTTTCCTGAAGCCTACTCTTAATTGTGTCCACCCTCGCCCCCGCGCGATCCGAATCTATCGGGTGTATTTCTAACTCAAACGCAACCGCAAGGGCACGAAAAAACGATGAACCTTAGGGAGGCTACGCAACGTGAAAGACCGGCTATTGTGTGTTGCAATTCATGAAGGCGATCCTACAGGAAACGGAGGATCACCATGGACCATTACCCGCTTACGCTAAAACAAAAAGAAAAAAATAAGAAAAACGAAGAACGACGACGCCGCGAACGACAACGGCGAGAAGACGAATATTGCAGGCGCATCGAACGCCTGCGCCGTCAGATCGAAGAGGCGCGAAAACGGCGTCAACGCATGCTGTTGCTTTTCTTGCTGGCCGTGCTCGCGATGCAGGAATCCCTCTTCGCAGCTTTCACACGCTCGGTTTCGTATCGGTCCGATCCCATAGCAGACCCGACAGACTGGACGCCGGACCCAAACAAGGACTTCGCCCCAGCCCCCGGCCACGGCGATCATTGCGACGGCTATTCGTATGAGCGGTGGAACCGGATGCTGAAGGAGCGCGGTATTTGTGTGAGCCGAAAGGCCGAGCTTCAAGAAGCGTGGAAGTCTGATCCAGATCGCGAGTTTTTCCCAACGCGATATCAGCTGTGGGGCTATCGTCCGTTCGTAGGCGAGGTCATGAGCGACTTGACGGACCAGCGTTGGCAAGGCGATGCCCTTAAGGCCCTCAAGCTCATGTCGCCACCTGAAACTCACCGCTATCTAGACGAAGCCTACGCCTCGGACCCCGCTGACTTGTTGATGTGCCGGGCAAATTCGAGCGCCGATATCGTCAGGAATTTTCAGTCCGCAGCAGTCCGATGGGAATTCCGCAAGCAGCGCGAGGCCGAAGAGGCGCGGAGGGAAAAGGAATTGTCACGGAAAAACGACGGCGAGCAAGGAATTCCCGAGCCAAATTGACAGGATTTTTCCGAGAATTCCTTGGTCGAAGAGCTGCCGATTATTCGTTGCAAGGAGTTCTCTCGAAAATTCGACCGCTTCAAAGGAATTTAGAAGAAAATGACTTTTTTTGAGTTTATGAAGAATTCCTTTGCTAAAAAACACCACTTGACGGAATGATTTTCCTCTCATACCTATTCGTCGTCCACAACGAAAAGGGGCCTGGCATGGTGAGTACAATCTACATATCTGCGGACGTGATCCAGAATTCGATGCTCGACACTGGTGACGCCATTGCGGCTTTCACCAGTTGGAAGCCGAAGCGACGAGAGAACGTTTTCCGTTACGAAAAGGCGGACATCCGTATCACGGCTGCAAACGGCTCAATCTACCTCATGTCCGAGGCGGAGACGAAGAAGCCGAAAATCCCGTTTACTCCTGTACCTGCTGCTGAGCTTGGCAAGCTCGTGCGGTCGATGAGTGGTGCCGCACAATGATGGAGCTGGCACCAGACCATGATGTCATCGATGACGACACGATCACGCATTTTGCGGTTGCCAAGGCCAAAGGCCGATGCCGCCTTTGCGTAGTGCCGAAGATCATCCAGGAACAGGCCATGACCGCTTGGGATCATGCGGATGAACAGGCCATCCCATTTACGGCCGCCGACATGATGCAGGTGGCAAAGGAACGGTGTGGTGGATGTCTTGGGCGAGGGTGGCCGAAGGTCTCCGAAAGTAGCGGTGTGCTGTATCTCCATGTCGCCAGCAAACGGATCGGATGATGTGAGTGCGGGGGACGGCTCCAACGTTCCCCGCCCCCTCCCGCTCCGAGCCAGAGAGCGCATCAGGAGATGGTGATCGAGATCACCATCTCCGAATAGAAGCCGTCCCGTTGCGCGCGTATGGTGACGTTGTAGTTTCCTGCGACCGCCGCAAGACCGGTAATCTTGCCGGTAATTGGATCGAGCGTCAGGCCGGGCGGCAGTGGATTTCCCGAAGCGAACACGTATCCGCTGACATCGCCAATCGGCATAGCGTAGACGACCGTCCCGGCGGCAACCTGGATGGGCTCGTAACGAATTCCGAAAACAGATTGCTCCGGTTCCAGCGGGGGTGCAGGATCAGAAACAGGGGTCAGTGTGCCGCTCGTCGGAGATCGCCAGACGATTTCGCCAGCGGTCGCGCTGGATGCGATCAGAATCACGGCGACAAATATCACTTTGCGCATTACGTTTTTTCCTTTTTCTGAAAATTGGGTTTCAGTACCAGTTTTGGCCCTGGTGACAGGTCCGGCGAGGCCGGATCGGAGGCCGGAGAAAGAATCGACCGCAGCCGGTCGCGCTCGATTCCAGCGCGCATCGCCGCGTCTTGCGCATCACGCGCTTTCCGCTCTGCGTCGAAGCGCTGGCGCTCAGCCTCAAGTTGCTTTCGCTCGGCAGTCTGCGCGATATCCCGCCAGCGGTCGATTTCGCCCTTCAACTCAGAGCGGATTCTTTCTGCTAGTTTTGATTTCCGCAGGCCATCCCAAACCGCCCGGAAGCGACCGGCCCATCCATTGTACCTGGCGACATATGCCATCGCCGCCTGCGCCCGCTCTTGCTCCTGGCGTGCGCGATCTTGCGCGGCCAGCGCAGCGGCGGTTATTTTGCGAGCCACCTCCTGTTGGCGGGCAGCGTCGGCGGCAACCGTGGCGGCGTCAGCCTTCGTTTTGGCGATAAAGGTTTCGCCGTTGGCTTTGACGATCTTCGCCTTTTCAATTGTCTTCTTCAGTGCCTGGGCTTGTACTTGTTCCCTCTGCCATTCGTCCCTCGACAGGCGACGACGTTGCGGGCCAAGGCGCGTAAGGCCGGAAGGTACGGCAACTGCTTCGTGGTAGGAATCCTGCCATGCGCGCATTGTTGCCGTGTATGCCGCATTGGCACGCTTCATGAGTGCCTTTTGATCCTCGCCATCGATTGGGCCAGCATCCATCACGGAACGCTTTGCGGTCGCGCCGGGATGGTGCTTCTGCGCTTTCAACTCGGGATCGGAGATTGCCACGACATATGCGTGGATATGGTAATGGGACTCGTCTTCGTGGCGGATCACGGATTGCAGATCATCACCATACTGGTGTCGCAACCATTCGACTGTCCGCTTCTCCCACGCCTCCGCCTCCCGGCGCTTGTCGGGATCGGCGCGGATTTCGTTCATGGTGTAAGGATGGCTGGCGACGACCGTGTGAAGTGTTTTTTGATCGGATCGGAGTTTACGGGTCTTTCCGCCTTTAACAGCGACCGTAGCCGAGGCCGCAGCAGAATCGTGCAATTCCTGTACTTCTTCAATTTTGAGGCCATGCACAATGATAGGTGGAGCAGGACTCGCAACATGAACCGAAGCTTCGGGGCGACGGGATGCCTCGCCAAAGATGAAATTCGTGTCCCGACCCTTCGCGTCCGCCTTGCGAGCATAGCCCTCTAGATGCACGAACTGATAGCCCATGGCAGGGCCTCAGCCTAAACGTGGATAAATGAAATCAATGCCGAATGTGAACCAAAAGACACGCTGGACGTGAAACAAGAATTCGTCGTCCGTCATATCACCGACGCCGTTCTGCGCAGTGATATCCTGGTTCATGGAAGCATACCGTTTCGAGTGCTCCCAGATGACGGCATACCAAGAGCCGGGCAGTCGAATTGCTCTAAGAAGTCCCGACGAATCCCCCAATTCGCCTTTAATTTTAATCAGTCGCTGGTACTCATACATCGCCCCCTCCTCAAATAGGAATTTCCTCCTGATAAGTGTGGTCATGAAAACCATGGGCGCAAAGCGCTTTTGGGCACCGGAATGAAAGATATAGTGACCGACTGGCACTATCTTCGATAGTATCGGCCCCTTCAGGGGAACCATTCCATGGAGGCCACTTCGTGGAGACCCTCTCGGGAACCCCCTTCGAGGCTCGGGCCGTGCGACCCATTGCCAGCCCATGGCTGACAAGCCGAAACGCTGGAAAATCAGCGTTCGTCACGAAGTGATGCGGTGTATGGTGTTTACCTTCCACGGGGTCCGGGGGGCTTTGTCCCCCGGTCATGGGAAAATCATAATTTTCCTTGTCTTTGGCGCGCTTGGCGTGCCTCAGCCATGGCCTTGGAAATCTGCCCCGCCGACACGTTGAAATGGGCTGCTAGGTCGTCACGGCGCATGCCCTGCGTTGCTTGCAGATATAGCGCCATACCGCCCATCTCCAACCTTGCCGCCTGCTGTCCGGTCCGATCCTTCACGCCCCTCTCACGCCGCGACTTTTCCATGCGCTCAACGGAGAGTTCCCGTTTCCGGTCTTGGTCGACCAACACCCGTAAACATGCCGCGCGCTGTTCCGCCGGATCGATCCCCAGCCATTCGACAATGGTGTTGGCCTTTACCTGATAACGGCAATCGACCTCACGACCGTTGAACGTAATCGTCTGTCCTGCCGCTGCCTGCCGCGCTCGCTTGATAACGGCGGACATGCGGGATTTCGTTTCACTGTCGCGCCATCCCGCCGCCTCGTTCGCGAGCGATATGATTTCTCGACCAAGCACTTCCGCTGGAGAAATCCATGAGATGGCCACGCCCGCCATGAACAACCATACGTCACGCTGGCCTTCCGGCAGAGTGCCCTCTGGATAACGATGCGCCCGAAGTCGTTGAAGATCGGTGAGAACCGTTTCCCAATAGGTCGCCGCCGACAGATGTACCGCCGGGCCTGTCTTATCCTTGCCTTCCGCCTTACGCTTAGCCCGCTCAGCGCGGAGGGAAATTAATTCAGCGTGGGTGACGGGTAAGACTTCATCTGCAAGCGTCCCAAAATCGTGACGTGTCGGTGTTTCAGGCGAACCGTGACACCAAACCATGCCGACTTTGCACCGATCTCGGTCTGCACTGGAATTTTCGCTTCCTACAAGCCGAAATACCCGTGCAGCGTCCAATGCCCGCTTGTCCGCTCCGAATGGCTCTAAAACCAATCCTAGGCGCTTCTGGACGGCATTCCACCGAGGTAGGGCAGTACGAGGCAGCAATTCCGACAACCAAACACAAACAAGACCTCGGCCCGTCGATAAAATGTAGGACGGATGCGGGATCATCGCCTCCTCTAGATGACCGACAACGGCACCAGCAACATCTCTGGGAGCTTTGGCGCGCCACCGGGCGACATTGTGGTAATCAAGGTCTGCATAACATGCACCAATCGCCGTCAACTGTGAGATGGAGCGCCATTTCCAGAAAGCCGCCTGCGACACGTACAAATCTGTTCGGTTGTCTTGCTGGAGGACCCGTTCGGCTTCCATGATCGCGCCGCCGCCTACCGGAACGGTCCACTCTTTCCACGGCTTTTCCTGCCCGCGCACCCGCTGCGCGAAGCTGACGACGCCATTGCGGAGTCCGCCACGTGAATTGTTCGGATGGAGATTTTCTATGTGCTGGCGCGCACCGAACGCACCGTAATCGAAACCCTGAGGCTCCGAAATAATGTCAACATTTCTTTTGGAAAAATGGGAGGACTGAAGGTTCTGGGCTGGGCTATTTGCCAGCCCCCCGGTCACTCAGCCGTCAACGGCGGCTTTACAATGTCGAAAAGACTGTTCATCATTATCTAACATTCCTGCAAAAACCGACCGAGGGCCGCTAACCCTATGACGTCGGTTTTTTTATGCTCAGAGCAAAATCAGTCGGCGTCAACCGTCAAAGCGGACCGCAGAGAAAGCCGCTGATTTTGCAATTCAAGCAAAGTTTCAGAAATCTCGATTGCTCGACCTTCCTCCAGGTCGATGCGTATACGTTGGGCGGCTATGTCTTGCGCCGAATGCGGTAATTCGGAAATTCCTAAGCAACGGACGTTGTTTTCCAGAGCCTGGATGTATGCGGATCGCAATGCGCGAACGACACGATGTTGCACCGTGCATGCTTTTATTGCAGCGGTCATTTCGGTGTCCATTTGGCGCAGAAGACTAAGACGGTCGAAACATTGAGGCTGTGACATAACGATTTCCAAATTGTCGATGTAAAAGCGTCACCGCAACCCTCGCCCTTGTCAACGATTTTCTCGGGTAAGGATAATCTCATCATTCTGTAATTGTTGACATTTTCTCACATGACGGCGAGACGCTGGAATTCCGGCAGGGGTAGCCTCGCTCTTTTCCATGTCGATATTCTCTTGCCCTTCGGATCGAGCCGCTTGTCTCGATCCGATCCGCGTGGCGGACCAGAGAGAAAATAGACATGGAACCTTTTCGTTCGGTGACAGCCATCGCGGCGACTGGTTCGGCCTGCGGCCACGGTCAGGCCATTTTGACCTGACCTGAACAAGTCTATGTCGCCGCGCTGGCCGTCAACCCCTGCCTGCCGCCGATATTACGACAAACGTTCTCTTCCAAAAATCAGTAAAATCCAAACATTCCGATTAACGGACACTACCCCAAAACCGGCATCAAATTTACCTGCAGGATTCTCAGGAATCCCGTTTTCTGCTATGTTTTTCTCAATAAATTCAATCAGAAAGCGGAGATTTCAATGCGCCATAAAACCACGAAAATCAAAGGGCTGACGGTTAATATCGAGGTTGTCGAGGTTTGCGAGACGGACCAAAACGGCGGCATCCTCTGCTACGTCGCGGCGATCTACATTCAAGCACACGGAAGCGCAGACAAGAGGCTCGTCCGCAAATCCCGGCTGCCCGGAGCGGCGGCGGCATTGAAGGCCGAAATCAAGCGGGATGGGCTACGGGCGGTTGACCGTATGGCAACGCCTTTACAGTGACGACGCCTAGAATCACAATCATTCATAATCAAAGGTCGACGTACGAGGATCAACATGGAAACTTTAATCGAAGGGGATAAAATAGAACAATACAATAAAGCATTGCCTGAGATTATCGCGTATCTTGCGGCAAAGAAGTCGGAACTAATATCTGTCGAAGCGGCTTTGAAGCCATATATCGACGAATATTACGCATTCTTGCGGACGTGCCCATGGTACACAATGACCGCTGGCGCTTATGAAGAAAGCGACTATGAGTTCAATCGAAGGATGGAGCTTGAGCAAAACTCGATGTGGCGTGCACTCTCCGCCAAAAAACGTGGGCTAGAGAACCGCATCGCTGGTTACAGCGATCTCCTAGCCTTCGTTCGCAATTCAATCGAAGCGGAATCCCACAGTGAAAAGCGGGGCAATGCCCCCGGCTATTCCGCCTGACGCCGCCAGTCCATGAACGGTGAGAAATCTACGCCACGTGGGGCCGGGATAGACATTATCTTTTGGACCTCTTCGGGCTCCAGTGCTTTGAACCCGTATTTTGCCCCTACGGAAGATGCCGCGTGACCACATTGCTTGTCCGCAAGGCTATCGCCAACATTGATGCGGAACCATGACTTTGCGTTATGCCTCAAGGAATGAAACACCTGCCGCTGTGTCTCGTGAATACCGAGGGCCACCATCCAATTCCCCATCTGTTTCTGGGCAGCGTCAGCAGGGTCATTAGCCCCATGATAATGAGGGAAAACAAACCCACCCCGGCCACGCTGATTCTTTGCGAAATCAATGAAACCGCAATCACGAAGCAATGGATGGATTGCAACAATGCGGACAGACGTCTTCGTCTTCAGGGGCCTGTCGACCGGCTTCCCATCAATGATCAGTGGAAGCCGTAAGTCAAAAACCTCGTTCCCTTCAATAGTTACCATGTCAGATGATTGCAAATAGACGATTTCAGAAAGCCGCATCCCTGTCAGAAAACCAACAAGAGGCAACCAAGCTTTATGCGGCTTCCGCATCATCTTGGGAGTGACGCTATCTGCCAGCCATGTATTCAGAGACGTCGGAGGCAGGCCCTCCCGATCAATGGCAGGTGTTGCGGCAGCAGGCATTGTCACCTTGAATGATCGGATGTCACGAATTCCTGAGACACCGGCCGTCGCTTTTTCCCAGATAAGTTTGATTTGGGCCACATGTTCTTTGACCGTCGTTTGAGACAGGCTTTTAATCCGCTGTCCGTCAGGCAATTTGTCATTCTTTGCGCCGATCTGCTTAAGGCTCAGCCCGGCGAAAATGGGGTACTTCGTACGATTTGTGGGAAGCTTTGCCATGGCCGTCGCAAAGTCTTGCAAATGGATAGGCAAATAGTAGCTGAGAGGATGATCGCCAACCACGTTCAGGAATGCCGCGAACGTGTTTTCAAGCCGCTCCTCATAGCGCACCTTATCCTTGTTTCCCTTGTCCAGCGCATCTTTTCGAGAATCGAGGATGACACGACCTGCTACGCTAAGTTTGGTGGAAGCAGTTACAGTTCTTTCATCCCGATGTTCGAGAGGCTGAGGTTGAGATTGAGGTTGAGGTTGAGGTTGAGGCTGCTGGATAGGTTGATTTTGGGGCGATTGAACCTGTGCACCCAAAGAACCGAGGGTGCGGACGACAGACTGAAATGTGTCGCGCTCCGCCTCCCATGCCACGGAATCTTTTGAAAGCGCGTCCGAAATCGTCTGAAGTCTTTGTTTGAAATCTTGCAGAGAAGCTCTTTGTGCTGACAGTTCCTTCGCTTGACGGCGGTATATTTGGGCGGCCTCATGGTCGCCTTCAGATTCGAATTCTTTGGCTTGTTGAAGTCGGCTGGTGACCCTCAAACCAAGCGGAAAATGGCGTCGGCGCAGTTCCTCAAGCTCCGCATTCAAAGCTTTGAGGCTATGAGAAAGGGTTTCTCTCGTCATGGTCGGATCGTCCATCATTCTCATGGCCGCACCCGACAAAATTATTGCTCTTTTCCGTGCCGCAGCAGCAGGAAGTGGCCCCAAATTCACGCGGATGGGTGATTTCCCAAGTTGAGATTCGACGCTAGCGGGAATTCTTTGCTGATACGTGAATCCACTTTCGCGTTTCCATAAATACACTTCAAGCCTCTCAATCTGGCTCGAAATGTGTACGTAGCGGTGTATTTCGCCGTGTACGGTGGAAAAATGCCTTGAAAATTCTCGTTTAAAATCAAGGCCTTATGGCGATTGGTGGGCCCGGAGGGACTCGAACCCCCAACCAAGCGGTTATGAGCCGCCGGCTCTGACCATTGAGCTACAGGCCCGTCCCGGCTGATGGCCGGGGGCGTCGGTCAATGGCGGCCGACGCGTAGAGACCGTCTAGACGAATTCGGCGGACCTCACAAGCGTCGCCGTATTCTCTACACAATCACGGGCGAAGAACGGCGCAAGGGACGCAACCATCAGGAGATTTTCTTTATGTTCTACGGAACCCTGGGCCGCCGCACGGGCGCCAGCCTTGTCGCGCTTTCGCTTGCTCTTGCCGCTGCGATGCCGATGGCCGCGCGGGCTGAGGACAGCGCCAAGCCGCGCGAGGCGACCATCGTCGTCACCGGCGAAGGCCGCGCGGAGATGGCGCCCGACATGGCCCTGATCGACCTCGGCGTCGTCAAGGACGCCAAGACGGCCCGCGAGGCGCTCGATGCCAACAACAAGGCGATGGCCGACATCCTTGCCGCACTGAAGGAAGCCGGCATCGAAGATCGCGACCTGCAGACCTCCGGCTTCATGATCAACCCGCAATACCAGTATCCGCAGAGCTCGACCGGCGAGAACCCGCCGCCGGTGCTGATCGGCTTCCAGGTCACCAACACGGTGACGCTGCGCGTGCGCGATCTCTCCAAGCTCGGCGAGATCCTCGACAAGGCCGTGACGCTCGGCGCCAACCAGGGCAACGGCATCCGCTTCGTCAACGACAAGCCGGATGCCGCCGTCAGCGCGGCGCGCAAGAAGGCCGTCGAGAACGCCATGGCCAAGGCGAAGGAACTGACGGATGCCGCCGGCGTCGGCCTCGGCCGCGTGCTGGAAATCTCCGAAACCACCTATCGGGCCGAACCCATGCCGATGATGCGCGCCATAGCCAAGGACTATGCCGAAGGCGGTGCCGTGCCGCTCGCCACCGGCGAGAACAGCTATTCCGTCACCGTCAACGTGACCTTCGCGCTCGGCAGCTGAACCGCGCGGAACGACGCTTTCTCGAAAGGGCCGGGCAACCGGCCCTTTTTCGTCCTAGCTGATTGCCCGTGAAACGGGTGCGGACGATCCGCAGGGAAAGGCCTCGCCCCCGTATCCTGCAGCAGGAAGCGCGCGGGTACCCTTACCCTGCAAGCCCTCTTCGCGGCGGCGCCTTCACCGTGAACAGCATGCTTCCATCCCGCCCAAGGGCAATCGCCATCGCACGGTATCGCCACCCGCCGGAAGAGTAGGCAGGCCGCACGCCCTTCGTTCCACGGCCTGCGGTCCTACGGTCCTGCCGGGAATGGTGAGGCGCAAAACGCAAAAACCCTCCCGGCGAAACCGGGAGGGCGGCCGCTCGCCGGCCGGGGGTAACCTTGCGGGCGGCGTTCAGGGAAAGGCCGGCAACCGATCTTTCCGCTCAGCGCCAGAGCACCGGGCAATAGCGGTCGTTGGCAAAGACGATGCGACCGTAGCCCTGGTAGCGGAAGCCCTCGACGACGACCTTGCGCGGCGTGACATCGGCGATGCGGGCGCGGCGCAGGCCGAGATCGTGCGCCTTCACCATGGCCAGGCGAGGATCACAGCGTCCGCGGCCGCCCCAGTTTCCATGGCGGCGATCGTTCCGGCGGTCCCAGCGATCGCGGCGCCCGTCATGGTCGCGGATCTCGAAGAAGCCGTTGCGATAGCCGACCTGCTCGATCGACAGCTCGGTATTGGCGGCGGAGGCGGCCGGCATCGTAGCCGTCAGCGCGCCGAGGCCGAGAACGGCGGCAAGAAGGGATTTTTTCAGAAAGCGGGTCATCGGGGGATCTCCTGTTCACACCGGCCGGGCCGTTTCGTCCGGCGATTGAGGAGACCTTAGGGGCGCGAGGCTGAACGGAGGCCGAAGCCGTCGTTCAGCCTCCGTTCAACTTCATGAACCGGTGAAGAAGGCGATGCGGGTGATGGCCCCGTCCTCGAGCTCGAGCAGCAGGATCTTCTCCTTCGAATAGGCATCGCCCGCCGCCGACCTGCCGCGCGCCGTCAGGCGGATCGCGACATTGTTGCCGAGCGCATCGCTCATCACCAGCGCGTCGCCATAGCTTTCGTCGAAGGACTCGAAATGCCGGGCGAGACGATCGCGCAGCGCGGCGCGGCCATTGTCCATGCCCTCGCCGATGCCGGAGATCGAGACATCCTCGTGGACCTTGCCGGCAAGGGCGGCGAAGTCGCGGGCGTTCAAGGCCTCGATGACGGCATGGTTGATGCTTTCGGTATTCGCCATGAACATCTCCTTCGAAATCCGCCGCGCGGGCGCCCGCCGGGCGTTCGCCGGCGACAGGCGAGAACAGGACCCGGAACGCAATCGCGACACGCTCCGGGATGGATCGCCGCAGGAACGTTCCATCGTGCCGGCCGGTTCCGTCAAGGGCCGAGATGCAGGACGATTTCGCGCCGGTGCGGCCGGTCGCGGTGCTCGAAGAGATAGAGGCCCTGCCAGGTGCCGAGCGCGAGGCGGCCGCCGACGACCGGAATGCCGATCGAGACGGCTGTCAGCGCCGCCTTGATATGGGCCGGCATGTCGTCCGGCCCCTCCAGCGTGTGCACGATCCAGCGCATGGCGGGATCGTCCGAGGGCGGCACGAGCCGGCGGAAGAACTGGTCGAGATCGCGCCGGACATCCGGATCGGCATTTTCCTGGATGAGCAGCGAGCAGGAGGTGTGGCGGACGAAGACCGTCAGCACCCCCTGCTCCATGCCCGCGCCCCGCACGAAGGCGGCGGCCTCGCCGGTGAATTCGTAGAGCCCCTGCCCGCGGGTCGGGACCGTCACGATCGTCTGCGCCATGGCGCGTCAGCCGCCGATGGCCCAGAACAGGGTGCCGACGACCACGATGAAGGCGAGGATGACGCCCATGAAGCGCGCCAGGCCCATATTCGTGTCCGTCGTGGATCCGACGATCGCGTAGTAGAGGTTCGTCATGGCGTGTCCTTTCTTCCGGTTCCGGATTAAGGGTTTAGCCTGCTTCCCCCCGGCTCACAACTCGACGACCGCCTCGAAGCCGCCGTAGATCATGCGCTTGCCGTCGAAGACATCCTTCCATTTGTCGCCCTTCAGGCGCTCGTCCGCCATCACCTTGGCAAGGATCTCGTCGCGCTTCGCGCGCGATTCATAGGTGACCCAGGAAAAGATCACCACCTCGTCGTCCTTCGCCAGAACGGCGCGGGGAAACGAGGTGAGCTCGCCATAGGGCACGTCGTCACCGATGCATTCGACATAATCGATCGCGCCGAGCTCCTTCCAGACATCGCCCGCCGTGCGTGCCATGTCCTTGTACCGCTCCAGATTGGCCTTCGACACGGCCAGCAGGAATCCATCGACATAGGTCATGATCGTCTCCTTCTTGGGTTTGGACATGTCAAGGACGTGTGTCGGAAGGCCGATCCGACAAGGGCGCGTAATTTTATGCGATGACGGGCGGGCAGAAGCCTGAACCTACCAGCGCGGCGGAGGAGCGTTGCGGATCACCGCCTCTATGAAATCCCGCTTTGCAGCGGTGTAGGCATCTCCCTCCAGAAAGAACCGTCTGGAAAGTTGCTGCTTCAACGCGCCGTAGGCCTCACGAAGCGCCCCGTCTTGACGCAGCCTGTCACGAAACACCAAGCGCTTGCGATGCGTTTCATTTCCCGGTGGGCACAGATAGACACGGCAGGCAGGCTCCCGTTTTGCCAGAAAGGCCCACATATCGTCGTCATAGCGGTTTCCCCGCGCGCCGTAGCCCGCCTGCACAATGCGCTGGCAGGCAGGCTCGATCAGTTCCCGGCCGCAAAGCGTCACATCGATATCGATGATTGGCTTGGCGGCAAGCCCCGGCACGGCAGTGCTTCCGACATGGTCGATTGCATTGACGGCATCGCCGAGCAGTGCCCGAAGAGACTTTGCAATCTCCGCGAACAAATCCGGCCATGCCGCGTCATAACCGACGACGATGACGGGAGTGGGCAAAGCCGATCTCCTTGTCCCGATGGAAGCTGCGCGCGGAAACACCAGCGTGCACGGCCGAAACGCGGAACATCGTAGCGGCAATCCGTCCTGCCTACCACGCTCCGCAATTCTTCAACTGTCGCGAATAGCTGACCGCCATGTTCGACGCGCGCTTCGCGCCGGCCTTGGCCGTGCCGCTCCAGTTGCCGCGCGAATAGCCGGCATGGCCGTGGTAATAGGCGATGTAGAGGCGGTAGGTGTCGTTGAGGGCGATGCCGTTCCTGCGGTTGCTCTCGGCGTGATACCAGGCGATGAAGCGGATCGCGTCGGAGAAATCCGTGCGGTTGGCGGCCCAGCGGCCGGTCACGCGCTTGTATTGCGCCCAGGTGCCGTCGAGCGCCTGCGAGAAGCCGAGCGCGCTCGATTGCCGCTTCCAGGGGATGAAGCCGAAGAGCTTCGTGCGCGGCGGGCGCGCATTGTGCCGGAAGCCGGACTCCGTGTAGATCGTCGCCATGAGCACGGGAACGGGCACGCCATATTCCCGCTCGGCGCGGTAGGCGGCGCGCCGCCAGTTGTCGAACAGGCCGTCACGTTGCTCGAAGATGGCGCAGGCATTCTGCGTCTGCCGCGGAACAGACGCGCATCCGGCAAGCAACAGGAGGACGACGATCAAAACGCAACGCATCGCAGTTCCTCAGAATTTCCCGGATATTTATAAATCGTAAATCTTAACAATCCGTTTTGATTCAAATGCCGCATACTGCCTTCCATTCACGCGGGTGATCCGCCCATCAAATATGCAAATGCATTATTTTGTTGCGCTTTTTCCCCTTCCGGCCTAATCAATCTGCAGCACGCCGGCCTTTCGTGAACGATTGTTCCGGACCGTGAAAGAACCCGCTCCGCATCGGAATCCGGCAAGCGCCGTCCGGACGCGTGAGCATCTGCGACCGGGCCGCCCGATGGCCCCAGTTGAGGAGACCCCCCATGAAGAAGCAGATTTTTGCCGGCGCCCTGCTCGCCGCATCCGTCGCCTTTGCCCCGCTCGCCCATGCGGACATCGTCATCGGCCTCGTCGCCCCGCTGACCGGCCCGGTCGCCGCCTATGGCGACCAGGTGAAGAACGGCGCGGAAGCGGCCGTCGCCGAGATCAACAAGAACGGCGGCATTCTCGGCGAACAGGTCGTCCTGAAGCTGGCCGACGATGCGGGCGAGCCCAAGCAGGGCGTTTCGGCCGCCAACCAGATCGTTGGCGAAGGCATCCGCTTCGTCGTCGGCCCGGTGACCTCGGGCGTCGCCATCCCGGCCTCCGACGTCTTTGCTGAAAACGGCGTGCTGATGGTCACCCCGACGGCGACCGCGCCGGACCTGACGGCCCGCAGCCTCGAGAACGTGCTGCGCACCTGCGGGCGCGACGACCAGCAGGCCGAGGTTGCCGCCGCCTATGTGCTGGCGAGCCTGAAGGACAAGAAGGTCGCCGTGATCCATGACAAGGGCGCCTACGGCAAGGGTCTGGCGGACGCCTTCAAGGCCGCGCTCAACAAGGGCGGCGTCACCGAGGCGCTCTACGACTCGGTCACCCCGGGCGACAAGGATTTCAGCGCGCTTATCACCCGCCTCAAGGCCGATGGCGTCGAGGTCATCTATTTCGGCGGCTACCATCCGGAAGGCGGCCTGCTCGCCCGCCAGCTGAAGGATCTCGCGGTCAACGCCACGATCATCGGCGGCGAAGGCCTGTCGAACAGCGAATACTGGGCGATCGGCAACGAAGCGGCTGCCGGCACGCTCTTCACCAATGCCTCCGACGCGCTGAAGAGCCCCGATTCGCAGGCCGCCGTCGCCGTGCTCAACGAAAAGGGCATCCCGCCGGAAGCCTTCACGCTCAATGCCTATGCCGCCGTCGAGGTTCTCAAGGCCGGCATCGAGAAGGCCGGCAGCGCAGAGGATTCGGCCGCCGTCGCGGCAGCGCTGAAGTCCGGCGAAGCCATCCCGACCGCCATCGGCAAGCTGACCTATGGCGAGAACGGCGACCTCACCTCGCAGAGCTTCTCGCTTTTCAAGTGGGAAGACGGCAAGATCGTCGCCGCCGAATAAAGCGAAAGATGCCAGGAACGGAAAACGCCCCACATGCCGCGTGGATCCTCGGGTCAGGCCCGAGGATGACGGCAGTGGGTGGGGCTGGGTTTACCGGCGAATCTGACGCCGGGGCGAGAGCCCCGGCGTTTTTGTTTGGCGACGTCCGCCTCGCCTCTCCTCCGTCATGGTCGGGCTTGACCCGACCATCCATGCAACAAACGCTGCGCTTGCCGCTGGTTGACGGCAGTGGGTGGGGTGGGGTTCACTGGCAAACCTGGCGCCGGGGCGAAAACCCCGGCGTTCTTGTTTGCCCTCACGCATCGCCGTCGGAATGGGCCCAGTCGAAATAGAGGTCGCGCGCCTTGGCGGTGATCGGGCCGGGCTGGAGGTCGCGGTCGTCGAGACGCGTCACCGGAACCACCTTGGAATAGTTGCCCGAGGTGAAGATCTCGTCCGCGCTCTCGAAATCGGCGACCATCAGCGTCGTCTCGACCACCTCGAAACCGGCTTCTTTCAGCAGGCCGATGACGCGCATGCGCGTGATGCCGGCAAGGAAGGTGCGGTTGGCGGCGGGCGTGAAGACGACGCCGTCCTTGACCATGAAGATGTTGGACGAGGCGGTTTCGGCGACATTGCCCAGCATGTCGCGCACCAGCGCATTGTCGAAGCCGCGCTTGCGGGCCTCCACCAGCATGCGGGCATTGTTCGGATAGAGGCAGCCGGCCTTGGCATCCGTCGGCATGCATTCCACCGTCGGGCGGCGGAAGGGCGAGAGGGTCAGCGAGGATGCGGCCTTCGGGTCGCCCATCGGCGCCTCGAAGAGGCAGAGCGCGAAGCGGGTCGATTCCGCGTCCGGCGCCACCACGCTGAACGCGCCGTGCTCGGCCCAGTACATCGGCTTGACATAGATCGCCGTCTTGCCGTCGAACTTCTTGACGCCTTCCCAGGACAGCGCCTCGATCTCCTCGGCCTTCACCACCGCCTTGAGGCCGAGCGCCTCGGCGGAGCGGTTGACGCGCTGGCAATGCAGGTCGAGGTCGGGCGCGATGCCGTCGAACCAGCGTGCGCCGTCGAAGACGGTCGAGCCGAGCCACATGGCGTGCGAGGTGGGGCCGATGAGCGGCGGGTTGCCTGAAACCCATTCGCCGTCCACGAAGGTCCAGGTCGTCGAGCGTGGTGAGGTATCGACTGGCATTTTGTAAACTCCTTTTCGCCCATCAAGGCCCGGCGGGCCGGACCGGTCAAGTCACAAATGCCTTCCGACAGCCGGTCGCGCTTGTCCATTCAAGATGTTGAATGGGTGCATCAGGCCTTATCATGGGTGGCGCCGTTGAGGGCATTCGGGGCGCATGCGATACAAAGGCGGAAGGGAGATCACCATGCGCGCGATGTATTACGAAGCCTTCGAGGCGACACCCGAGATCCGCACCCTGCCCGACCCGACGCCGACGCCCGGCGGCGTGGTGATCAAGGTGGAGGCGACGGGGCTCTGCCGCTCCGACTGGCACGGCTGGATGGGCCATGACCCGGATATAAGCCTGCCGCATGTGCCGGGCCATGAGCTTGCCGGAAAGGTGGTGGCCGTCGGCAGGAATGTGCGCCGTTTCCGCGAGGGCGAGCGGGTGACGGTGCCCTTCGTCTCCGGCTGCGGCCATTGCGGCGAATGCCGCTCGGGCAACCAACAGGTTTGCGAAGAGCAGTTCCAGCCCGGCTTCACCCATTGGGGCTCCTTCGCCGAACTCGTCGCCATCGATTTTGCCGACCACAATCTCGTGCACCTGCCGGACGCGATCGACTATGCGACGGCCGCCAGCCTCGGCTGCCGCTTCGCCACCTCCTTCCGCGCCGTCGTCGACCAGGCGCGCGTGACGGGCGGCGAATGGGTGGCCGTGCACGGCTGCGGCGGGGTGGGCCTCTCCGCGATCATGATCGCCGCCGCGCTCGGCGCCAATCCCATCGCCATCGACATTTCCGCGGAGAAACTGGACTTCGCCAAGAAGATGGGCGCCGTCGCCACCATCAATGCGCGCGAGGTCGCCGACGTCGCGGAGGTCGTGCGCGAGATCACCGGCGGCGGGGCGCATGCCTCGGTCGACGCCCTCGGCTCGCCCGTCACCTGCTTCAACTCGATCCGCAACCTGCGCCGGCGCGGGCGGCACGTGCAGGTCGGCCTGATGCTCGCCGACCATGCGACGCCCCAGATTCCCATGGCCCAGGTCATCGGCCACGAACTGGAAATCTACGGCAGCCACGGCATGCAGGCCTGGCGCTACGACGCCATGCTGGCAATGATCGAAAGCGGCAAGCTCACCCCGCAACGGCTGATCGGCCGGCATATCAGCCTGGAGGAAGCCGTGCCCGCCCTGACGGCGATGGACAAGGCAACCGACCTCGGCATCAGCGTCATCACGCGGTTCTGAAAGGGGCATCCTTCATCCCGCTGCCACGCCCTTCTCTGCCTGCGGCAAGGCCGTCGCATATGGAGTGCGACGTTGCCCCATCCCCTTCTCCCCCGCGGGGAGAAGGGGATGGGGGACGGTTTCCTTCCCTGTACGATGGCCCTGCTGCGGACAGAGAGAAGAAAGGGAGGCGAAGTTCCTCCCAACCAATACGCGTTCGGGAAGGGGAAAAGCGCGCCACCATTTCCTTCTTCCCGTTTACGGGGAGAAGGTCGCGGCAGCGGGATGAGGGGCGGGCGCCAAATAATTTGACATTCCCACGTCGATGGCGACCAATCGCCGTCGACAATGCCAGAAGGAATCGCCGCCCATGTCCCATGCCGCCTATGTCTTCGACGCCTATGGCACGCTGTTCGACGTGCACGCGGCAGTGCGCCGCCATGCGGGGGATGTCGGGCCGAACTACCAGATCTTTTCCGAGATCTGGCGGGCCAAGCAGCTCGAATATTCCTGGACGCGGGCACTGATGGGCGCCTATGCCGATTTCTGGCAGCTCACCGAGCAGGCGCTCGACTATACGTTCAAGCGCATCGGCGGCGTCGATCCGACGCTGCGCCAGAAGCTGCTCGACGCCTACTGGAAGCTCGACTGCTATCCGGAAGTGCCGGCCGTGCTGAAGGCGCTGAAGCAGCGCGGCGCGCATATCGCCATCCTCTCCAACGGCTCGCCCGCCATGCTGGCCTCGGCGGTGAAGAACGCCGCGCTCGACACCGTCATCGACGACATCTTCTCGGTCGATGCGCTGAAGACCTACAAGACCGCCCCCGCCGTCTACGATCTCGTGACGACGAACTACCGGCTCTATCCGAATGCCGTCTCCTTCCAGTCCTCCAACCGCTGGGACATTGCCGGCGCGACGAAATTCGGCTTCCGCACCGTCTGGATCAACCGCAGCGACATGCCGGACGAGTATTTCGACCTCGGTCCCGCGCTGATCCTGCCGTCGCTCGAAAGCCTCTGAACGGAGCCGCCATGGCCTGGTCCGCCGCGCAATACCTGAAATTCGAGGACGAGCGCACCCGCCCTGCCCGCGACCTGCTGGCACAGGTGCCGGCCGACCTTGTCGCCGGAACCGTCTACGACCTCGGCTGCGGGCCGGGAAACTCGACAGAGCTGCTGGTGGAGCGCTTTCCCGGCCGGGGCGTGCGCGGCGTGGACAATGCCGGCGACATGCTGAAGGCCGCGCGCCGGCGCCTGCCCGGCGTCGATTTCGTCGAATGTGACCTTCTGAAATGGCGCCCGCACGAGCCGGCTGCCCTGCTCTTCGCCAATGCCGCCTTCCAGTGGCTGCCCGATCCGGTGGCGCTGATGGCGCGGCTGGTGGAGGGCTTGCGGCCCGGCGGCGTGCTGGCCGTGCAGATGCCGGACAACCGCAACGAACCCTCCCATCTCCTGATGGAGGAAAGCGCTCTTGCCGGCCCCTGGCGGGGCGCTCTTGCCGAGGGCACGCCACGGCGCGGTCCGATGCCTGATCCGGCCGCCTGTTTCGACGCGCTCGGCCCGAAGGCCGCCCGCGTCGATGTCTGGCACACCGTCTACAACCATCCCATGGCGGATGCGGCCGCCATCGTCGACTGGGTGAAGGCGACGGGCCTGCGTCCCTATCTCGACCGCCTGCCGGCCGGAGAGCACGACGCCTTCCTCGCGGACTACGAGAACCGGATCGCGAATGCCTACCCGCCGATGGCCGACGGGCGCCGGCTGCTGCGCTTCCCGCGGCTCTTCATCGTCGCCGTCAAGGGCTGATCATCGCCCCGCGCGGAACCTCTCCTTGAGTCTCGCGATGTCCGCCGCACTCCAGTCCGTCACGTCCGTCACGGCGATCCACGGATCGACATAATGCTCGCCGGCATAGACATGGCCGAGCCCCATCGGCGTCGTGGTCGCCATGGCCATGTCGAGCGTCAATTGCAGGAAGGTGACGACCGGATACCATTCGAAATCCGGCGAGACATCCGGCCCGCGCGGCACGGCCATCCAGGCCGGCTGCCGGTAGAAGGCATAGGGATCGTAGAAGGTGATCGGGTCGCTGGCATACTGCAGGTAGACGATGCGCATCGGCCCCCAATGGTCGCCCACCGCAGGCAGCACGTTCTTCTGGCTGGTGAAGCGCACATAGGAACCGTCACGGAAGCGCGGCAGCCAGGCGGGCGTGCCGGGATTGCGGTCCGCCGTCATCTTGCGCCAGATGCGGCTCGGAAACGGCGGGCCGGCCCACAGCGCCCCCTGGTAGGGATCGCCGATCACCTCGAAGAGTTCGGCCGACTGTTCCGACGACAGCGCGCCGAGGCTGAGGCCGTAGAGATAGAGCTTTGGTCTCTTGTCCTTCGGCAGGCTCGTCCAGTGGCCGTAGACCGCGCGGAAGAGCGCCCGCGCGGCCTCGGCGCCGTAATCCGGCTCGGCGAGCAGCGAAAGCCAGCTGGCGAGATAGGAATACTGGATGGCGACGCTGGCGATGTCGCCATGGTGCAGGTACTCGACCGTGTCGATGCCCTCCGGATCGATCCAGCCGGTGCCGGTCGGCATGACGATGACGAGCGTCGCGCGCTCGAAGCCGCCGACACGGATCAGCTCGTCGAGCGCGACCTTTGCCCGCGCCTCCGGCGTCTCGGCGGCGTTGAGGCCGGCATAGACGCGCAGAGGCTCCATCGCCGGCCTGCCCGTGAAGGCGGCGATGTCCTCTCCCGTCGGTCCGCTCGCCACGAAGGAGCGGCCCATGCGGCCAAGCTCGTCCCAGCGCACCAGCGAGGCGGTGCTGCCGGATTTTCTGAGATCGGAAGGTTCGGCCGTGTCCGGCTCGATCACCTGGTCGAGCCGGCGGAAGGAGGAATCGGCCGTGTGCAGCACGAAGCGCACCAGAATGCCGTCGGCCAGCGTCCAGAATAGCGTCGCGGCCAGCGCCGTGCCGATGACGGAGGAGAGCCGCCGCGGCGCCGCCCGGCGCGAGGTCCTCGCGAACAGCCGGGCGAGAAAGGCGAAGAGCCGCCCGAGGCCGAAGAGCACGAGAAAGACGGCGAGCGCGATGAGCCCGACATAGAAGGGATGCGCCGTCTCGATCGGCGGCAGGTGCATCAGCGTGCGGATGGAGTTCTGCCACTCCGCCGTGCGCCAGAGGAAGACCAGCGCCACGACGCCGCAAAGGCCCCCCGCGCCCGCGGCAAGCCAGAGACGGACCCGGTCCTTCGGCTCCGGCAGCTCGAGCCAGAACCACAGCGCGGCAAGCGCCACGCCGAGCCCGTAGCCGCAGGCCATGGCGACGCCCGAAAGCACGCCCTGCGTGACATAGGTGCGCGGCAGGAGGCTCGGCGTCAGCGAGGCGGCAAAACACAGCGTACCCAGGATCAGCCCGGTGGCGGAGAAGGAGAGGACGAAGCGCCAGAGCCGATCCCGCATGACTACCCTTCCGTCGTTCCATTCACCTTGCACGGGCAAGCCTTGCACGGCGGCGGGAGCGAGGCAATCCGCACGCCGGCTCGTGTTCGGCAAAAGCCCCCGCATCCACAGGCCAAGACCGTCGCCCTTGCCGGCCGTTCGCGGTAAGCTCCGGCGGTTTCGGGAGGAGAGCAGAATGCGCAAGGAAAAACCGGCGGACAGCCCGGATGCCTATGTCGTGGCCCTCGACGGCTGGCGACGCGAGACCGTCGAGAGGCTGCGCGCCGCCGTCCTTGCCGCAGGAGCGCTGGAGGAGCGCATCAAGTGGGGTCACATCGTGTGCTTTTCCAACGGCCCGGTGCTGTTGATCCGCGCCGAGGCGGCCCGCGTGCTCTTCGGCTTCTGGCGCGGCAAGCGGCTGCGCGAGATCGAGCCGCGGCTGAAACCCGGCGGCAAATACGAGCTGGCGACGATGGTCTACGTCGAGGGAGATCCTGTGGATGCGGCGGTCGCCGAACGGCTTGCGAGCGAGGCGGTGCACTTGAACGCCGAGATCGGTGATCCGACGAGGAGTTCCTAGAACAGTTCCAGCCGAAGCGAAATCGCTTCAGCGTCGGATAATGGTTCTAGATGAGTTGTGGGCCGCCCCTCTTCTCCGAGCTGTCTTGTAGCACTGCCATCTCTCCTCCGTCATCCTCGGGCTTGACCCGAGGATCCATGCTACGAACTCAAGCTATGCCGCGGGACGTGGGGATCCTCGGGTCAAGCCCGAGGATGACGGAGGAGAGGTGTGTGCCCTGATTCCATAAACAAAAAAGCCCCGCGACCTCTCGGTCACAGGGCTCGTTTCATCTCACCGTCGCCTCAGCTGTCGAGGAACGAGCGCAGCTTGCGCGAGCGGCTCGGGTGCTTCAGCTTGCGCAGCGCCTTCGCCTCGATCTGGCGGATACGTTCGCGCGTCACCGAGAACTGCTGGCCGACCTCTTCGAGCGTATGGTCGGTGTTCATGCCGATGCCGAAGCGCATGCGCAGCACGCGTTCCTCGCGCGGCGTCAGCGAGGCCAGCACGCGGGTCGTCGTCTCGCGCAGGTTCGCCTGGATGGCGGCGTCGATCGGCAGCAGCGCGTTCTTGTCCTCGATGAAATCGCCGAGGTGGCTGTCTTCCTCGTCGCCCACGGGCGTTTCGAGCGAGATCGGCTCCTTGGCGATCTTCAGCACCTTGCGCACCTTTTCAAGCGGCATGGCGAGCTTTTCGGCAAGCTCTTCCGGCGTCGGCTCGCGGCCGATCTCGTGCAGCATCTGGCGCGAGGTGCGCACGATCTTGTTGATCGTCTCGATCATGTGCACCGGAATGCGGATCGTGCGGGCCTGGTCGGCGATCGAGCGGGTGATCGCCTGGCGGATCCACCACGTCGCGTAGGTCGAGAACTTGTAGCCGCGGCGATACTCGAACTTGTCCACCGCCTTCATCAGGCCGATATTGCCTTCCTGGATGAGATCCAGGAACTGCAGGCCGCGGTTCGTGTACTTCTTGGCGATCGAGATCACGAGACGGAGGTTGGCTTCCACCATCTCCTTCTTGGCGATGCGCGCCTCGCGCTCGCCCTTCTGCACCATGTGCACGATGCGGCGGAATTCCGAGATGGAGATGCCGGTCTCGGTGGCGAGATTCTGGATCTCCTGGCGGATGTCGCGGATCGTCGTGTTCTCGCTCTTGGCGAATTCCTTCCAGCCGCGGGCCGCAAGGTTGGCGATCGACTTCATCCAGTTCGGGTCGAGCTCCGCGCCGTTATACTGTTCGAGGAACGAGTCGCGCTTGACGCCGTAGCTCTCGGCAAGGCGCAAGAGGCGGCCCTCGTTCTGCACGAGGCGCTTGTTGATGTCGTAGAGCTGCTCGACGAGGCTGTCGACGCGGTTCTGGTTGAGCGACAGCGACTTGACGGCGGTGATCAGCTCGTCCTTGAGTTCCTTGTAGCGGCGCTCCTGGGCGGGCGAGAGCGTGCCGGTCGCCTGCAGGCGGGCTTCCACCTGCTGGTCCTGCAGCTTGCGCAGCTTCTTGTAGGTCTCGGCGATCGTGTCGAGGGTCTCCATGACCTGCGGGCGCAGTTCCGCTTCCATGGCGGCGAGCGAGAGGTTCGACTCGTCGTCGTCCTCTTCCTCCTCCTCCGGCGGCAGGCCTTCGCCGCCGACATTGGTGATGTCGTCGTCGTTGGCGGCACGGGGCTTGCGGGTCTTTTCCTTCTCCTCGGCCGCCTTGCGGTCGGCCTCGATCTTCTCCGGCGACTGGAACTGCGGGGCAGCCTTCGCCTCGGGACCGGAATAGGTCGTCTCGAGATCGATGATCTCGCGCAGGAGGGTCTGGCCCTCGTTGAGTTCATCCCGCCAGATGATGATGGCCTGGAACGTCAGCGGGCTCTCACAGAGGCCGGCGATCATCGTCTCGCGGCCGGCTTCGATGCGCTTGGCAATGGCGATCTCGCCCTCGCGCGACAGGAGCTCGACGGAACCCATCTCGCGCAGGTACATGCGCACCGGGTCGTCCGTGCGGTCGGTCGGCTCCTTCTTCTTGGCGGTCGCAAGCGCGGTGCCGCCGGAAGCGGCCAGCTCCCCGCCTTCGCCCTCGTTGTCGTCGTCGCCGCCGTCTTCCTCACCGCCCTGGGCCGCCTCTTCGGCGTCCTCGTCCTCGATGACGTTGATGCCCATGTCGGAGAGCATGGCCATCGTGTCCTCGATCTGCTCCGAGGTCACTTCCTCGGACGGCAGGACCGAATTCAGCTCGTCCATGGTGACATAGCCGCGCTTCTTGGCGGCCTTGATCATCTTCTTGACGGCATCGTCGGAAAGATCGAGAAGAGGGCCGTCGGATGCGCCTTCGCGTTCGTTTTCGACTTCCTCGTTCTCTTTGACCTTTGTCGCCATTTATTTCGTCGCTTTCCTGAGCATCAGTTTCCAAGCGGTTAGGGGCTCCGCGCCGATCGCCTTCCGGCGTCGTTAGCGCGAATCAGCGTCCCTGACCTAACGGATTGACAATTAAATCCCGATTAACCACATCCCGGCCCTCGGGCGTGTGGCGATGTTGCCGAAGCAACACAATTGACATGACTTCCCGATCCGCCGTACCCATTCCTTCTCAGCCAACAATGGTGATTCCCAGAATTTTCGGTTACGTCAAGCTTTTCCGGCAAAAAAGCCGGAAAAGGTTCCGATTCGGGTTCGCGGACAGGAAAGTCGGCGGATCCGGGCGATTATCCCTCATGTAGGCGCCCTTCAGAAAAAGACAAGGGCCGCCAATCGCCCGGAAATCAATGTCTTGCGCCGACCGATTCGCCCTCCCGGTCAAAAAGAGCGCCCGTCGACCTTGTTGATCGTCAGGGCCTCCAGATCGATCGCCGGAATACAGCGCAGATTGACCGCCGCCATCCTGTTTCCTTTCGGGTCGCTTCCCTCGCCATAGGGCGCGATGCCGCACTTGGCGCAGAAATGATGCTGGATGACATGACGGTTGAAGGTGTAGGTCGAGACATCCTCCTTCGGCGTGGTCAGGCGCAGGTTTTCCGCGGGCACGAAGGCGAGCAGGCCGCCGCGTCGGCGGCACATCGAACAATTGCAGTCGAGCCCGCTATCGAACTCGCCCTCCACCTCGAAGGCGACGGCGCCGCAGTGACAGCTTCCCTCGTATTTCATGTCCAGACCTCCTGTTAATTCCAGTCCATGACGACCTTGCCGGAATTGCCCGAGCGCATCGCCTCGAAGCCGTCACGGAATTCATCGATCCTGATGCGATGGGTGATGATCGGCGCAAGATCGAGCCCGCCCTGCACGAAGGCGATCATCTTGTACCAGGTCTCGAACATCTCGCGGCCATAGATGCCCTTCAGCGTCAGCATCTTGAAGATCACCTTGTTCCAGTCGATGCCGAAACCGTCGGGCGCGATGCCGAGGATGGCGATCTTGCCGCCATTGTTCATCGTGTCGATCATCGAGCGGAAGGCCGGCGGCGCGCCGGACATTTCCAGGCCGACATCGAAGCCCTCCGTCATGCCGATCTCGGTCATCACCTGCGAAAGGTCCTCCTTCGAGGCGTCGACGACATGATCGATGCCGACCTTGCGGGCGAGATCGAGGCGGACGGGATTGATATCGGTGATCACGACCTTCCGCGCGCCGGAGCGCTTTGCCACCATCGCCCCCATGATGCCGATCGGCCCGGCACCGGTGACGAGCACGTCCTCGCCGACGAGGTCGAAGGACAGCGCGGTGTGCACGGCGTTGCCGAACGGGTCGAAGATCGCCGCCACCTCGTCGGGAACATCATCCGGGATCGGCACCACATTGTGCTCGGGAATGCAGACGAATTCTCCGAACGAACCCGGCCGGTTGACGCCGACGCCCTTGGTATAGTGGCAGAGGTGCCCCCGGCCGGCGCGGCAATTGCGGCACTTGCCGCAGAAGATGTGCCCCTCGCCCGAGACCCGCTCGCCGACATGGTACTTGGTGACGGCCGAGCCGATCTCGGCGATCTCGCCGACGAATTCGTGGCCGACGACCATCGGCACGGGGATCGTCTTCTGCGCCCACTGGTCCCAGTTCCAGATATGCACGTCCGTGCCGCAGATCGCCGATTTCTTCACCCGGATCAGCACGTCGTTCGGGCCGACCTCCGGCACCGGAACATTTTCCATCCACAGGCCGACTTCAGGTTTTGCTTTAACCAGCGCACGCATCATGTTCGACATGACGAAATCTCCGCAAGGGATTCAGACGATTCTCTAAATGACGCCCAGTTCACGCCCGACTTCGGCAAAGACCTCGATCGCCTTGCGAACGTCCGCCTCGCCATGCGCCGCCGACATCTGGGTGCGGATGCGCGCCTGGCCGCGCGGCACGACAGGGAAGGAAAAGCCGATGACGTAGACGCCCTTCGCCAGCATGCGCGAGGCCATTTCCTGCGCGAGGCTCGCATCGCCCAGCATGACCGGGATGATCGGATGCCCCTCGCCCGCAAGCGTGAAGCCGAGCTTCGTCATCTCGGCGCGGAAGAGATCGGCATTGGCATAGAGGCGCTCGCGCAGCGCATCGCCATTGTCGATGAGATCGAACACCTTGAGCGAGGCGGCCGCGATGACCGGCGCCAGCGTGTTGGAGAAGAGGTAGGGCCGCGAGCGCTGGCGCAGCCACTCCACAACCTCCCGCCGGCCGGACGTATAGCCGCCGGAAGCACCGCCCAGTGCCTTGCCGAGCGTGCCGGTGATGATGTCCACCCGCCCCTCCACGCCGCAATGCTCGGCCGAGCCGCGGCCATGTTTTCCCACGAAGCCGACGGCATGGCTGTCGTCCACCATGACCATCGCGCCGTATTTTTCCGCAAGGTCGCAGACGCCCTGAAGGTTGGCGATGATGCCGTCCATCGAGAAGACGCCGTCCGTGGCGATCATCTTGAAGCGCGCGCCTTCCGCCTTCTTCAGCTCCTCCTCCAGGCTCGCCATGTCGTTGTTGGCATAGCGGAAGCGCTTCGCCTTGGAGAGCCGCACGCCGTCGATGATCGAGGCGTGGTTCAGCGCATCGGAGATGATGGCGTCCTCCTCGGAAAGCAGGGTCTCGAAGAGGCCGCCATTGGCGTCGAAGCAGGAGGAATAGAGGATGGTGTCCTCCAGCCCGAGGAAGGACGAGATGCGCGCTTCCAGCTCTTTGTGCTCCTCCTGCGTGCCGCAGATGAAGCGCACCGAGGCCATGCCGTAGCCGTAGCGGTCGAGCGCCTGCTTGCCGGCCTCGGCCAGGTCCGCGTTGTCGGCGAGGCCGAGATAGTTGTTGGCGCAGAAGTTCAGCACGCGCTCGCCCGAGGCGACGGCGATCTCGCCGGCCTGCTTGGAGGTGATCACGCGCTCCGACTTGTAGAGGCCTGCGGATTTGAGGCCGTCGATTTCGGACTGGAGATGGGCGATGAAGGCGGAGGTCATGGGCACGCACTCGCGGAAATGATGGAAAGGTTCAGGCGGCGACGGCTCAGGCCGCGCTCGCCGCATAGGCGCCGATCAGTTTCTCGTAGTCCTCCATCGGCGGGAACTTTTCATAGCTGTGCGCGGCCGGCGTCTGCGCCCAGGCGAGCTTTTCGCTTGTATAGGTCTCGATGAACGGGCTGTACCAGCCGGTCTCGTCCAGCATGGTCGGCCGCACATTGACGAAGAAATCGAACCCGGCGGGCCGGGTGAACATCCAGGTCATGCAATCCGGGCAGAAATGATGGCCGGCCTCCGCGCTCGCCCCGGCGACGGCGGGATCGCCCGCGATGACGGCAAAGCCCTCCGCCGGGATCGCCGCGCTCAGCGAATAGGCGCTGCCCGACATGCGCTGGCAGCCGGTGCAATGGCAGGCCATGGTGAGCATCGGCGGCGCGCTGATGCGGATTTTCACGCGCCCGCAGCGGCAGGCGCCGTCGAGCGGCAGGTCCGGTCTTTTCATGGGCACGGCTCCCCTTCCGTTAAACGCCGGCTTGTCGTTCTGATCATGGTGCCGGCGAATTGCTCCACTGCGATAGTTCTAGCGCAGCGGAAAGCGACGTAAAGGGTTTGCGCCGCTCTTTTCGCCGTTTCAGGACCGTTCGCAGGCGATCAGCAGGAACATCGGCCGGTTGAGCTCCACCTGCCATTCCGGATGTGCCGCAAGCTGCACCTCGCTCGGCTGCCATTCCTCGACATGGCGGATGGAAAAGCCGGCGGCGATCAAGGCATTGAGGGTCGTGCCGAGCGTACGGTGGTGCTTGACGACGCCCTTGGCGAGCCAGTCCGTCGTGCGCGGGCCTTCGACGAGATAACCGTCGACCGGCCAGACAGTCCGGCCGTCGATCTCCGCCCAATCCGGCCGGGACGGCGCCATGTAGAGCGGATGCTCGATGGTGAAGACGAAGGAGGCGCCCGGCACCAGCGCGGCATGGACGGTGCGCACCAGCCAGCCGAAATCCGCGATATAGTGGAAGGCGAGCGAGCTGTAGGCGAAATCGAAGGCCCCGGCCGGCAATTCCAGCCGGTCGAGATCGGCAATCTCGTAGCGGACGGCGGGAGACGCCGTCTCCGCCCGGGCGCGGGCGATCATGTTCTCCGAGAGGTCGAGGCCGAGCACGCTTTCCGCCCCCGCCTCCGCCGCGTGGCGCGCGAACCAGCCAAAACCGCAGCCGAGATCGACGATGCGCTTGCCCGCAAGGTCCGGCAGCAGCGCGCGCACCGCCTCCCACTCCGCCGCGCCTGCAAGGCCATGCACCGAACGGGGAAGACTGGAATAGCCCTCGAAGAAGGCGGGCTGGTCGTAGATGTTCTGGGCCATGGCGATCCTTTCGCACCGGAGATAGCGCCTTTTTGCGAAAGGACAAAGTCGTGCATTGCCGCGGGCCTGGCGGCCGCAGGGTTGACAGGACAGCGCTTGCCCTGTCCGGTGGCGGCGCGAAAGGATTTGGGCCATGACGATACTGGAAAGATTCTCCCAGAAGGGCCGCGTGGCGCTCGTCACCGGCGGCGGCCGCGGCCTGGGTTTCGAGATCGCCAAGGCGCTGGCCGAGGCCGGCGCCCATGTGGTGGTCACGGGCCGCACGGCCGCGACGCTCGACGGGGCGGTCGAGAGGATCGCGGCAGCCGGCGGCAGCGCCGCCGCGGCAGCCTTCGACATCGCCGACCGGACCGCCCAGCGCGCCGTGCTCGCCGGGATCGAACAGGCGCACGGCCGGCTCGACGTGCTCGTCAACAATGTCGGCGCCCGCGACCGCCGGCCGCTGTCGGAGATGGACGACGCGGCGATCGACGAATTGATCCGCACCGACCTTTCCGCCGCTGCGAGCCTCTCGCGTGACGCCGCCGCGCTGATGAAGCGCAACGGCCACGGGCGGCTGATCGCCATCACCTCGATCGGCGGCCATGTGGCCATGCCGAACGACGGCATCTACCCCGCCGCCAAGCACGGCCTCACCGGCCTCATGCGCAGCATGGCCGTCGAATACGCCCCGCACGGCATCACCAGCAACGCCATCGCCCCCGGCTGGTTCGCGACGGAAACCAACGCGGCGCTTGCCGCCGACGAGGGCCTGATGCCCTTCGTGCGCCAGCGCATCCCCGTCCAGCGCTGGGCCCGCGCCGACGAGATCGCCGGCGCCGCCCTGTTCCTCGCCAGCGACGCGGCATCCTTCGTCAACGGCCATGTGCTGGTGGTCGACGGCGGCATGACCGTCCGCATGTAGCGGCCGGGCCTGCGCCTCATCCGGCTTGCCGCGCCGCGGCCGCCTCCAGCGGCGCGATGTCGAGCTTGACCATCTGGAGCATCGCCTCCGTCACGCGCTTGACCTTCGCCTGGTCCGGATCGCTCATCAGCTCGCCGAGCCGCGTCGGCGCGATCTGCCAGGAAAGGCCCCAGCGGTCCCTCAGCCAGCCGCACTGCTCCACCGAGCCGCCGTCCCGCAGCGCATCCCACAGCCGGTCGAGGTCGCCCTGCGTCTCGCATTCGACCATGATGGAGAAGCTGTGGTTGAACGGGTCGAGCGGGCCGGCTTCGATCGCCATGTAGCGCTGGTCGCCGAGCGTGAAGCTGGCGATCTTCACGCTGCCCGGCGGACCGCTCGGCGTTTCGGCCGGAAGCGACGAGACCCAATGGACCGAGGAGCCGGGAACGAGCGACGTGTAGAAGCCGATCGCGGCCTCCATGTCCTTCTCGAACCAGAGATGCTGCGTAACCTTCATCGGACTGTCCTCCTTGCTTGAACCCACACAAGGACGAGGAGGACCGGAACGTTCCGACAGCGGCGCTAAAAAATCAGCCGCTGAATTCGTCGATGACGGCGAGGAAGGCGTCGCCGAACCGGTCGCGCTTGGAAACGCCGATGCCGGGAATGTCGAGCAGCTGCTCCCGGTCGCGCGGACGCTCCCTGGCAAGCGCGATCAGCGTCGTGTCCGGGAAGACGACATAGGGCGGCACGTCGAGGTCCTTGGCGATGGACAGCCGCTCGGCGCGCAGCAGCTCGAAGAGCTCGCGGTCGGAGCCCGCAAGGTTGGAGCGTTCGCGGGCGGCAGGAGAGCCGCCGGCCTTGCCCTTGCGCCCCGCCTGAGGGCGATCCTTGCGCAGGAGGACCTGCCGCTCGTGGCGGAAGACGGCGCGCGCCTCGGGCTCCAGCTTCAGCGCGCCATAGGCGGCGTGGTCGACGCTGATGAGGCCGGCCGCCAGAAGCTGCCGGAAGATCGACTGCCAGACGCGCCCGGCAATGTCCTTGCCCGCCCCGAAGACCGGCATGGAGGTGTGGCCGAAGCGCTCGGTCTTCTCGTTGACCGCGCCCACCAGCACGTCGATGACATGGGCGGCGCCGAAACGCTCGCCGGTGCGGTAGACGGCGGCGAGCGCCTTGATTGCCGCCTCCGTGCCGTCCCAGGTCTCGACCGGGTTGCGGCAGGTATCGCAATTGCCGCAATGGCCGGAATGGCTTTCGCCGAAATGCGCCAGGATGGCCTTGCGCCGGCAGCCGGCCGTCTCGCAGATGGCGAGCAGCGCCGTCAGCTTGGCGCGCTCGATGCGCTTGACCTCCTCGGACGCCCCGCCCTCGTCGATCATCTTGCGGCGCTGCACGACGTCGGCCATGCCATAGGCCATCCAGACCTCGGAGGGCAGGCCGTCGCGCCCGGCGCGCCCCGTCTCCTGGTAATAGGCCTCCACCGAGCCCGGCAGGTCGAGATGGGCGACATAGCGCACATCCGGCTTGTCGATGCCCATGCCGAAGGCGACCGTCGCGACGAGGCAGAGGTTCTCCTCCTTCAGGAAGGCATCCTGGTTGGCGTCGCGCACCGCGCGGTCGAAGCCGGCATGGTAGGGCAGCGCGCGAACGCCCTGCGCGTTCAGCCAGTCGGCCGTGTCCTCCACCTTGGCGCGCGACAGGCAGTAGACGATGCCGCTCTCGCCCTGGTGGCGCGAGAGGAAGCGCAGCAATTGCTGGCGCGCCTGGTCGCGCTCGGCGATCTCGTAGGAAATGTTCGGCCGGTCGAAGCTGGTGGTGAAGACCGCCGCGTCCTGGAGGCCGAGGCGCTCGATGATGTCGCCGCGGGTGTGCGGATCGGCCGTCGCCGTCAGCGCGATGCGCGGCACGCCGGGATAGCGCTCGCCGAGAACGCCGAGCGCCCGGTATTCCGGCCGGAAATCATGACCCCATTGCGAGACGCAATGCGCCTCGTCGATGGCGAAGAGCGCGATGCGCGCATCGGCGACGAGCTCGGCAAAGCCTTCCGTGACGATACGCTCGGGCGTGACGTAGAGGAGATCGAGCTCGCCCGCGCGCATGGCATCGCGCACGGCGAAGAATTCCTCGCGCGTCAGGGAGGAATTCAGCGCGGCAGCCCTGACGCCGAGTTGCTTCAGCGCCTCCACCTGGTCGCGCATCAGCGCGATCAGCGGCGAGATGACGATGCCGACGCCCTCGCGGCAGAGCGCCGGGATCTGGAAGCAGAGCGACTTGCCGGCACCGGTCGGGAACAGCACGACGGCATCGCCGCCGCCGACCACATGCTCGACCACCGCCTGCTGCTTGCCGCGGAAGGCATCATAGCCGTAGACGCGCTTGAGCACGTCGAGCGGATCGTCCGTCGGCGCATCGAACAGGGCGGCAAGGGGGGTGGAAGGTCGGGCTTCGATCATCATCTGCACTTTCGTTCCCCCCATTCTGACCAAGCGGGCGTGGTTCGGCAACCGCCCGCGCGCCGACGTCCACCGCTCAATAATGTTCTTGATTTGTTCCAATTTCAAGATAAGGTTGCAAAAAACCGACATGGGAGAGGCAGGAATGGATGTCTATGCAACCCTCGGCACATCGGACGCCGCGGCCACCACGCCCTTTTACGACGCCGTCCTCGCGACCATCGGCTGGGCCGTGCGGGCGGATTATCCGGGATTGCGCGGCTACACCAGAGGCGGCGGCCCCGACGGCTTCATCCTCTGGCTGTGCACGCCCTTCGACGGCGCGCCGGCAAGCCCCGGCAACGGCACCATGATCGGCTTTCCCGCCGCCTCGCATGACGAGGTGGGGGCCTTCTATGCGGCTGCCCTCGCCCATGGCGGAACGGACGAAGGCGCGCCCGGCCCGCGCCCGCATTACGGCCCCAACTGGTATTCCGCCTATGTCCGTGATCCGGTCGGCAACAAGCTCGCCATCGTCTACGACGAATGAGGACCGGGACGGCGGCTACTTGCCTGCCGGCCCCTTCACGCGGCCGGAGAGCACGCCGAAGCCCTCGATGATGGCTTCCTGGTTCTCCAGGCGCACGGTCTCCATCTGCACCTCCTGCAGCGCGCGAAGGATCTGGGGGACCCGTTCGCCGTCGCCCTCCTCGGTCGCCACGGCAAGCTCGCGCTCCAGCTCGCGGCGCTGCCAGAGCAGGGCGCGGGTGCGCTTGTGCAGAGCGAGTGCCTGGAGGAAGCCCTCGCGGGCATCCTCGGGCGCGGCCTCCGCCGTCGCGGTCCACAGGCGGGAGTTGCGGATCTGCTGGTCGAGCCCGCGCAGCAGCGTGTCGAAGCCTGCCGCCTCCAGTTCCTCGACCAGCCGGTCGCGTTCCAGCCGGGCGCCGACGGAGCCGGCAATGCCGAGCAGCGCCGACCAGAGCCGCTGCAGGTCGCGGTTCTCGTATTCGATGATGGCGATCTCGTCATAATCGCTGAAGAGCAGGCCCGGATGATTGACGACGGTGAGCGCCAGCACGCTTTCGCGCAGCGCCGGCAGCTCCTGCGCGCCACGCACCAGCGCCGAGCGCGCCAGCCGGTCGGAAATGCCCGAAGAGACGGACGTGCCCTGCGGCGCGCCGCTTCCGAGGCGTTGCCCCGCACGGCCTCTGCCGGCGACAAAGCCGCCCTGCCGTTGCGCGGGGCGGAAGAAGGCGTTCAGCCGGTCGCGCATGTTCTGCTGGTAGTGGCGGCGCACATCCTCGTCGGCGATCACGCCGGTGACCTGGCGCAGGCGCGCCTCGAGCGCCGCCCGGCTTTCCGGCGTCTCGAAACTCACACCCTGCACCTCGCGGCTCCAGATCATCTCGGCGAGCGGCCGGGCGCCTGCCATCACCTTGTCGAAGGGCGCGCGGCCCTCCTGGCGCACGAGGTCGTCCGGGTCCTTGCCGTCGGGCAGCAGCGCGAAGCGCACGGTGCGCTCCGGCTTGATGAAGGGCAGCGCGAGGTCGGCGGCGCGGTTCGCCGCGCGAATGCCCGCGCCATCGCCATCGAAGCACAGCACCGGCTCCGGCGTCATCTTCCACAACAGGTCGAGCTGGTTTTCCGTGAGCGCCGTGCCGAGCGGCGCAACGGCATTCTCGATGCCGGCCTGGTGGAGCGCGATCACGTCCATATAGCCTTCGACGGCGATCACCGTGCCAGCGGTCTTCTCGTCCTGTCCGGCGCGGCTCGCGCCCTGCGCGGCCTTGCGGGCCCGGGCGTGGTTGTAGAGTACGTTGCCCTTGTGGAAGAGCTCGGTCTCGTTGGAATTGAGGTATTTTGCCGGCGCGTCCGGCGACATGGCGCGCCCGCCGAAGGCGATGACCTTCTCGCGCACCGAGAGGATCGGGAACATGATGCGGTCGCGGAAGCGGTCGTAGGAGACCGGGATGTCCGGCCCGTGCACGACGAGGCCGCAAGCCTCGATCGCCTCCTTCGGCACGCCCTTGCCGGCAAGGAACTCCTTCAGCGCATTGCGGCTTTCCGGCGCATAGCCGAGCCGGAAGGTCTCGATGGTGCGCCCCGTCAGGCCGCGGTCGCGCAGGTAGGCGCGCGCCTTCGCGCCGGCCGGCGTCTGGAGCTGGTCCTCGAAGAAGCGGGCGGCCATCTCCATGACCTCGACGAGGCCGGTGCGCTCCTTCTCGCGCTGCTCGGCCTCGCGGTCGGGCTGCGGCATGGCGACGCCCGCCATGTCGGCGATCTGCTGCACGGCCTCCGGGAAGGACAGGCCGTCAAGATCGGTGAGGAAGCGGAAATGGTCGCCGGAGACGCCGCAGCCGAAACAATGGTAGCGGCCCTTGCGGTCCTCGCAGTGGAAGCTCGGCGACTTTTCGCCATGGAACGGGCAGCAGGCCCAGTAGTCGCCGCGCGACACATTGGTCTTGCGACGATCCCAGGTCACGCGTTTGCCGATCACCTCCGAAATGGAGACGCGGTCGCGGATCTCGTCTAGGAAGGCATTGGAAAAGCGCATGGGTCCCTCGGTCGGGGTCCATATAACCATGCGCGGCGCCCACCGCCAGCGATAGTCGCCTGCCCACAGCAATTCACAGGCACCGTCAGAAGCCCATGTCCGGCGCATAGAAGCAGCGCGGCGTGTCCTCGGTCGGGTAGAGACAGAGATGGTACTCGCCGTCCTGCGAGCGGCGCGTCATGTCCTGCGGCATGAGGAAGATGTGGCTGCGGGTGGCGAGGCGATGGTCGCCGGGCGCCAGCGTCACCCGGTAGCCGCCGGCGATGATGCGCACGGTGGTGGCGGGAATCATCTGGCAGTCACCGTTATGGCTGTTGCCGTTGCAGCAGAAGGCCTCGTACTGCCAGCCGCTCGCCGCGTCATGCGCGACGGCCGGCCCCGCAACAAGGAGCGGCGCGAGGGAAAGAAGGAACGTCAGACGCATCGGCTCGGCCTCCTTGGACGGCCACCGGGGCATTCAACGCAAAACATATCCGGCGGCATCGCATGCACTTCGCCGGGGCGAGCCGATGGGCGATCGCCGCCGCATCGTCGGGCTCCTGTTGACCGATACAACGGCAATCGGCGCGTTTGGTTCCCGCCGATTGCCCGGCATGCGTGCCGCGACGAAACCCACCCGCCGAACAGAAAGGGCGGCCGAAGCCGCCCCTCGTCCGGATAATGTCGTTACCGGCCTACTTCAGGAGGTCCTTCACCACGCCGGAGGCCTTGGCGAAATCCATCTGGCCGGGATAGCGCTCCTTGAGCACGGCCATGACCTTGCCCATGTCGCGCAGGCCCTGCGCGCCGATTTCGGCGATGGCCGCGGCGATGAGGTCCTTCATCTTGTCCTCGGCGATCTGCTCGGGCAGGAAGCTCTCGATGACCTTGATTTCCTCGCGCTCCTGCGCGGCGAGTTCCGGCCGGCCGTTCTCGGAGAAGATCTTGGCCGATTCCTCGCGCTGCTTGATCATCTTGGCGAGGATCTGCAGCAGTTCGTCGTTCTCGACCGGCCCCTTGCCGACACCGCGGTTGGCGATGTCGCAGTCCTTCAGCTTGGCCTGGATCAGGCGCAGCGTGGAGACACGGCAGGCATCCTTGGCCTTGAGTGCATCCTTGAGGGCATTTGCGATCGTATCGCGCATCATTTTCTCCATTGGAAGCCGCCGGCGCCGGATGCGCGGCTGGGCTTCGATCATCGTTCGATTGTGCATGCTCATAGACCGGCAAAGGGCCTGCCGGCAAACGGATTGCGCAAGCGATTGAATCTCAACGCTTTATAATTCCACGCAATCCACAGGCAACGGTTGACCCCGTCATCCGCTTTGTCTATTTTCCGGCACCTGCACGAAAATCGGCAATCAGGGCGAACCAACGCGGGCTTCCGCGCGCCTTTGCCTGCGATCTTAAATGGTGCCCGGTCCATCGGCTTTCAAGCCCGGGGCCAGGCGCCGGAAACGGGATACTCATGACCTCGACCCCCGCATGGACCACTGAAAAGCCGACCGCCCTGCTCGTTCTCGCCGACGGCACCGTCATCGAAGGCAAGGGCATCGGCGCCACCGGCAAGGTGACCGCAGAAGTCTGCTTCAACACGGCGCTGACCGGCTACCAGGAAATCCTCACCGACCCGTCCTATCTCGGCCAGATCGTCACCTTCACCTTCCCGCATATCGGCAATATCGGCGCCAATGACGAGGACATCGAGGACCTGACGCCCGCCGCCCGCCACGGCGCCGTCGGCACGATCTTCAAGGCCGACATCACCGATCCTTCCAACTACCGCGCCGCCAGGCATCTCGACGGCTGGCTGAAGGCCCGCGGCATCATCGGCCTTTCCGGCATCGACACGCGCGCGCTCACCGCCTGGATCCGCGAGAACGGCGCACCGAACGCGGTGATCGCCCACGACCCGAACGGCGTCTTCGACATCGAGACGCTGAAGGCGGAGGCGAAGGCCTGGAGCGGCCTCGTCGGCCTCGATCTCGCCAAGGTCGCCTCCTCCGGCCAGTCCTCGCGCTGGAGCGAGAAGCCCTGGGTGTGGAACGAAGGCTACGAGGACCTCGCCGAGGGCGACGTGAAGTACCACATCGTCGCGCTCGACTATGGCGTCAAGCGCAACATCCTGCGCCTCTTCAGCGGCCTCGGCTGCAAGGTCACCGTCATGCCCGCAACCGCCAGCGCCGACGACGTGCTGGCGCTGAAGCCGGACGGCATATTCCTCTCCAACGGCCCGGGCGATCCGGCGGCGACCGGCGAATATGCCGTGCCGGTCATCAGGAGGCTGATCGACACGGGCATCCCGATCTTCGGCATCTGCCTCGGCCACCAGATGCTGGGCCTTGCCGTCGGCGCCACGACCGAGAAGATGCATCAGGGCCATCACGGCGCCAACCACCCGGTGAAGGACCACACGACCGGCAAGGTGGAAATCGTCTCGATGAACCACGGCTTTGCCGTCGCCTCCGCCTCCCTGCCCGACGGCGTGGAAGAGACCCACATCTCGCTGTTCGACGGCACGAATTGCGGCCTGCGCCTTGCCGGCAAGCCGGTCTTCTCCGTGCAGCACCATCCGGAGGCCTCGCCAGGTCCGCAGGACAGCCACTACCTCTTCCGCCGCTTCATCAACCTGGTGCGCGAGAAGAAGGGCGAAGAGGCCATCCCCGAACGGGCGTAAGCCGTCGCCGATACCTCGCCTTCGTCATGGTCGGGCTTGACCTCGGCCATCCACGCCCCACCCGCGGCTTGGTTCCTCGGGTCGAGCCCGAGGATGACGGAGTGCTTGGAGCGATGTTTGCCGCCAAACTGAAGCCCCGGATATGGTCCGGGGCTTTTCTTTTTCCGAAGGAAGCCATTCCGTCGGGGAAGCATCCTGCGCGCAGTAGAGCAACAGGTCGTCATAATCGTTTCAATCCACGCTCCCGGAAGGAAGCGACCGAGAGGCTCAGGCGAGCCGATCGCCGCCGCGCTGCTTCACCAGCCGGTAGAATCGCCAGTTGAGCAGCACGGACGCCGCAGCGAGACCGGCGAGGAAGCCGAACCAGACGCCGATGCCGCCGAAGCCGGCCGGGAAGGCGAAGAACCAGGCGGCAAGGAAACCGATCGGCCAGTAGGAGATGACGGCCATGATCATCGGGATGCGCGTGTCCTTCAGGCCACGCAGCAGGCCGGCGGCGATCGCCTGCAGGCCGTCGACGAGCTGGAAGATGCCGGCAATCACCACGAAGGGGCCGGCGATCGCCAGAACGGCAGCGGAATCCTTGCCGGCCTTGTCGAGGAAGATCGAGGCGAGCGTCGTCGGGACGAGGGCGAAGAGGATGCCGCCGGCGACCGCGATGATCGCGGCGATGATCAGCACCGCCCAGGCGGCGCGCACGACGCCGAGATGATCGCCGCGCCCATGCGCCACGCCGACACGCACCGTGCCGGCCTGCGCCAGGCCGAGCGGGATCATGAAGGCGATGGAGGCGAGCTGCAGCGCGATGCCGTGGGCGGCCAGCTCCAGCGTGCCGATATTGCCCATCAGCAGCGAGGCGCCGGTGAAGAGGCTGACTTCCGCCAGCATGGTCAGGCCGATCGGCAGGCCGAGATGGACGACCTCGCGGAAGGCCGGCCAGTCCGGCCGCCAGAAGCGCACGAAGAGCTCGTAGCGGCGCATTTCCGGGCGTGACTGGATATAGGCCGTCAGCAGCACGAAGCTCAGCAGGTTGACGCCGAGCGAGACGATGGCCGCCCCCTCGATGCCCATGGCCGGGAAACCGAAACGGCCCAGCACCAGCGCATAGGCGAAGAAGGCGTTGACGGTCAGGATGACGATCGTGACGTAAAGCACGATGCCGGCCCGGCCATGCGCGCTGACGAGGCCGCGCAGCGTCATGAAGAGCAGCCCCGGCGCCATGCCCCATTGGGCGATCTTCAGGTAGCTGCCGGCCAGCGCCGCCACTTCCGGCTTCTGGCCGGCATAGAGCAGGATGCTTTCGGCATTGTAGAAGAGCGGCACCATCAGCATGGAATAGAGCAGCACCACCCACATGCCCATGCGCACCGCACGGCGCACGGAAACCGCATCGCCGCGGCCATAGGCCTGCGCCACCATGGGCATGACGGCATTGGCAAAACCCGAGCCGAGGATAAAGATCGTGAAGAAGAACTGGCTCGACAGAACGATCGCCGCCAGATGCGCGGCGCCGAGGCGGCCGAGGATGACCACGTCCGTCGTGTGAATGCCGAGCTGGGCGAGCTGCGCGCCGATCAACGGCACGCCGAGGGTGAAGGTCGCCCGGAAATGGGCGCCCCAGCGGTTGTCCTCGCGGTGCGGTGCCATGTGCATGATACTTCTCACTTTCGCATCGCTTCGGATCACAAGTTCCCGCCGCGATCAATCGAATAGATTTGATGCTTTCATCAAAAACGCCGTAATCCGGCTCCGTGCGGCGCTCGCGGGCGGAATTTTCGTCCGGATTTCCCGTTTTGAAAGCGCTTCAGGCCCTTTCCGCCGCCAGATTCCCGCTCGGACCCGCTCCGGCACCACGCAGCTTCACGACGAAGATCACGAGGCCGATGAAGAGCATCACGGCCGCGAGCGCGAAAGGCGCGCCGGCAAAGACGACCGGCGCGGCCGGCCCCGTGAAATGACTGAACACCTGGGTGAAGATCAGCGGGCCGATGATCGTCGTGATGCTGGAAACGCTCGTCAGCGCCCCCTGCAATTCGCCCTGCGCGGAAGGCGGAACGCGGGCCGAGGCGATGGAGCGCAACGGCGGATCGGCCAGGCTTTCGAGCGCCGTCAGCACGATCACCGCATAGATCATCCAGCCGTGGACGGAGGCGGCGTAGCCGGCAAGGCCGAGCACGGCGAAGGCGAGGCCGACGACGGCCGTGCGGAACTCGCCGAGCCTCGGCACGACGCGCGGCAGCACGAAGGCCATGACGATCGCCCCGCCGACCCCGAAAACGCCGAGCGACAGCCCGATCTGCCCCTCGCTCCAGCCGTAGCGCAGCGCCGAGACGAAGGACCAGACGGAAGGATAGACGGCATGCGCCAGCCAGTAACAGAAGAAGACGAGGCCGACCCACATGACGCCCGGATAGTTGCGCATCTGGAGGAGCGCGCCGAGCGGATTGGCGCGGGCAAGCTCGAAGCGGCGGCGGTGGGCCGTCTCCAGGCTTTCCGGCAGGAGGAAGCAGGCCGCGACGAAATTGAGGAAGGCGAGCACGGCCGCCCCGTAGAACGGGATGCGCGGGCCGAACTCGCCGAGCAGCCCGCCGATGACAGGCCCCAGCGCGAAGCCGGTGCCGAAGGCGATGCCCATCAGCCCGAAATTCTTCGCCCGCGTCTCGTCCGTGGAGACATCGGCGATATAGGCGGCGGCCGTGCCGAAGCTGGCGCCGCTGATGCCCGCCAGCACCCGGCCGACGAACAGCATCCAGTAGCTGGTCGCCAGCGCGCAGATGAGGTTGTCGATGGCGAAGGTGAGGATGCAGGCGAGCAGCACCGGCCGCCGGCCGAAGCGATCGGAGAGATTGCCGATGAAGGGTGCGAAGAGGAACTGCATGCCGGCATAGACGAGCAGCAGCCAGCCGCCGTCGATCGCCGCCTGGCTGATATCGTCGCCCGTCAGCTCGCGCAGATAGGTCGGCAGCACCGGCATGATGATGGCGATGCCGATCACGTCGAGGAACATGATCATGAAGACGAGAAGGAGCCCGCGCCGGGTGGACCTGGCATCGATCATGGCTTCACCCTTGGTAAGGATAGCGGCCCGGCACGCGCGGGCGAAATGTCAGGCGAAAACTTCTATTTCACTTTTTGCCGTGAAACAATCCGTGAACATTGCAATTTTTTGATGAATTAGTCGCGATCCGCTGATGAAAGGCCTCATTCCGGCCAGGGATGCGCCTTCACGAAATCGACGAAGGCCCGCAGCGGCGCAGGCATCAGGGTGCGGCTCGGATAGTAGAGGAAGGGGCCGGAAAAGGTCTGGATCCAGTCGGGCATGACGACCTGCAGCGCACCGGAGGCAAGGGCCGGCGCCAGGAATTCCTCGAAGGTGCAGACGATGCCGAGGCCCGCCGCGGCGGCATGCTGCTCCACCTCGTTCGATTCGGAGATCAGGCAGGCCGGCGGCATCAGCGAAACCTTCTCCTCGCCCCGCTCGAAGGCCCAGGGCAGCACATGGCCGCTGGCGAAACGGTGCAGGATGCAGCGGTGCCGCATCAGGTCGCGCGGATGTTCCGGTGCCCCGTGCGCCTCGATATAGGCGGGCGCGGCGGCCACGACGAAGCGCTGCCGGCGCGGGCCGATCGGCACGGCGATCATGTCCTGGTGCAGCGCCTCCTCATAGCGGATGCCGGCGTCGAAACCCTCCGCCAGCACATCCACCAGCGCATCGTTGGACGCGACCTCCAGCGTGATGCCGGGATAGGCCTTGAGGAAGGGCGTGGCGATCGGCGGCAGCACGAAGCGCGCGACGATGCCGGGCACGTTCAGCCGGAGGCGGCCGACCGGCCGGTCGCGCAGGCTGTTCACCCCGTCGATCGCCGCCTCGACCTCGGCCAGCGCCGGCGCCAGCCGCTCCAGGAGGCGCGCACCGGCATCCGTCAGCGTCACGCTGCGCGTCGTGCGGTTGAAAAGGCGAAGATCGAGCCGCCCCTCCAGCCGCCGCATCGCCTCCGACAGCGCCGAGGCGGAGACGCCGCGCAGCTTGGCGGCGGCGCGGAAGCTCTTCACCCGGGCGATGGTGACGAAGGCATCGAGATCGGCAAGGGGAATCTGGCTCATTGTTCGAAAAACCGCACGACTTGTTCGGGATGGATCGGATTATCGCACAACCGCGATGGCGGTAAAAGAGCATCGACCGAAAGGCAGCGAACAGGAGAAACCCCATGAAGACCATCACCCTCGGCAAGACCGGCCCCGTCGTTTCCACCATCGGGCTCGGCTGCATGGGCATGTCCGGCATGTATGGCCCCGCCGACCGGGCAGAAAGCATCGCCACCATCCATGCCGCGCTCGACGCCGGCATCACCCTTCTCGACACCGGCGATTTCTACGGCATGGGCCACAACGAGATGCTGATCGCCGAAGCGCTGAAGGAGCGCCGCCGCGAGGACGTGCTGCTCAGCGTGAAGTTCGGCGCGCTGCGCGGGCCGGACGGCGCCTGGAGCGGCTACGATTCCCGCCCCGCGGCGATCCGCAACTTCCTCGCCTACTCCCTGCAAAGGCTCGGCACCGACCATATCGACATCTACCGTCCCTCCCGTCTCGACCCGGCTGTGCCGATCGAGGAGACGATCGGCGCGCTCGCCGACCTCGTGAAGGCCGGCTACATCCGCCATATCGGGCTTTCCGAAGTGGGCTCGGAAACGATCCGCCGGGCGGCGGCCGTCCATCCGATCGTCGATCTGCAGATCGAATATTCGCTGATCTCGCGCGGCATCGAGGACGACATCCTGCCGACCTGCCGGGCGCTCGGCATCGCGGTCACCGCCTATGGCGTGCTGTCGCGCGGCCTGATCAGCGGACATTGGCAGAAGGGCGAAACGGCAGGCGGCGATTTCCGCACGCTGAGCCCGCGGTTCCAGGAGGGCAACATCGACCGGAACCTGGCGCTCGTCGAGGCCCTGCGCCGTGTCGCGGAGGAGAAGGGCGCCACCGTCGCCCAGCTCGCCATCGCCTGGGTCGCCGCGCAGGGCGCCGATATCGTGCCGCTTGTCGGCGCCCGGCGGCGCGATCGCCTGGCCGAGGCGCTGGCTGCGCAGCAGGTCGCGCTCACCGAGGCCGATCTCGCCGCGATCGAAGCCGCCATGCCGAAGGATGCCGCCGCGGGCGAGCGCTACCCGGCCGCCATGCTGGCGCATATGGACAGCGAAAAGCGGGCCTGAGGCCATGGGACGGGCTGCGGCCGCGGCCGGCAGCCCGTTCCCGCTCCAATCCTGTCCGCTTCGGGCGCGACGGGCGGGAGCCGTCAGCGAATTGTCAGCTTCCTCGTGAGAGAAATGCGCGCGATGGGGTCCGCTTGTCATTCGCCGGTAACGGCGCGGGGCGAGATATGTCCTCCGCATGTCAGCGTTCGAGGACCGGCAATGTCATTCCGCTCAGTTCAGGGCCGCTCAGCTCAGCGCCGCTTTCCCGCCGCAAGGCCCGCCTTCGGCAGCCTGGCGGTCAGCCTTGCGACCGGCCTCTATCTCTTCCTTGTCACCAGCCGCGATTTCTGGATGGAGAGCTGGGCCCTGCTCGGCGCCCGCCCCGGCACGCTCGCGCTGGTGACGGGCGGCTTCCTTTGCCTCTTCATCGTCACCTGCGTCGCCGTCTCCTGGAAACGGGTGATGAAGCCGCTCTTCGCGGCGCTCCTTCTTCTCGCGGCGGCGGCGGCCTGGTTCATGGACGAGGACGGCGTCTTCCGGCCGCAAGCCTCTCTCCAGCCGCTCTCCCTTGCCGTTCACATGCTGGTCTTCGGCGGCCTGCCGGCTGCCCTTCTCCTCTGGGTGAAGGTGGTGCACCGGCCGTTCTTCTGGCAGCTGCGCGGCAACCTGGCGATCGCCGTGCCGATGCTCGCGGTCGCGCTCGCCATCGCCCTGACGCACGCGACCAAATATGCCCTGATCGTCGAGGAAGACCTGAAGCTCGCCGACGGCGGCAATGCCGCCGGCGCTTCGATCATACGTCGCCCTTGAACGTGTCGCAGGCATCGACCCGGCCGGTGTCGAAGCCGCGCTTGAACCAGCGGCGACGCTGCTCGGACGTGCCGTGGTTGAAGCTTTCCGGCACGACATAGCCCTGCATGCGCTTCTGCAGCGTGTCGTCGCCGATCTGGGTGGCGGCGTTCAGCGCCTCCTCCAGGTCGCCGCGCTCCAGAAGGCCCTTCTGCTCGGTGTACTTGCCCCAGATGCCGGCATAGCAATCGGCCTGAAGCTCGACGCGGATCGACATCTGGTTGGCCTCCACCTCGCTCATGCGCTGGCGCTGCTGGTTGAAGCGCGGCAGCACGCCGGTGAGGTTCTGCACATGGTGGCCGACCTCGTGGGCGACGACATAGGCCTGCGCGAAGTCGCCGGACGCGTCGAACTTGCCTGCCAGCTCGTCGAAGAAGCTCATGTCGAGATAGACCTTGCGGTCCCCCGGGCAGTAGAACGGGCCGGAGGCCGCCGATGCGAAGCCGCAGGCCGACTGCACGGAGCCCGAGAAGAGCACCATCTTCGGCTCCTCGTAGCGCTCGCCGGCCGACTGGAAGATGCCGTTCCAGGTATCCTCCGTCTCGGCAAGAACGGTCGCCATGAAGGCCTTGGTCTCCTCCTCCTGCGGGGAGGTGCGGCGGCTTGCGCTTTCGGTCTGCTCGAAGCCCGGCATGCTGACCTGCCCGCCGCCCTCGCCCATCACCTGCAGGAGGTCGATGCCCATCGCCTTGAAGACGAAATAGATGACGACGAGGAAGATGATGGTGCCGATGCTCATGCCGCCGCCGGCGCGGCGTCCGGTGCCCATCGGGATGCGGAAGCCGCCATTGCCGCGGCCGAACGGGTTGCTGCCTCCCGCCGAGCGACCGGCTCCGCGCTGGTCCTCGATATTGCTCGACTGGCGACGACCTTTCCATTCCATGGCGCATTTCCCCGAATTGATTGCCGACGAACGCTCACCGCATGAATTCGTTCCTCAGCAACGACTTATAGGGCCTGCCGCGCCGCCATGCAAAACGAAAAGCGGAGCCTCAGCGCCGCCGGAAAACCGTCTCGAAACGCTCCGTCCAGCCCGCCTGGCGCGCCGCAAGGGCCCCGGCCGCAACGAAGAGCATGCTGACGACGGCCGCCGCGAGCACGCTCGCAAAGCCCGAGGCGCCGTCGAAGATCATCGCGCCCATCACCCGGTTCGGCACCAGCGTGAAAAGCCCGGCAACGACGATGCCGCCGAAATACATGCCGGCGACATGGGCGCGGTGCGCGCGGATATCGCGGCGGCGCGCGGCGCGGATCGCAAGGGCGCTTCCGGCAATGACATAGACGGAGAGCAGGTGGACCGGGCTGAAATCGCCGACCGTCTTCAGGTCGTGGATGAAGAAGGTCGAAAAACTCGTCAGCACCATCAGGAGCAGCCAGACCTTGCCGAGGCGGCGATGGGCGGGCGTGCCCTTGGGGCGGGCGAGCAGCACGGCCCCCAGCACCGCCGCCGGCAGGACGGTGGCGACATGGAACTTTACGGCAAAGGGGGCGGCGAGAAGCGGCTCAAGGGTCATGGCGGGCTCCGGGACGGTTGAATTCGCCAGCGTCTTCCGCCATTGATCGGGCCGCCTCAAACGCTTTGGCCCGAACGGACGGAAAACTTCGTGGAACGCCCCCTCCTGCAATCCGCGCTTCGTGAACTGCAGGTCTTCCTCAGTGCCCCGCGCTTCTGGGCGACCTTCGGCGCGGTCGTGCTGATCTTCTGGGTGACCGGTCCCTATGGCACGGCGGAGCGGCTGGCGAGCGTGCCGCGGCTCGGCTTCTGGCTCGTGCTGCACGCCGTCGCCTGGGCCATCGCCGTCCTCGCCATCGTCACCGTCAACACGCTTTTCCGGCAGAGGGTGCCGGGCCTCCTCGCCCGCATGGCGCTCGGCACGCTGGTGGCCGGCGTGCCGGTGGGGCTGGCCACGGAGGCGATCAGTCTGATGACCTTCGGCGGCACGCCCACCCCGGCAAGGATCGCCGAAAGCATCGCCACGGGGCTTCTCCTCTCGGCGCTGTTCTGCGCGCTCACCTTCATGACGATGGGCAGCAAGCAGGCCGAGGCGCTGTCCACCGCGCCGTCGCCGGCCGCGGCTCCGGAAGACCGGGCGGAAATCCCCCTGCTGCGCCGCCTCAGGCCGGAGAACCGCGGCCCCATCCTGCACATGACGGTCGCCGACCACTATACGCAGGTGACGACGAGCCGCGGCCGCGAGCTGATCCTGCTGCGCTTTTCCGATGCGCTGGCCGAATGCGGCGATACGCCGGGCCTCAGGGTGCACCGCTCGCATTTCGTGGCCGACGCCCATGTCGACAAGCTGCTGCGCACGGAGGGCCGGCTGGCGATCCTCCTGAAGGACGGGCAGGAAGTGCCGGTCAGCCGCAGCCGCGTCGAAGCGGTGCGCGCCCGCTGGGGGTAAATTTTCGCGTGTCTGTCGGATCGCCGTCCCGTCCTGCGTCTCTAGATATCAGGCCATCAAACCATCGGGAGAAGATCCATGCGAAAGATCATTGTCGGCGCCTTCGTCAGCCTCGACGGCGTCATGCAGGCGCCGGGCGGACCGGAGGAGGACCCGGTCGGCGGCTTCAGGTTCGGCGGCTGGGTCGCCCCGTTCTTCGACGAGACGGCCGGTGCGACGATCGATGAACTTTTCGCAAAACCCTTCGACCTGCTGCTCGGCCGCAAGACCTACGACATCTTTGCCGCTCACTGGCCCTATGCCGGCGCCGATGATCCGATCGGCCCGCTCTTCGATCGCATCAACAAATATGTCGCGACCCGAAACCCGGCCTTCAGGACCACCTGGCAGAACAGCCATGTGCTCGGCCCGGACGCGCTTGCCGCCGTCAAGGCGCTGAAGAGCGAGGACGGGCCGGACCTCCTGACGCAGGGGTCGACCGACTTTCTCAAGACGCTGTTCGAGAATGATCTCATCGACGAGATCAACGTCTTCACCTTCCCGGTCATTCTCGGCAAGGGCAAGCGGCTGTTCGGCGACGCCTCCTTCCCGCGGGCCCTGACGCTGGTGAATTCGCGCGCCAGCGAGAACGGCATCGTCATCAGCAAATATGCCCGCGCCGGCGAGGTGACGACGGGCTCCTTCGAGTTCGACACGCCGACGGATGCCGAGCTGGAGCGTCGCCGCAACCTGACGTGAAGACGGAGCGGGCCTTGACCGGCCGCGCCGTTGCGGCTCCTATCTCTCCTGGGGAGAACGGGAGGACGGCATGAAAGCGGCGCGGCTGGAGGCGATCGGCGAATTCTTCGTACGCACGGTGGAAAAGCCGGAGCCCGGCCCGGACGATCTTCTGGTCCGGATCGAGGCGGCCGGCATCTGCGGCACGGACCGCCACCTCTTCCACGGCGAGTTTCCCTGCCGGCCGCCGGTGACGCTCGGCCATGAATTCTCCGGCATCGTCGAGGCCGTCGGCAAGGCCGTCATCGATGTCCGCCCCGGCATGCGCATCACCGGCGATCCGAACATCCATTGCGGCCGCTGCGCGCAATGCCGGCGCGGCCGCGTCAATCTGTGCGGGAACCTGCAGGCGATCGGCATCCACCGCGACGGCGGCTTTGCCGACTATGTGCTGGTGCCGCAGAAGCAGGCCTATCAACTGCCGCTCTCGCTGCCGCCGGAGCACGGCGCCTTCTGCGAACCGCTCGCCTGCTGCCTGCACGGCACCGACATGGCCGGCATCAAACCCGGCAGCACCGTCGTGGTGCTGGGCGGCGGGGTGATCGGCATGCTGGTCGTGCAGCTCGCCCGCCTTGCCGGCGCAACCACGGTCATCCTCGTCACCCGCCAGGCCGTGCGCCGGAAACTCGCCGAGGAGATCGGCGCCACCCATTCCTTCGATCCGGGCAGTGGCGACACCATCGAGGGCATAGCCGGCAAGGCTGGCCTTCTGCCCGGCGGCGCCGATGTCGTCATCGAATGCGCGGGCGTTGCCGAGACCGTGGCCGAGGCGCCGAAACTTGCCCGCAACGGCGGCACGGTCGTCATCCTCGGCGTGCTGCCGCAGGGCGAAACGGTGGAATTCGAGCCCTTCGACCTGCTCTTCCGCGAGGTGAAAATCCTCACCTCCTTCCTCAACCCTTTCACCCATGGCCGCGCCGCGGCGCTGATCGCCTCCGGCACGATCGCGGTCGATCGCCTTATCTCCCGCCGCATCGGCCTCGACGACCTGCCGGACGCCGTCGCCAACCCGCCGCGGCCGGGCGAGGTGAAGGTCCTGGTCATGCCGGGCCTGAAGACCTAGCCCAGCCCCTCCTGCGCCACCGCCTCGGCCAGCCAGGCCGAAAAGGCGGCCATGGCGGGGGTGAGGCTGCGCGATTGCAGGCGGGTGAGCCAGTAGCTTCCGAGCGCAAGGCTCGTCTCGAACGGCTGGACGACGGCGCCGGCCGCCAGAAGGCGCGAGAACATCAGCGGCGGGGCAAGGCCGACGCCGGCGCCCTGCAGCACGGCCTCCATCATGGCGAGCGAGGTGTCGAAGACGATGGCATTCTGCGGCGGCGGCGTGCGCGGCAGGCCGGCGGCCTCGAACCAGCGGGTCCATTCGTCGCGGCGGTAGGAGCGCAGCAGCGTCAGGCCGAGCAGGTCCGCCGGCTCCCTGAGATCGCGCGCGACAGCGGGGATGGCAAGCACGGAGAGCGGCGCATCGAAAAGGCGCACCGCATCCGTGCCGTGCCAGGCGCCGGCGCCGAAGCGGATGGCGAAATCGAGCCCCTCGGCGGCAAGGTCGACGCGGTTGTTGTTGGTGGACAGCCGCACCTCCACGAAGGGATGGCGCTCGCGGAACGCGGCAAGCCGCGGCAGCAGCCAGCCGACGGCGAAGGTGCCGACGGCGCCGACCGTCAGGATTTCCCGCACATGGCCGCCGCGAAAGCGCTCCACCGCATCGGCCATGCGGTCGAAACTGTCGCGCAGCACCGGCAGCAGGCTCTCCCCCTCCGCCGTGATCATCAGCCCGCGCGGCAGGCGCTTGAAGAGCACGACGTTCAGCTGCTCCTCCAGGCTCTTGACCTGGTGGCTGACCGCCGCCTGCGTGACATTCAGCTCGATCGCCGCCCGCGTGAAGCTGAGATGGCGGGCGGAGGCCTCGAAGGCGCGGAAGGCGTTCAGCGGCAGATATGGCCGAACCATGGCAAAGCCCCAATTTTCCTAATGGCTGAGACCAGTATTGATCTTTTGCCAGCGCATCAAAGCACTGCTATCCAGAATGCACAAGCCATTCAAATTTCGAGGAAAACGTGATGGACATGCGTCTTTTCGCGGTCGGCATCCTGCTGGCCGCAGGCTTCAGCGCGCCGGCCGAAGCCCGCATTATTTGTACGATCGTCGCCGATGCGGCGAGTGACGAGGTCATCCTGGAAAAGGGAGACTGCGAGAGCCGCGTGACGCCCGCCTCCACCTTCAAGGTGCCGCTCGCCGTGATGGGCTACGATTCCGGCTTCCTGGAAGACGCGGACGAACCGGTCCTGCCCTTCATGAAGGGCGATCCGGACTGGGGCGGCGATGCCTGGCGCCAGCCGGCAACGCCGAAGCGCTGGATGGAGTTTTCCATCGTCTGGTATTCGCAGCGCATCACCGCATTCCTCGGCTACGAGCAGCTGCGCGACTATGCCGATGCCTTCGGCTACGGCAATGCCGACATGGCAGGCGACCCGGGCAAGGACAACGGGCTGGAGCGCGCCTGGATCGCCTCCTCGCTGAAGATCTCGCCGCGCGAGCAGGTGGCCTTCCTGAAGAAGCTGGTGAACCACGAACTGCCGGTCTCCGCCGATGCGATGGACCGGGCGATGGAAATCCTCGAGCGGCGCGACCTTGCCCACGGCTGGGGCGCGCAGGGCAAGACCGGCATGGCCTATCCCCGCAAGGCCGACGGCAATTTCGACTATGCCCGGCCGTGGGGCTGGTATGTCGGCTGGGCCCGCCGCGACGACCGCACCGTCGTCTTCGCCCGCCTCATCCAGGACGAGAAGAAGCAGGAGCCGCGCACGAGCCTGCGCGCGCGGGACAGCATCCTGAAGGAGCTGCCGGGGCTTCTGGCGACGGAGTGAATGGGCAGGCGCGGCAGCGCGCGGCCCCTCACCTGCCTGCCGGCATCCTCTCCCCGCAAGCGGGGAGAGGAGCGATGGGTTCGCCGTTTTCCCCATTCTCCCCGCTTGAGGGGAGAAGGTCCCGGCAGGGGGATGAGGGGCAAGCAACGCAGCCTAGCGTCGGGGAACCATCCCGAGCCCCTTGCGGGCGAGGCCGGAGAGGTTGAGCGCCAGCTTGCGGCGGAAGACCGGCGATGCACCGAGAAGGCGCAGGACGAGGTTGCGCAGGATACGGCCGGCAAGGCTGCGCATGGTCGCGATCCGCGTCAGGCGGTCGGCGAGCGCCAGCACCTCCGCCGCGGCGGGACGGCGTTTCTCCTCATAGAGGTCGAGAGTCGTGTCCGGCGCCCTGCCGGCGATGACGTCCGCCAGCAACTGTCCCAGCACGACGGCATCGACAAGCCCCGTATTCATGCCCTGCCCGCCGGCCGGGCTGTGCACATGGGCGGCATCGCCCATGACGAAGAACGGGCCTGACCGATAGCGCGCGGCGACGCGGTGATGCACGCGGAAACGCGAACTCCAGAGGACCTCGCGCACGCGGCCCGGCGACTTGCGCGGGCCGCGGGCATCGAGCAGCGCCTGCACGAAAGCCGCGTCCGGCGCTTCGGGGGCATCCTCGACGGGCGCCACGATGCGGTAGCGATTTGCCGGCAGCGGCGCGACGACGCCCATGCCTTCCGGCGAGAAGAACAGCGTCACCTCCGTGCTCAGGGCCCAGTCCATATGGACATCGGCAAGGACGAAGGAACCGGCAGCGCTCTCCCCGTCGAAGGCGATGCCCGCGGCCTCGCGCACGACGCTGTGCATGCCGTCGCCGCCGACGACATAACGGGCGCGGATGGCCTGCGGCCCCTCCGGCGTCTCGACATGGACCACCGCCCCCGCCGCATCGCGCTCGATCCGCGTCGCCGTGACGCCCCGCGCGACGGCGCCGCCGAGGCTTGCCAACCGGTCGGCAAGGATCGCCTCGGTCTCGTCCTGCGGGATCATCAGGATCTGGGCATAGCGCGACGGCAATGTGGAGAAATCGAGCTCCAGCAGCGCCCGGTCATGGTCGCGCAAGGCAAAGCGGGTGAGCGGCAAGCCGCGGCGCTCCAGGTCTTCCGTGACGCCGAGCCGTTCCAGCACCTCCAGCGTATGGGCATGGATGACCGCGGCGCGCGAGGTGTTCTGGCCGGCCGCAAGGCGGTCGACGATGACGGGCCGCACGCCCGCCTGTTGCAGGGTGACGGCGAGCGCAAGGCCGGTCGGCCCTGCCCCGACGATCAGCACATCGGTTTCCTGCGGCAGCATGGTTCGCACTCCATAAAAATCAACATGTGTTGACTTTTATGCCGGGCGCTTGAATTTGTCAACACGCGTTGGCATTTTCTGACCATGACTGATTCTCCCGCGAAGAAAACCAAGTCCGACCGTACCCGCGAGGCCATTCTCGAAGCCGCACGGCTGCTCTTTGCGCAAAAGGGTTATGACGGCACGACGGTGCGCGACATCGCCGCCGCCGCCGCGATCGATCCGGCCATGGTGATCCGCTACTTCGGCGGCAAGGACGCGCTGTTCGCCCGCGCGGCGGATCTCGATCTGCGGCTGCCCGACCTCACCGCCCTTCCCCGCAACGCGGTGGGCGAGGCCCTGGTGCGGCACTTCCTCACGGTCTGGGAAGGCGACGGCGGCACCACCGCCTTGCCGATCGCCCTGCGCTCGGCCGCCTCGAACGATCTTGCCGCCGCGCGGCTGCGGGAGATCTTCGCGACCCAGGTCGCTCCCGCCATCGCGCGGCTTGCCGGGCCGGATGCGCCCGCCGTCGCCGGCCTCGTGGCGACGCAGATCCTCGGCCTTGCCTTCACCCGCTATGTGCTCAAGCTGCCGCCCGTCGTGGCGCTGCCGCGCGAGCGCCTCGTCGCGGAAGTCGGCCGCTCGATCCAGGCCTATATCGACGGCGCGCGGCCCTGAGGCAACCGGCGCGAAGGGCCGGCATATTTCCTGTCGATTGGTCCATTTTCGGGGTTCCGCTCGCCTCCGCATTTGCCTATAAGCCGCTTCTAGCCTTGAAAGACCTTTTTTGCGCGCCCGGCCGGTGAACCCATCACCATGCCGGTTTTTTCGCGCACGCGGCCGAAGCGAAGAGAACGGATAGAGAGATGCCTAAGCGCCAAGATTTGAAATCGATCCTCATCATCGGCGCGGGGCCGATCGTCATCGGGCAGGCCTGCGAATTCGACTATTCCGGCACCCAGGCCTGCAAGGCGCTGAAGGAGGAAGGCTACCGCGTCATCCTCGTCAACTCCAACCCGGCGACGATCATGACCGATCCGGGCCTCGCCGACGCCACTTACGTCGAGCCGATCACCCCCGAGGTCGTCGCCAAGATCATCGCCAAGGAGCGCCCCGACGCCCTGCTGCCCACCATGGGCGGCCAGACGGCGCTCAACACCGCCCTCTCCCTCAAGCGCATGGGCGTGCTCGACCGCTACAATGTCGAGATGATCGGCGCCAAGCCGGAAGCCATCGACAAGGCCGAGGACCGCGCGCTCTTCCGCGAGGCCATGGCCAAGATCGGCCTCGAAACGCCGAAATCGATGCTGGCGAACGCCACCGAGATCAAGGACAAGGACCGCAAGGTTCATGAGGCCGAGCGCGCCAAGCTGAAGGCCGAGCTTTCCGGCGATGCGCTGGACAAGGCGCTGGACGAGCTGGAAAACCAGTGGAACCTCGGCGAGACCGACCGCAAGCAGCGCTATATGAGCCACGCCATGGCGATCGGCGCACAGGCGCTCGACGAGATCGGCCTGCCCGCCATCATCCGCCCGTCCTTCACGCTGGGCGGCACCGGCGGCGGCATCGCCTATAACCGCTCGGAATTCTTCGAGATCGTCAATTCCGGCCTCGACGCCTCGCCGACGACGGAAGTGCTGATCGAGGAGTCGGTGCTCGGCTGGAAGGAGTACGAGATGGAGGTCGTCCGCGACAAGGCGGACAACTGCATCATCATCTGCTCCATCGAGAACATCGACCCGATGGGCGTGCACACGGGCGATTCGATCACGGTTGCCCCTGCCCTCACCCTGACGGACAAGGAATACCAGATCATGCGCAACGCCTCGATCGCGGTGCTGCGCGAGATCGGGGTTGAGACCGGCGGCTCGAACGTGCAGTTCGCCGTCAATCCTGCCAATGGCCGCCTCGTCGTCATCGAGATGAACCCGCGCGTCTCGCGCTCCTCGGCGCTCGCCTCCAAGGCGACCGGCTTCCCGATCGCCAAGATCGCGGCAAAGCTCGCCATCGGCTACACGCTGGACGAATTGGAGAACGACATCACCGGCGGCGCGACCCCGGCGTCCTTCGAACCGTCGATCGACTATGTGGTGACGAAGATCCCGCGCTTCGCCTTCGAAAAATTCCCCGGCGCGGAGCCGACGCTGACCACCGCCATGAAATCGGTCGGCGAGGTCATGGCCATCGGCCGCACCTTCGCCGAATCGCTGCAGAAGGCACTGCGCGGCCTCGAAACCGGCCTGACCGGCCTCGACGAGATCGAAATCCCGGGCCTTGGCGACGGCAACGACAGGAACGCCATCCGCGCCGCCATCTCCACGCCGACGCCGGACCGCCTGCGCATGGTCGCCCAGGCGCTGCGCCTCGGCCTTTCGCTGGAAGAGGTGCACGAGGGCTCGAAGATCGACCCGTGGTTCCTCGAGCAGTTCAAGGCCATCGTCGACATGGAGGCCCGCATCCGCGAACACGGCCTGCCCGAGGACGCCGAGAACCTGCGCATGCTCAAGGCCATGGGCTTCTCCGATGCGCGCCTCGCCACCCTTTCGGGCAAGCGCCCGAAGGAAATCGCGGAACTGCGCAACCGGCTCGATGTGCGCCCGGTCTTCAAACGCATCGACACCTGCGCCGCCGAATTCGCCTCGCCGACCGCCTATATGTATTCGACCTACGAAACCCCGTTTGCCGGGGCCACGCGCTCGGAAGCCGGCATTTCGGATCGCAAGAAGGTCGTCATCCTCGGCGGCGGCCCGAACCGCATCGGCCAGGGCATCGAGTTCGACTATTGCTGCTGCCACGCCGCCTTCGCGCTGAAGGATGCCGGCTATGAGGCGATCATGGTCAACTGCAACCCGGAAACCGTCTCGACCGACTACGACACGTCCGACCGGCTCTATTTCGAGCCGCTGACGGCCGAGGACGTCATCGAAATCCTCAAGGCCGAGCAGACCAACGGCGAAGTCGTCGGCGTCATCGTGCAGTTCGGCGGCCAGACGCCGCTGAAGCTCGCCGAAGCGCTGGAGAAGAACGGCATCCCGATCCTCGGCACCGCGCCCGACATGATCGACCTTGCCGAAGACCGCGACCGCTTCCAGAAGCTCCTCCAGAAGCTCGACCTTACCCAGCCGAACAACGGCATCGCCTATTCGGTCGAACAGGCGCGCCTCGTGGCCGGCGAGATCGGCTTCCCGCTCGTCGTGCGCCCGTCCTACGTGCTCGGCGGCCGCGCCATGCAGATCATCCATTCGGAAGGCCAGCTCCAGACCTACCTGCTCGACACGGTGCCGGAACTGGTGCCGGAAGATATCAAGCAGCGCTACCCGAACGACAAGACCGGCCAGATCAACACCCTGCTCGGCAAGAACCCGCTGCTCTTCGACAGCTACCTGTCGAATGCCGTGGAGGTCGACGTCGATGCGCTTTGCGACGGCAGGCAAGTCTTCGTCTCCGGCATCATGGAGCATATCGAGGAAGCCGGCATCCATTCGGGCGACTCGGCCTGCTCGCTGCCGGTCCACACGCTGTCAAACGAGACCGTCGACGAGCTGGAGCGCCAGACGAAGGCGCTGGCCAAGGCGCTGAATGTCGGCGGCCTGATGAACGTGCAATACGCCATCAAGGACGGCACGATCTACGTGCTCGAAGTGAACCCGCGTGCCTCGCGCACGGTGCCTTTCGTGGCGAAGACCATCGGCGCGCCGATCGCCAAGATCGCCGCCCGCGTCATGGCCGGCGAGACGCTCGACGCCGCGATTGCCGCCTATGGCGAGAAGCCCGACCCGCGCAACCTGAAGCACATCGCCGTCAAGGAGGCCGTGTTCCCCTTCGCCCGCTTCCCGGGCGTCGATACGCTGCTTGGGCCTGAAATGCGCTCGACCGGCGAGGTCATCGGCCTCGATACCGACTTCGCGCTCGCCTTCGCCAAGTCCCAGCTCGGCGCCGGCGTCGACCTGCCGCGCGAAGGCACGGTCTTCGTCTCCGTGCGTGACGAAGACAAGGACCGCGTGCTGACGGCTGTGCGCCTGCTGACGGAAATCGGCTTCAAGGTCATGGCGACCTCGGGCACCGCCCGCTTCCTCGCCGAAAAGGGCATCGAAGCGACCAAGGTCAACAAGGTGCAGGAAGGCCGCCCGCATGTCGAGGACGCCATCCGCAACCGCCAGGTCAGCCTCGTCATCAACACGACGGACAGCAACAAGGCGATCTCGGATTCGAAGTCGCTGCGCCGCGCCGCGCTGATGCAGAAGGTGCCCTATTACACGACCATGGCCGGCGCCGAAGCCGCCGCCCAGGCGATCAAGGCCCTGAAGCAGGGCCAGCTGGAAGTACGACCGCTACAGGCCTATTTCTGAAACTGAAACGCGCCGTCGAAAGCCGGGCGAGGCCCGGCTTCAGGCTGCTCGGCGGCCGCGCGGATCCTCGGGTTGAACCCGAGGATGACGGCAGCCGGTGGGGCGATGTGTCATCAAGCCCGGCCGTGCATCGCCCGGCTTTGTCATGCGCACCCAACCGCCGCGGCCTGCACGCCTCCCGCGATAAGCGGCAGGCCGCAACGCGGAGTGATTGTTCCCGCTTCTGTGGGCGAAAGTCCGCCTGCGGCGAAAAAACTGGCTTTCGGACGACGCAATCTGCTATAAGGGCCGTTCAAACGCTTTCGACGGTTCCGGGGATTCCTCTCCGGAGACCGTTTTCTTTTGCGTTCGCGCAGGCGGGAGCCTGGGCGGCGCGGGCTGAAGGACGGGATAAAATGGTTGAAAAGGTACCGATGACTCAGGGCGGTTTCGTCAAGCTGCAGGAAGAACTGCGCTGGCGTCAGCAGGAAGAGCGTCCGCGAATCATCGAAGCGATCGCCGAGGCACGCGCCCATGGCGACCTGTCGGAAAACGCCGAGTACCACGCCGCCAAGGAAGCCCAGAGCCACAATGAAGGCCGCATCACGGAGCTGGAAGACTTCGTCGCGCGCGCCGAGGTTATCGACCTTTCCAAGATGTCCGGCTCCAAGATCAAGTTCGGCGCCAAGGTGAAGCTCGTCGACGAGGACACCGAAGAGGAGAAGGTCTACCAGATCGTCGGCGACCAGGAAGCCGACGTGAAGCAGGGCCGCATCTCCATCTCCTCGCCGATCGCCCGCGCGCTCATCGGCAAGGAAGTCGGCGATTCGATCGAGGTGAACGCGCCGGGCGGCTCCAAGGCCTACGAGATCCTCGCTGTCACCTGGGGGTGACGGACAAGGCGAGCCCCATGCTTTCCACAGGGAAGAACGGCACCGCCGCGACGGTGGTCAAGGTCATGGACCGGGTCAACCGGACCCACGGCATAAGCCCCCTTGCCCGGCAGGTGCCGTCCGGCTTCTCCGCGACGCGCGGCCTCGCCTTCACCTTCGATCCCGAGGCGCGCGACTACGACTGGCTGGCGGTCTACGAGAACCTGCCGTCGGCCGGCAGCGAGCGCCGCTCGATGCGGGTGGAAGAGCTCGCCTGTGCGCCCGAGAACACCATCCTCTTCACCACGGAGCCGTCGGGCATCAAGATCTACGGCCGCGCCTTCACGCGGCAGTTCGGCCATGTGGTGACGAGCCAGGAGCCCTTTGCGCTCCACCATCCCGGCCGCATCTGGAGCCAGGCGGGCCTGCGCTGGTTCTACGGCGAAGGCAGCCGCCACCTGATGACCGCCGACGAGATCGCCGGCCATTTTCCGGAAAAGACCAGGGTCATCGGCACGGTCTGCTCGACGAAGCGGCAGGGCCACACGCTGCATCGCCTGCGCTACGATTTCACCCAGGCCATGGCCGCTCGCATGCCGGATCTCGACGTCTTCGGCCGCGGCCATACGCCGGTGGACGACAAGGCGGAAGCGATCGATCCCTACAAGTACCATATCGCCATCGAGAACCACCTCGCCCCGCACCACTTCACGGAGAAGCTGGCCGACCCCTTCCTCGGCCTATCCCTGCCCTTCTATTTCGGCGCGCCGAACGCTGCCGATTATTTTCCGGCCGACAGCTTCATCGCCATCGACATCCGCAAGCCGGACGAGGCGTATCGGATTATGCGCGAAGCGATCGACAACAACGAATATGAGAAGCGGCTGCCTGCCATCCGCGAGGCGCGCCGGCGCGTGCTGGAGGATCACAATCTCGTCGCACTGATCGCCGATGTGGTGGAGAAGAACGGTACCAGGCCGAAAGGCGACGGCAAGGCCGTGCTGAAGAGCCAGCGCGCGGCGCGGCAGGGCCACCCGCTGCTGACGGCCGGCGATTTCCTCTTCCGCGAGGCGCTTCACCTGAAAAACCGCATTGCCGGCCTGCTGACACGCTGAACGGCTCCGACAAAGGCCTGCTCTAAAACCCGCATTCATCCTGGAGAACAGACGTGTCCAAGAAACCGGTGGCTTTGATAACGGGTGTGACGGGCCAGGACGGCGCCTATCTCGCGCAGTTGCTGCTCGACAAGGGCTATATCGTGCACGGCATCAAGCGCCGCTCCTCCTCCTTCAACACGGGCCGCATCGAGCACATCTACGAGGATCCGCACGAGCCGGACCCGCAGCTTTTCCTGCACTACGGCGACATGACGGACGCGACGAACCTCGTGCGCATCGTGCAGCAGACCCAGCCGGACGAGATCTACAACCTCGCCGCCCAGAGCCATGTGCAGGTGAGCTTCGAGACGCCGGAGTATACGGCCAATGCCGACGCCATCGGCACGCTGCGCATGCTGGAGGCGATCCGCATCCTCGGCCTCGAAAAGAAGACGCGCTTCTACCAGGCCTCCACGTCCGAGCTCTACGGCAAGGTGCAGGACGTGCCGCAAAGCGAGACGACGCCCTTCTATCCCCGCTCGCCCTATGCGGCGGCGAAGCTCTACGCCTACTGGATCGTCGTCAACTACCGCGAAGCTTATGGCATGCATGCTTCGAACGGCATCCTCTTCAACCATGAAAGCCCGCTGCGCGGCGAGACCTTCGTGACGCGCAAGATCACCCGCGCCGTCGCCGCCATCACGCTCGGCCAGCAGGACCAGCTCTTCCTCGGCAATCTCGACGCCAAGCGTGACTGGGGCCATGCGAGGGAATATGTGCGCGGCATGTGGCTGATGCTGCAACAGGCGGAGGCCGACGACTACGTGCTGGCGACCGGCGAGACGACCACCGTGCGCCAGTTCGCCGAATGGTCCTTCGCCGAGGCCGGCATCACCATCCGCTGGGAGGGCAAGGGCATCGACGAGAAGGGTTTCGACGCGGCGACGGGCAGGCAGCTCGTTTCCATCGACCCGCGCTACTTCCGCCCGACGGAGGTCGATCTCCTGCTCGGCGATCCCTCGAAGGCCGAACGGGTGCTCGGCTGGCGCCATGAAACGGGCGCGCACGAGCTTGCCCGCGAAATGGTGCGGGAGGACCTGAAGCTCATGCGGAAAGACTTTGCGGAAAAGGGCCGTCCCTGAATGTACGACCTTGCGGGAAAACGCGTCTTCGTCGCCGGCCATCGCGGCATGGTCGGCAGCGCCGTCGCCAAGCGGCTGGCGGCCGATAACTGCACGGTGCTGACCGCGCCGCGCGATGCGGTGAACCTGGAGCGCCAGGCGGATGTCGAGCGCTTCTTTACGGCCGAGCGGCCGCAGGCGGTGGTGATGGCGGCGGCGAAGGTCGGCGGCATCCTCGCCAACGACCGCGCGCCCGTGGACTTCCTCCAGCGCAATCTCGCCATGGAGATGAATGTCATCAAGGCGGCGCACGAGGCCGGCGTCGAGAAGCTGCTCTTCCTCGGCTCGAGCTGCATCTATCCGAAATTCGCGGACCAGCCGATCACCGAGAGCGCGCTCCTGACCGGCGCGCTGGAGCCGACCAACGAATGGTACGCCATCGCCAAGATCGCCGGCATCAAGCTCTGCCAAGCCTATATGAAGCAGCACGGCGCCCGTTTCATCTCGGCCATGCCGACCAATCTCTACGGCCCGAACGACAATTTCGACCTTGAGACCAGCCATGTGCTGCCGGCGCTGATCCGCAAGGCGCATGAGGCGAAGCTTGCCGGCCTCGACCATGTGACGATCTGGGGCACCGGCTCGCCGCGCCGCGAATTCCTGTTCAGCGAGGATTGCGCCGATGCGCTGGTCTTCCTGCTAAAGCATTACGAGGACTACGAGCACGTCAATGTCGGCTCGGGCGAGGACATCGCCATCCTCGACCTCATGACGCTCGTCGCCGAGGTCGTCGGCTTTACGGGCCGGATCGAGACCGATCCCTCCAAGCCGGACGGCACGCCGCGCAAGCTGATGTCGAATGCCAAGCTGGCGGCGATGGGCTGGAAACCCGCCACGGAGCTCCGCGAGGGCATCGACCGCGCCTATCGCTGGTATCTCGACACGCTCGGCCGCCAGAGCATTTCCAGCTGAAGCGAAGTCGCTTCGGCGTCGGATAATGCGGCAAAAACAAGAATCCAGAACATTTTCGGTGAACCGGAATTCACCGAAAATGTTCTAGAGGCCGGCGCGCCTCAGCGCCAGTTCTCGTCGATCCAGCGCGTCGGCCGGACGTGCTTGTAGGCCTTCTTCCACCAGGCCTTCACCGGCCATTGGCCGATCACGGCCTCGTCGGGGTCGGGCTTGCCGGTGAACGCGACGATGCGGGTGCCAGCGGGCAGCGGCACGTCCTTGAAGAAGTTCAGCGGCCAGCGCGGCAGGAGCGTGTGCTTGAAGCTGACGCACCATTCCGCCGGCCAGTAGGTCATGGTGTCGACCGCGGCGGAGACGTAACGCTGCGAGATCGTGTGCTTGTTGATCTTGGCGTCCGGATCGCGGACGAAATCGTCGTAGATATGCGTGTTGGTGCCGACCGTCCAGCGATAGACCGAGGTGTTGCCGATGCCCTGGCCGGGCTGCGTCCAGTTCTCGGCGATGCAGAACTTGCCCGGCGCATAATCGAAGAAATCGTCGAGCGGCCCGGTGATGACCACGTCGAGATCGACGAACAGCACGTCACCTTCGAGGTCTGCCAGCGGGGCCTGCCAAAGCGAGATCTTGCGCCACGGCTTCCAGGCGACGCGCTCGGGAATGGTGATCGGCGGCAGCGGGAAGACGGAGACCGCGGGATCGATGCCCTCGGCATCCTCCGTGAAGCAGACGAGCCGCGTCGGACGCACCGTGTTACGCTTGATCATGGACCACAGGCGGTTGACATAGTCCGCCGGATAGCGCGTGCCCCATTTCATGCATACGATCGTCTGCATCCGCATCATCTCCTCTGGACCGCGCCGATTGAGCGCCGGCGCCTCCATAGACCATATCGCCGGCCGGTGGTAGGAGTTCCGCGAACACGCCGCATTTTCGAGCCCCACATCCCATGAACATCCTCATACTCACGCAATGCTTCCCGCCGGTCGTCGGCGGGATCGAGAACATGATGGGCTCGATGGCGCTTGCCCTGCAGGAGGGCGGCCACACCGTCACCGTGCTGGCCGACGACGATCCGGACGCCGCGGATGGAAGCCGCCCCTACCGCATCAAGCGCTTCTCCGGCTGGAAGCCGCTGCGGCGCTGGCGCAAGGCGCGGGACGCCGCAAGGCTTGTCCGCTCCGGCACCTACGACCGGATCATCACCGACACCTGGAAGAGCGCCGAGAATCTCACGATAGACACCGTTCCCGTCACCGTGCTCGCCCATGGCATGGAGTTCCCCGCGGCCCCGTCGCGGCGCAAGGCGCGGCGCATCCTGGCGGCCATGGCCAAGGCGAGGGACGTCATCGCCAATTCCAGCTTCACCGCCGGCCTTGCCGCGCCCTATGTGGCGGCCGGCCGGGTGCGCACCGTCACCCCCACCGTGCCGGCGCAGGCGGCGGCCGATCCCGAGCGGCTGGAGGCGCTGCGGAGGGCCTATGGCGACGGCTTGCAGGTCGTGACGCTCTGCCGGCTGGAGCCGCGCAAGGGCGTGGACCGGCTGATCGAGGCCGTCGCGGCCCTGCATCCGGCCTATCCCGGCCTGACCCTGCACGTCGCCGGCGACGGCGCGGACCGCGCCCGGCTCGAAGGCCTCGCGAAAGACGCCGGCATCGCCGACGCGGTCATCTTCCACGGCCGCGTGTCGGACGCGGAAAAGGCCGCCCTCCTGGCACGCGCCGACGTCTTTGCCATGCCCGCGCGCCGCGAGGGCAATTCCGTCGAAGGCTTCGGCCTCGTCTATCTGGAGGCGGCCTGGTATGGCGTGCCGGCTCTTGCCGGCCGCGACGGCGGGGCGGCGGATGCCGTGCACGACGGCGAGACGGGGCTTCTGTGCGACGGCGCCGATCCGGCCTCGGTGACGGCGGCGCTGGACGCGCTGCTCGGCGACCGTGACTTCCGGCTCCGGCTCGGCGAGAATGCCGCCCGCCATGCCCGCGAACAGACCTGGCAGCACAAGATCGAGGATTTCCTGATGCCTCCGCCGGAAGCACAGACGACCACCGGACCGCGCGTTCTCCAGCTCCTCCCGGCCCTCGGCGATGGCGGCGTGGAACGCAGTGCCGTCGAAATGGCCGGCCATCTTGGCACGCTCGGCCTGCCGAACTGGATCGCCAGCGCAGGCGGCCCGCTCGTCGCCGCCGCGGAGGCCGCGGGCGCCAGGCACGTCACGCTGCCGGTCGGAAAGAAGTCGCCTTTTTCCGCCATTTCGGCCGCACGGGCCGTCGCACGGCTGGTCGATGCCGAGGGCATCGACATCATCCATGCCCGCAGCCGCGTGCCGGCCTGGGTCGGCCTTCTCGCCTGCCGCCTGGCGCGCCGGCCGGTGCGTTTCGTCACGACCTTCCACGGCGTCTACAGCCACGGCAACGCCCTGAAGCGCTTCTACAACAGCGTCATGCTGCGCGCGCCGCTGGTCATCGCGAATTCCGGGTTCATTCGTGACCACATCGTCACCGTCTACGGTTTTCCGCAGGCGCGCGTCGTCGTCGCACCGCGCGGCGTCGAGCCGGAGCTCTTCGATCCCGCCGCCATATCGGCCGAAACACGGGCGGCCCTGCGCAGCGAGCTCGGCGCCTCGGCTGACGGCCCGCTGGTGGTGATGGTCGGCCGCATCACGCGGTGGAAGGGCCATGCCGTGCTGCTGGAGGCCGCCGCCCGGCTCGATCGTCCCGGTCTTCGCCTCGCCTTCGTCGGCGGCGGCTCGGACGCGCTGGTCGCCGAGCTCCAGTGCGACATCGCACGGCTCGGCTTCGACGGCCGCGTCACCTTCACGGGCAGCCGGCGGGATATTCCCGCGATCCTCGCCGCCGCCGATCTTGCGGTTTCGGCCTCGACCGATCCGGAAGCCTTCGGCCGGGCGGCGATCGAGGCGCAGGCAATGGGCACGCCTGTGATCGCCACCGATCACGGGGGCAGCCGGGAGACGGTCCTGCCCGGCAGGACCGGCTGGCTCGTGCCGCCCGGCGACGCCGCCGCGCTTGCCGACGCCCTTGAAGAGGCGCTTGCCGACCCGGGCCGTCTGAAGGCCATGGGCGCGAACGGCCGGGCGCATGTGCTCGCCAACTTCACCACCCGGCAGATGCTGGAGAAGGAGTTTTCCGCCTATGAGCGGCTGATGGCGGGGCCGCGGCGCTGAGATGGCGAAGGGCGCCCCTCCCGTCGTCTGGGTTCTGACCGACGGCAAGGCCGGCGACGAGCAGCCGCTGATCGGCCTTGCGGAGGCCATGGGATCGGTACCGGTCCTGCGGCGCGTGGCGCCGCGGCGTGCTTTCACCTGGCTGATGCCACGGGGCCCGATCGACCCGAAGGATGCGCCCGCGAAGGCCGGCTCGCCGCTCGCCCCGCCCTTTCCGGACATCTGCCTTGCCACGGGCCGGCGCGCGGTGCCCTATCTGCGCCGGCTGAAGGCGCTGGCGCCCGCGACCTTCTGCGTGCTCTTCAAGGATCCCCGGACCCGGCGGCACGGCGCGGACCTTCTTATCGTGCAGCAGCATGATGCGCCCCGCGGCGCAAATGTCCTCGTCGTCACCACCGCGCCCAACCGGCTTTCCCCGGAACGGCTGGCAGACGCGCATGCCGCCTTTGCGGAGGCGCTCGCCCCCCTGCCCCGACCGAGGGTCGCCGTGCTCGTCGGGGGCGACAGCCGGCACCATCGGTTCACGGACGCCGACAACGACCGGTTCCTTCGCGGTCTCGAAGCAAGGCTGGAGGATGGCTGCGGACTGATGATCACCACGTCGCGCCGCACGCCGGCACCGCTCGCCAACGCCCTCTCCGGCCTCGGCAACCGCCCCGGGGTGCGCTTCTGGGACGGGACGGGGGAGAACCCGCTCCTTGCCTACCTCTCATGGGCGGACGAGATCGTCGTCACCGCCGATTCGACCAACATGGTGGGCGAGGCGGCCGCGCTGGGCGTGCCCGTGCAGATCTTCCACCCGTCCGGCGGCCATGCGAAGATCGACAGGCTCATCGCCGCCCTGTCGCAGGAGACCGTCATCTGCCGGTTTCCGGAGGAACCCGCGCACGGCCATGCCAAACCGGTCAATTCGACGCCCGGGCTGGCGGAGGAAATCCTGAAGCGCTGGCGGGCGAGCTAGAGTTCCGGCGCAATTCCGGACGCAGAACCGCTTCGCACTTTAGCTGGTATTGCGCTAAAGCTCGACCAGCCCGACCTTCTTGACCTGGCGGATCGTCAGCATGGTGCGCACGGTATCGACCTGCGCATTGGCGGTCAGTTCCTCGATGACGAAATCCTGGAAGCGCGTGAGGTTTTCGGCGACACAGTGCAAGAGGAAATCGCTGTCGCCCGAGACCATCCAGGCCTGACGCACCATCGGCCATTCGCCCGTCGCGGCGGCAAAGGCCTTGAGGTTCGCCTCCGACTGGTGCTTGAGCCCGACCATGCAGAAGGCGACGAGGTCGTAGCCGAGCGCCGGGGCGTTCAGCATCGCGGTATAGCCTTCGATGATGCCTGCCTCCTCCAGCTTGCGCACGCGGCGCAGACAGGGCGGCGCGGAGATGCCGGCACGGGCGGCGAGCTCCACATTGGTCATCCGGCCATCGGCCTGAAGCTCCTTCAGGATACGGATGTCGATGGCGTCGAGTTCGGCACGAAACATGGGAGTTTTTGAAACCTTTCAGGGCGGCGACCGGAAGTGACCCGAATCGCCCACATCAGCGCAACATTGTTACCGCAAGCGGCACAAATATGTCACGCGCCTTCGCTTGCCTGTTAGCAAAGCCTTGCGCGCACTTGAAACTCACGGCACTCCCTTCATAAATGAGGGTCGAAAAACGACACGCCGGCCAATGCCTGCGCGCCACCCGCGCGGATTGGCCCATTGGGGCGGAAGGCCCCGGAAGGAACGACCATGTCCACCCGCCACGTCAAGGTGCTGATCATCGGCTCCGGCCCCGCCGGCTACACCGCCGCCATCTATACCGCCCGCGCCATGCTGGAGCCGGTGCTGATCGCCGGCATGGAACAGGGCGGCCAGCTGATGATCACCACGGATGTGGAAAACTACCCGGGCTACGCCGATCCGGTGCAGGGCCCGTGGATGATGGAGCAGATGCTCAAGCAGGCAAGCCATGTCGGCGCCGAGATCGTCAACGACCTCGTGACCCATGTCGACCTCGACGTGCGCCCCTTCCGTATCTCCACCGACAGCGGCGCCGAATGGACCGCCGACGCGCTGATCATCGCGACGGGCGCCAAGGCCAAGTGGCTCGGCATCGACACGGAGCACAAGTTCATGGGCTTCGGCGTCTCGGCCTGCGCCACCTGCGACGGCTTCTTCTATCGGGGCAAGGACGTCATCGTGGTGGGCGGCGGCAATTCGGCCGTGGAAGAGGCGCTCTACCTCTCCAACCTCGCCAGGACCGTGACGGTCGTGCACCGCCGCGACAGTTTCCGCGCGGAACGCATCCTTCAGGAGCGCCTGTTCGCCAAGGAGAACGTCAAGGTCGTCTGGGACCATGAGGTCGTGGAATATCTCGGCGCCGATCCCAAGCCGCCGATGCCCGCCTCCGTCAACGGCGTGAAGCTGCGCAACGTCAAGACCGGCGAGACGCGCGACATGGCGACGAACGGCGTGTTCGTGGCGATCGGCCATGCGCCGGCGGTCGAGCTCTTCAAGGGCAAGCTGCGCCAGAAGCCGAACGGCTATCTGTGGACGGCGCCCGATTCCACGGCGACGGACGTGCCGGGCGTTTTTGCCGCAGGCGACGTCACCGACGATATCTATCGCCAGGCGGTGACGGCGGCCGGCATGGGCTGCATGGCGGCCCTCGAAACCGAAAAATACCTTGCAGGTCATATGCCTGTCGCAATTGCGGCCGAGTAGAAGCCGCCAACAAAGGGTGGCGGGATAGTCCGACCGCCCGCGTGGGAACAGTTGAATCAGCGACCGGGCGGGAAGCACGCGCTCCCCGCCACAAAGACATATGGGGGTCAGAATGCCGCTCGATTGGGACAAGCTGCGGATCTTTCATGCCGCGGCCGAGGCGGGCTCGTTCACGCATGCCGCAGACAAGCTGCATCTTTCTCAATCGGCCATCAGCCGCCAGGTGAGCGCGCTGGAGCAGGATGTCGGCATCAAGCTCTTCCACCGCCATGCCCGCGGCCTCATCCTCACCGAACAGGGCGAGATCCTCTACCGCACCGCGCACGACGTGCTGATGAAGCTCGAAAGCGTGCGCGTGCAGCTGACGGAAAACACCGAGAAGCCGAGCGGCAAGCTGCGCATCACCACCACGGTCGGCCTCGGCCAGGGCTGGCTGACCGACAAGGTGCAGGAATTCCTCGCGCTCTACCCCGACATGCAGGTGCAGCTCATCCTCGACAACGAGGAGCTGGACGTGAACATGCGCCATGCCGACTGCGCCATCCGCCTGCGCGAACCGCAGCAGTCGGACCTCATCCAGCGCCGGCTCTTCACCGTGCACATGCACATCTATGCCGCGCCCTCCTACATCAACCGCTACGGCGAGCCGCAGTCGATCGACGATCTCGACAACCACAAGATCATCACCTTCGGCGAGCCCGCGCCGAGCTACCTGCTCGATGTGAACTGGCTGGAGATCGCCGGACGCGATTCCGACAATCCGCGCCCTTCCGTCTTGCAGATCAACAGCCAGACCTCGATCAAGCGTGCCTGCCTGCTCGGCATCGGCGTCGCCATGCTGCCCGACTACATCGTGGGGCGCGACCCCGGCCTGCTGCAGTTGCCGCTGAGCGCGGATATCCCCTCCTTCGACACCTATTTCTGCTATCCGAGCGAGATGAAGAATTCCGCCAAGCTCAAGGTTTTCAGAGACTTCATCGTCGCCAAGGCACGCAACTGGAACTTCTGAGGGAGCGGATTCGGTAGGCCTGCGTCCCATGCATGGCTGGCATGCACATTAAATGATTGATGTATGCCCATAAAACCATCATATCGCACGCAGCTGATGCACTTTGGTGGCTTTTTCCTCCCAGTGCCACCGCACCAGCTGTTCCCCTCTGGAGGTTTTATTACCTTCAAAACTATAAAGGGCCCAAGTTGACCTTGCGGCCCTCTTTTTTTGCCTTCCGTTAACCAAGACGGAATTTTCACGCTTCCTGCAAAACTTGGCACGCGTTTCCCTTGAAGAAGCGGCCCGTCTCCCCCATATTCAATTCAGCCGACGCACTTGCGGTCTTTCTCCTCCCAGTGCCGCGCGTTGGCTGTTCCCCTCTGGAGGTTCTAATACCTTCACACCTGCAGGGCCCAAGCTTCGCTTGTGGCCCTCTTTTTTTGCCTGGACCTCTTGCATCGGAAAACGGCGAACCCAATATCGTTGATATACGATATATTCATCGCTGAACCACGATTGACATGACCGAGCTCGACGCCGACGAAATCCTCAAGGCCCTCGCCCATCCCAAGCGGCTGGAAATCCTCGCCTGGCTGAAGGAGCCGCAGCGGCATTTCGCCGGCCAGGAGCACCCGCTGGATTTCGGCGTCTGCGCCGGCCAGATCGAAAAGCGCTGCGCGCTCTCGCAATCCACCGTCTCCGCCCATCTTGCCACCCTCCAGCGCGCCGGCCTCGTGACGACGCGCAAGGTTGGCCAATGGGTGTTCTTCAAACGCGACGAGGAAAAGATCGCGGCCTTCCTCCACCACATCAACCGCTCGCTTTGAGCGCTCTCCCCAAGCCAGAAGAAGGACTACCATGACCTCGCTTTTCGACCCCCTCAAGATCGGCGACATCCAGCTTGCCAACCGTATCGTCATGGCGCCGCTGACGCGCAACCGTTCGCCGGGCGCCGTGCCGAACACGCTGAATGCCGCCTATTACGAGCAGCGCGCCAGCGCCGGCCTGCTCATCACCGAAGCGACCGCCATCAGCCACCAGGGCCAGGGCTATGCCGACGTGCCGGGCCTCTACAAGCCGGAAGCGCTGGAAGGCTGGAAGGAAGTCACCGATGCCGTGCACAAGGCCGGCGGCAAGATCGTCGTGCAGATGTGGCATGTCGGCCGTATCTCGCATGACACGCTGCAGCCGAACGGCGGCAAGCCGGTCGCCCCGTCGGCGATCCGCGCCAAGTCGAAGACCTATCTCGTCAATGCCGACGGCAGCGGCAGCTTTGCCGAGACCTCCGAGCCGCGCGCGCTGGAGAGAACCGAGCTGCCCGGCATCATCGAGGACTATCGCCGCGCCGCCCGCGCCGCCATCGACGCCGGCTTCGACGGCGTCGAGATCCATGCCGCCAACGGCTACCTGATCGACCAGTTCCTGCGGTCCGGCAGCAACACCCGCACGGACGACTATGGCGGCTCGATCGAGAACCGCGCCCGCCTGCTCTTCGAGGTCGTCGACGCCATCACCGCAGAAATCGGCGCCGGCCGCACCGCGATCCGGATCTCGCCGGTCACGCCCGCCAACGATGCCTTCGACCCGAACCCGCAGCCGCTCTTCACCCATGTGGTCGAAGGCCTCGCCAGGTATGGCCTTGCCTATATCCACATCATCGAAGGCGCGACGGGCGGGGCGCGTGACCACCAGCAGGGCGACGCACCCTTCGACTATGCGGCGTTGCGCGCGGCCTACAAGGCCGCCGGCGGCAAGGCGGCCTGGATGGTCAACAACGGCTACGACCGGGCGCTCGCCATCGACGCCGTCGAAAGCGGCAGGGCCGACCTCGTCGCCTTCGGCAAGCTCTTCATCGCCAACCCGGACCTCGTCGAGCGGCTGAAGAACGACACGGTGCTGAACACGCCGGACAAGGATACCTTCTACGGCGGCGGCGCCAGGGGCTACACCGACTATCCGATCCTCGAAAACGTCGCCTGACATGTCTCACCGGGATGCTGCGCAATCCAGCGCCCCGGTGCCTCCTCCCCCAAGGGAGGACAGAACGCCCGCAGTCTCCTCCCTGCGGGCGTTTTCTTTTTGCGCGGCTCGGCTACATCTATTCCAGCACATCTGTCGAAAGGCCGCCCGCCCATGCTCTCCAGCCTGCTGAAGGAACGTTTCCTGTTCGTCGGCCTTGCCGCCGCCCTCCTCGCCTATGCGACGGAGCACAGCCTCCTGGAAATGGGCCGCCTGCCGGTGCTCGTCGCGGCCTTCGCGCTCGTTTCCGCCATCATCCTCGTCTCCACCCGCATCGCCCATCACGCGGAAATCCTCGCCTCGAAGGTCGGCGATCCCTACGGCACGATGATCCTGACTCTGGCGGCGGTGCTGGTGGAGGTCGTGGTGCTGGCGATCATGATGCAGGGCGAGACGTCGCCGACACTGGTGCGCGACACGATCTATGCCGCCGTGATGCTCGACATCAACGGCATCCTCGGCCTCGCCGCCCTCCTTGGCGGCATCCGCCATGGCGAACAGCCCTACAACGACGATTCGGGAAAGACCTACGGCGTGATGATCCTGACGGCCATGGGCATTTCCATGGTCGTGCCGGAATTCGTGCCGCGCGAAAGCTGGCATCTCTATTCGGCCTTCACCATCGGCGCGATGATCGCGCTCTACGCCCTCTTCCTGCGCATGCAGGTGGGCGCGCACAGCTATTTCTTCAGCTACGCCTATCCGCGCGCCGAACGGAAGGAGGGCCTGCCGAGCAAGGCGCCGGACGACAGCGAGGCGGCAAGCGTCTCAATCGTCATCATCGTCTTCGGCGTAGTGCTGATCGGCGCGCTGGCCGAAGTCATGTCGGTGCTGCTCGCCACCGGCCTCAAGGGCACGGGCGCCCCGCCGGCGCTGATGGCCGTCATCGTCGCGGCGATCTCCGCCGCGCCCGAAATCCTGACGGCGCTGCGCGCCGCGCTCGCCAACCGCATGCAGTCCGTCGTCAACATCGCCATGGGCGCCTCGCTTTCGACGGTCATCCTCACGGTGCCCGTCATGGAGGCGATCGCCCTCTACACCGGCCAGCCTTTCATCATGGCGATGACGCCGGTGCAGACGGTCATGGTGATGATCACGCTGATCGCCGCCGCCATCAACCTCAACGACGGCGAGACGAACGCCATCGAGGGCATGACGCACTTCATCCTCTTCGCCACCTTCGTCATGCTGACGATGATCGGGCTCTAAAGCATTTCCAGCAAACGTACGCAGCGGCTTTGCGTCCGGAAATGCGTGAAGAACAAATGCCCCGGGACAGGGGCAAGGACCGTTACGGCCGGTCGTATTCCCGGGTCAGGCCCTTGTAATATTCGCCGGGATCGTAGCGCAGCGTGCGGGACTTGCCCGGGTTGTTGAAGAAATAGTCGTAGAACGACATGTACTGCGCCCGTTCGCTGACTGCGCTGCCGCGCGGCGCCCGCTCGGCGCCGTTCTCGTAACCGTCCGCGGCAATGGCGGGCGCGGCGACGGCAAGGGCCGCCAGGGCGGTTACGGCGAGTGACTTCATTTTCATGGTCCTGCTCCAGGATTCGCTTTCCCTCAATATCGGCAACGAAAGCGGAAATTTCACGGGGGGACGGCAATAAAAAACCCGCCGTCGCCGGCGGGCCGAATTATCGAAAAGATCCGCCAGCCTCCCCATCCACCCTCCGGATGCGGCGGCTGGTCCTCGGCTCAAAGCCGAGGACGACGGCAGCGGGCGGGCGGGGTTTGCCGCACCGCCCTTGCCGGCGGGCTTGGCTCGCCGCTTACGTGCAGGCCGCGCAGAAGCGCTGGATGCGCTTGCAGGCTTCCTCGAGCTGGGCTTCCGAGGTCGCATAGGAGATGCGGAAGTTCGGGCCGAGGCCGAAGGCCGAGCCATGCACGACAGCGACGCCTTCGGCTTCCAGAAGCTCCGAGACGAAGTCCTCGTCCGTCTCGATGACCTTGCCCGACGGCGCGGTCTTGCCGATCAGCCCCTTGCAGGACGGATAGACGTAGAAGGCGCCCTCCGGCGAGGGGCACTCGATGCCCTTGGCCTGGTTGAGCATCGAGACGACGAGGTCGCGGCGGCCCTCGAAGATCTTCTTGTTTGCCGGAATGAAATCCTGCGTGCCGTTCAGCGCCTCGACGGCCGCCCACTGGGCGATCGAGCACGCACCCGACGTCTGCTGGCCCTGGATCATGTCCATGGCCTTGATGAGGGCGAGCGGACCGGCCGCATAGCCGATACGCCAGCCGGTCATCGCATAGGCCTTGGAGACGCCGTTCATGGTCAGCGTGCGGTCGTAGAGGCCGGGCTCCACCTCGACCGGGGTGGCGAACTTGAAGTCGCCGTAGGTGAGGTGCTCGTACATGTCGTCCGTCAGCACCCAGACGTGCGGGTGGCGCATCAGCACGTCGGTCAGCGCCTTCAGCTCGTCATGGCTGTAGGCGGCGCCCGAGGGGTTGGACGGCGAGTTGAAGATGAACCACTTGGTCTTCGGCGTGATCGCCTTTTCGAGGTCCTCGGCCTTCAGCTTGAACTTGTTTTCCTGCGTCGTGGCGACGAAGACCGGCGTGCCGCCGCACAGCGACACCATTTCCGGGTAGGACACCCAGTACGGCGTCGGGATGACGACTTCATCGCCCGGATTCAGCGTCGCCATGAAGGCGTTGAAAAGAATCTGTTTTCCGCCGGTGCCGACGATCGTCTGCGCGGCGGTGTAGTCGAGGCCGTTCTCGCGCTTGAACTTCCTGGCGATCGCTTCGCGCAGTTCCGGAATGCCGGAGACCGGCGTGTACTTCGTCTCGCCGCGGTTGATCGCGTCGACGGCGGCCTGCTTGATGTTGTCGGGCGTGTCGAAATCCGGCTCGCCAGCGCCGAGCCCGATGACGTCACGGCCTTTCGCTTTCAGTTCACGCGCTTTCTGGGAAACGGCGATGGTGGCGGAAGGCTTCACACGGGAAAGGGCGTCGGCAAGAAAGGCCATGATGGAGATGTCCTCATCGGGTTCAAAGACGGCTTGACGCCATGGACCCGGAGCGCCGGGCTCCATAGCGGTTAGGTCTATGTCGAATGTGGGCGGGTCTTGCAAGCACGAAGGACGAAAAAAGCGGGAAATGCGGGCTCTACCGCAAAAATTCATGAAGCCCATCAACGGAGGGAATGGATTGCAGGCCTGCCTGGAAAGCGGCACACCAATTGGTTGAAACGACGTGCAACAGAAGAGATTTTTACGCGAAGGATTAAGCCGGTATTAACGGGTATCGCCTATGATCGTGCGGTCGGGACGTCCCAGCGGATGGTGCGCTGCATGAGCGAAAGAAGCATCTTCTCCAATCTCGTCCGGCAGCCGGACGGCGCCTTCGGCGCAGCCTACGGCCCGTTCCTGCTGCAATCCGCCCTCCAGCCGATCTTTTCGGAGCGGCCGGACGGCCGGCTGCAGATCGCCGCGTTCAAGGGCCTGATCCGCGCCAGCGCGGGCGACATGCCCTGCTCCCCGGCGGAATTCTTCGCGCGGGTGCCGGAGGAGGAACGCACGGCGGTGGACGGGCTTTGCCGCAGCCTGCACATCCTCAACGCCGGCGCGCTCGGCCGGCGCGAGGCCGCGCTGATCATCAATTTCCACGCCGGCCTCTACACGACGCCCCAGGCGATCCGCCAGGAGGTGGAATGGCTGCGGCTCGCCGCACACGAGGCGGGCCTGCCGCCGGCGCGCATCGCCTGCGAGATCCGCGAGCACCCGCAGGACGAGCTCGACATGCTGGCATCCTTCGCTGCACGCCTGCACGGCGCCGGCTTCGCCATCGCCATCGACAACTATATGGGCGAGGACCGCGATCTTGCGCGGCTGGAGCGCCTGAAGCCGCAATTCGTCACCTTCGACACCGCCTGGCTGCGCAGCTTTGCCGAAAACTCCGCCGGCCTCGCCCTGTTGCGCGTCGTCATCGGCCAGTTCGCGCACAAGGGTATCCGCGCCATCGTCGGCGGCATCGAGGAACCGGAGATGATCGCGCTGTGCCGCGACATGGGCGGGCCGCTGATGCAGGGCTATCTGCTCGCCCGGCCGGAACCGGCCCCGACGAGCTTCAACCTCACCTTTCCCGAAGGCGACGACGCGCCGGCGCAGGCCCCCGCGGCCGCATCTGCCACGGCAGGCTCCGCACCGGTGGAAAACCGCGCCACGCGCCCCGTCCGCCAGTTCGGCCGTAGAGGCATCTAGGACGGCGGAGCCGCGCGCTCTATTCGGTCGAACGCACTGAAAATCCGCCTTTTTTACCCTGCCACCTTTTCGCCACAATAAATGTCGGGCCTTGCCGCAATTCGGTCGTCGTCGCGCCGATTTCGGCGGGCTTTTTCGATGCCAAGGCAAGCGAAGGACAGGAGGGGAAACGATGTTTCTGGATGAAGACAAGATCGGCAGGAAGCCGAAGGCACGCGAGTCCCGCGCCATGTTCCTGATCGCGATGACGGCGCTTGCCGCCTGCGTCGCGATGGTGATCAGCCTGATGTCGCCGCCGGCCGTCGCGCTCGACACGATCAAGACCTCCGGCATCGAAAAGACGGCGCCTCACGTCGAGCCCACGCAAAAGTGAGCCGCCCGCGCCGGCCCCGCCCTTGAAAGCCGCTCGCCTCTGGGCCAGTTAACGGCAGAAGACAGGAGACGGCGATGCGACAGGACAATTGGCCCTTGAAAGGCATTTTGGCGGGCACCGCCGCGACGCTCCTCCTGACCGCGACGCTTCTGGCCTCCCCCGCATCCGCCGCCGAAACCCGCGAAATCCCCAGCAAGAAGGCCGCGCTCGTCGTCGAGACGCTGGCGACGGGCCTGAAACAGCCCTGGTCCGTCGAGGTCCTGCCCGACGGCGCCTACCTCGTTTCGGAAAAGGGCGGCACGCTCCGCCTCGTGCGCGACGGAAAGGTCTCCGCCCCGCTTCGCGGCGTGCCCGAAGTCTCGACCACCGGCCAGGGTGGCCTGCTCGACATCGCGCTCGCCCCGGATTTCGCCGGCAGCCGCACGCTCTACCTGACCTACAGCGCCCGCGGCAATGGCGGCTCCGGCACGGCGGTGGCCAGGGCGAGGCTTTCGGCCGACGGCACGGCGCTGGAGGACACGACGCGCATCTTCCTGATGAACCGCCTCACCGCGCGCGGCCAGCATTTCGGCTCGCGCATCGCCATCGCCGGGGACGGCAGCCTGTTCTTCGGCATCGGCGACCGAGGCCAAGGCCCCCGCGCGCAGGACCCGCGCGACCATGCCGGCGCCATCCTGCACATCAACCCGGACGGCAGCCCGCATGCCGACAACCCGTTCCTCGGCAGCGCCGAGGGGCTGGCGGAGATCTGGTCGAAGGGCCACCGCAACCCGCAGGGCCTGACCATCGACCCGAAGGACGGCACGCTGCTCACCGTCGAGCACGGCGCGCGCGGCGGCGACGAGATCAACGCCCCGCAGCCCGGCCGCAACTATGGATGGCCCCTCGTCTCCTACGGCAGGCACTATTCCGGCGCGGAATTCGATCTCGGCTCGGCGGCGGAAGGGTTCGAGCCGCCTCTCTATTATTGGGACCCGTCCATCGCGCCGGGCGCCATCGCCATTTATCGCGGCGCGATGTTCCCGGAATGGGAGGGCAACCTGATCGTCACCGCCCTCAAATACCAGCTCGTCGCCCGGCTGGAGCGCGATGAAAGCGGCGCCATCGTCGCGGAGGAGCGGATGTTCGGCGGCGAATTCGGCCGCATCCGCGATGTCATCGTGGCGCCCGACGGCGCGCTGCTGCTCGTGACGGACGATACGAACGGCGCGCTGCTGCGCGTCTCGCGCTCGACCACGACGGACTGACATCATCTGGCCTTGGCCTGTCCGGCCGCGTCCGCCCAAGTATGGCGGCACCGCACATGCACAGCCCTTCCTTCGGCAGCGCAATATAAATCATACGAAAACTGCAAAGCCCCGCAGAGCCTGCGGGTTTTTTCGGCAATCGCCCGGAATTTGACCAAAGTGAGGCGCGGCAAACGGGCGGCAAAACTTTTGCTTGCCAATTTAACGCAAACACATCACTCTTGCGCCGTTCGGGCAATTTGCGAACACGGGAAGACCTTGAATAAAAGCGCGCCGGAGACGCGAAACAATTCCGGGCAGCCAAGATCCGGACGGTCCACGGGACTATCTGGCTGGCTGGCTGCGGTGAAAACAGGACCCTTTCCTCAACCTCGAGAACTGCCTGCCTAACGCCCCTTGGGGCAAAACTGATATGCTGCCCGCCGCCAAATATACGGGCAGAGAGAAAAGGACCTGACGCATGGCCGAGACTGGCACCGTAAAATTCTTCAACACCGAGAAGGGCTTTGGCTTCATCAAGCCCGACAACGGTGGTGCGGATATCTTCGTACACATTTCCGCTGTGCAGGCCTCCGGCCTGAACGGCCTTTCCGAGAACCAGAAGGTAAGCTTCGACACGGAACCCGATCGCCGCGGCAAAGGCCCGAAGGCGGTCAACCTGCAGATCGCCGGCTGATCCAGCGGCTTTCAGGAATTTCAGTTGAAGCCCGGCAGAGATGCCGGGTTTTTTCGTTCAGCCGCCATTCAGCCTCGTTTGTCTAGTTTCCTCGCCATCAGCCGGCATTGGGCCGGAGCGTAGGGAAAGACGTCATGAACAAGTTTCTCAAGACCCTGGTGCTGTCCGCCGCCATCGCCGCGACGACCCTCACCGCAACGACCGGCGTCGTTGAAGCGCGTGACCGCAACCGCGATGGCTACTGGCGTGAAGGCGATACCTATGAATACCGCAAGCCGCGCCGCCATCACCGCGACCGCGACCATGGCCGCGACGCCGTCGTCGGCGGTGCGCTCGGCCTTGCCACCGGCCTGATCATCGGCGGCGCGATCGCCTCCCAGCCGCGCTATGAGGAACGCCGCGTCTATGTCGAGCCGGATTATTACCCCGAGCCCGAGCCGCGCGTGATCTACCGCGAGCGCGTGGTCGTGCCGACCTACGAGCCGTGGACGCAATCCTGGTACGATTACTGCGCCCAGCGCTACCGCTCGTTCAACCCGCGCACCGGCACCTTCGTCGGCTATGACGGGCTGGAGCATTTCTGCACCGCCGGCTGAGGCCGGACCGGACCGGCATCGAGAGGCGGGCGCCATCACGGCGCCCGCCTTGGTTTTTTGCCGACCCCAACTCCACGCGCGACGTCATCCTCGGGCATGGCCCGAGGATCCGCAAGCGTGCCCGGAGCATGGATGGTCGGGTCAAGCCCGACCATGACGGAGGAGAGGTTTGGCGAAAATCGTCAACGGCCCGACAGGCGCGGCATGGCGTCCGCCTTGATTTTTTTGGCGACCTCACCCCACCCCCGACGTCATCCTCTGGCTCGACCTGAGGATCTACCGCGGTGCCCGGAGCGTGATGGGTCGGGCCTGACCATAACGGCACGCGCCTTTGTCTTTAAAGTCCGCGCAGGAACGGGTTGCTGCGCCGCTCCTCGCCGATCTTGCCGCCCGGCCCGTGCCCGCAGAGGAAGCCGACCTCGTCGCCGAGCGGGAACACCTTGTCGCGGATGGACTCCAGGAGCTGCTGGTGATTGCCGCCCGGCAGGTCCGTGCGGCCGATCGAGCCCTGGAAGAGCACGTCGCCGAGATGGGCGAAGCCCTGGCCGCGGTGGAAATAGATGACGTGGCCCGGCGCATGGCCGGGCGTGTGGTAGACCTCGAACGTATGGTCGCCGAAGGATACCGTGTCGCCGTCCTCGAGCCAGCGGTCCGGCACGACATTGCTCACCTTCATCGGCACGCCGAACATCGAGGCCTGCGCCTCCAGCCGCTGCAGCAGCGACAGGTCGTCCTTGTGCGGCCCGACGATATCGACGCCGAGCGCCTCCTTCAGTTCCTTCGCGCCGCCGGCATGATCGATATGGCCATGCGTCAGCCAGATCGCCTTCACCGTGATGCCGTTCTCCTTGAGCGTGCTGAGGATCACGTCGACATCGCCGCCCGGATCGACGACCACGCCTTCCTTCGTCTCGCTGTCGAAGAGAATGGTGCAGTTCTGCTGGAAGGGGGTGACGGGAATGATGCCCGCCTGAAGCATGCCCATGGGGTCCTCGCTCAAAGTGCCGCGTTGCGCCTGATATAGCCATTACGGCGCCGCACGCAAAGCATGCTGCAGAACGTCAGGTCTTGCGCATAAGCCCTTCAACCGACTCCGGGATCATGCGGCGAGCCACGCGAAAACCGGACGCCCTCAGCGCAGGCTGGCGATCTCCTGTGCGGGGCCGGTCGCCAGCGTCGGCGAGACGGTGGAGAAAAGCAGCGCCACGACGGCGATGTTGACCGCGGCATAGAGGTAGACGACCGGACGGAGGCGATTGGCGACCGGGTTGTCCTGTTTCGGGGTGTTCGTCTGCATGATCCTGTTCCCTGGCTGTCGGCCGTGCTCGGCGCTGTCTCGTTCGTTGTGATCGGTTTCTACAACGGCGGCAGAGTCGGGCGTGTTCCCGCGGGAACAGGGCAACGGGGATGGCTGTTGCACACCGGCAACAGTGCTCAGAGCGGCAGCGCCATCGTCTCCTTCAGCGTATCGAGCACGATGGCGGTCTTCACATGCGAAACGGATTCGTGCGGCAGCAGCACATCATTGACGAAGGCCGACAACGCCTTGAGGTTCGGCACGACCACCTTGATGATATAGTCCATCTCCCCCGTCAGCGAAAAAGCCTCCAGCACTTCCGGCAGGTTGGAGATCAGCCGCGCGAAGCGCACCGCATTGTCGCGGTTGTGCGTCGAGAGCGTTACCGTGACGACGATGACGATGCCGAGATCGAGCTTCTCGCGGTCGAGCTCCGCCCGGTAGGCGCGGATGATGCCCTCCTCCTCCAGCCGGATGCGCCGGCGCGAACATTGCGAGGGGGAAAGATGAATGCGCTCGGACAGTTCGTTGTTCGTCAGGCGCGCATCCTCCTGCAGATGCGCGAGCAGTTTACGGTCGAAGTCGTCCAGTTGCACGGATTGCCCTCCAAATCTCCATATGATGCACGAAGATCGCATGAAATTGCCAAAGCGCAAGCACTATGCAAGCACATTGCATGAAAGACGCGCCATACTTCCCGCCATCACCATCGAGGAGGACGAAGGATGGGCCCTTTCCCGCATGACGCACCGCCGGCGCTGATCACCGCCGACAACCCGGCCGGGACCGACGGGTTCGAGTTCGTCGAATTCGCCCACCCCGAGCCGGAAAAGCTGGAAGATCTGTTTGCCCGCATGGGCTACAGCAAGGTCGCGACCCACCGCACCAAGGCGATCTCCGTCTGGCGCCAGGGCGACATCAACTATGTCGTCAATGCCGAGCCCGGCTCGCACGCCATGACATTCGCCGGCCTGCACGGCCCGTGCGCCGCCTCCATGGCCTGGCGCGTGGTCGATGCGAAACACGCCTTCGCCCATGCCGTCTCCAAGGGCGCGACGCCCTATGAAGGCGACGACAAGGCGCTCGACGTACCCGCCATCGTCGGCATCGGCGGCTCGCTGCTCTACTTCGTCGAGAAATACGGCGCCAAGGGCTCCGCCTATGACGCGGAATTCGACTGGACGGGCGAACGCGACCCGAAACCGGCCGGCGTCGGCTTCTACTATCTCGATCACCTCACCCACAATGTCTATCGCGGCAACATGGACAAGTGGTGGGACTTCTACCGCGAGCTGTTCGGCTTCAAGCAGATCCACTTCTTCGACATTGACGGCCGCATCACCGGCCTCGTCTCGCGCGCCATCACCTCGCCCTGCGGCAAGATCCGCATTCCGCTCAACGAATCGAAGGACGAGACGAGCCAGATCGTCGAATACCTGAAGAAGTACAAGGGCGAAGGCATCCAGCACATCGCCGTCGGCACGGACGCAATCTACGACGCCACCGACAGGCTGGCCGACAACGGCGTGAAGTTCATGCCCGGCCCGCCGGACAACTATTACGACCGCTCCTATGTGCGCGTCGTCGGCCATGAAGAGCCGGTCGAGCGCATGAAGAAGCACGGCATCCTGATCGACGGCGAAGGCGTCGTCGACGGCGGCATGACGAAGATCCTGCTCCAGATCTTCTCGAAGACCGTGATCGGCCCGATCTTCTTCGAATTCATCCAGCGCAAGGGTGACGAAGGCTTTGGCGAGGGCAACTTCCGGGCGCTCTTCGAATCGATCGAAGAGGATCAGATCCGCCGGGGCGTCATCGCAGCAGAATAACAACCGCGGCAACCAAGCCACTGCGGGGAAGGAAGAGGCGGCCGCTGAGCGGCCGCCTCTTTTCGTTCAAAAAAACTCCGGTGCAGGAGCACACGGGCAAATTGACTTATCCCAGTTTTGTCCGCACGTTGCCGGTGCCGAATTTTTCGGCAACGGGCGCGCGGGCTCCAGGCCGCGCCCCGGTAGCGAGGCAAGTGTCCGGTCCGGATCACTCTCCATTCCGGGCGGACCTTTCGGAGGGGAAGTCATGGAAGCATTGATGCCCATCATCACGCAGCTCATCGCCGGTGCCATTGGCGGCAACGTGGCCGGCGCCGCCCTGAAACAGGCGGCCGTGAGCGCGATCGTCCGCACCATCGTCGGCGCCATCGGCGGTGTCGGCGGCGGCTTTCTCCTGCAGATGCTGGGCGGGGAAGCCGGCCTCTCGGGCCTCGTCGCCGACGGCATCGGCGGCCTCGTCGGCGGCGGCGTGCTGACGGCGATCGTCGGCGCGGTGCTGGGCAAGAAGCCGGCCTGAGCAAACGAAAGGCGGCCCGAAAGGGCCGCCCGGTTCATCACCCGGATTAGCCGCTCACTCCGCGGCGGCCGCGACCGGATACACTTCCTTCATGTAGTCGTTCATCAGCGTTTCGCAGATCGTGCCCGGCGTGAAGCGGTAGGGGCCGATTTCCGAAACCGGCGTCACTTCCGCCGCCGAACCCGTGAGGAAGCACTCGGAGAAGTCCGAAAGCTCTTCCGGCAGGATCGCCCGCTCGACCACCTGGTAGCCCCGGCGCTTGGCAAGCTCGATGACCGTGCGGCGCGTGATGCCGTCGAGGAAGCAGTCCGGCACCGGCGTGTGGATGATGCCGTCCTTGACGAAGAAGATGTTGGCACCCGTGGCCTCCGCCACCTGGCCGCGATAGTCGAGCATCATCGCATCCGCATAGCCCTTGGCTTCGGCGGCGTGCTTGGAGATCGTGCAGATCATGTAGAGGCCGGCGGCCTTCGACTTCGAGGGCGCGGTCCTCGGGTCGGGGCGGCGGTACTCGGCGATGTCGAGGCGGATGCCCTTCAGCTTTTCGGCCGGGTTGAAGTAGCTGCCCCACTGCCAGATGGCGATGGCGACGTTGATGCGGTTGTTCTGCGCCGAAACGCCCATCATCTCCGAGCCGCGCCAGGCGATCGGCCGCGCATAGGCCTCGGAAAAGCCCTGGCGCTTCAGGAGCTCTATGCTCGCCGCGTCCAGCTCTTCCACGGAATAGGGAATCTTGAAGCCGAGGATCTCGGCGGACGTGTGCAGGCGCTGGTTATGCTCGGTGAGCTTGAAGATGCGCCCGCCATAGGCGCGCTCGCCTTCGAACACCGCGCTCGCATAGTGCAGGCCGTGCGTCAGCACGTGGATCTTCGCGTCCTTCCAGTCGACGAACTCGCCGTTGAACCAGATTTGTCCGTCCAGTTGATCGAAAGGAACTGCCATCGTCTCATCCTCCGGCGCGTCCGCGCCATTCTTTCAAGTTGATTGTTTCGCCCGTTACGGTCTAACCAGAAACGGGCCTGGATTACCCGATCATAAGCGTAATCCAGATTGGGGATCGGAAAAACACCGGATTTCTTCGGCGCCCGGGAACCGCACGATGCGCGGGACCCTAACAAGGGTGGCAAAATATGTCAACAAAGCTGACATATTTTGCTATAAATTACGCGGAGACGGCAAGGCATGAAAGGAAATGACAACGTGGCGCGACAGATGCCGGACAAGAACGGCGTGAGCGAGCTGCACCACGACGCCATGACGGGCGGCGGCCGCATCGATTTCGAGATCATTGAGGGCTTCTTCTTCGCCTATCGCGACTTCATTTCCGATCCCGACGCGATCCTGGAAAAGAGCGGCTTCGGCCGTGCCCATCACCGGGTCGTGCACTTCGTCAACCGCGAGCCCGGCATGACGGTCGCCGACCTGCTCGACACGCTGAAGATCACCAAGCAGAGCCTGGCGCGCGTCTTGAAGCAGCTCATCGATTCCGGCTATATCCAGCAGGTGGCCGGCCCCGAGGACCGCCGCCAGCGCAAGCTCTATCCGACGCGGGCCGGACGGGAGCTGGCACTGGCGCTCGCCGAGCCGCAATCCCGCCGCATCGCCCGTGCATTTGAGGCGATGAGCGCGGACGAGCGCCGGGTGGTGATCCAGTTCCTCACCGGCATGCAGAACGCCAAGAGCGAATGAACGACTGAAAAGCAGAAAAGGCAGGACAGACGATGACCGCTGCCGGCACGCCTTCCGACGATGCATCCCATCTCCTCGTCGTCGACGACGACACCCGCATCCGCGATCTGCTCAACCGCTACCTGATGGGCGAGGGTTTTCGCGTCACCGTCGCCGCCGATGCGGACGAGGCGCGGCGCAAGCTGCGCGGGCTCGACTTCGACCTCATCATCATGGACGTGATGATGCCCGGTGAAAGCGGCCTGTCGCTGACGAAGAGCCTGCGCGAAATCCGCCCCGTGCCGATCCTGATGCTGACGGCGCTCGCCGAATCGAAGGCCCGCATCGAGGGCCTCGAGGCCGGTGCCGACGACTACCTCTCCAAGCCCTTCGAGCCGCGCGAACTGGTGCTGCGCATCAACAACATCCTGAAGCGCAACGCCGCGCCGGTGACGCCGAAGATCGAGCAGGTCATGTTCGGCCCCTACACCTTCTCCATCGTGCGCAAGGAGCTGAAGCGCGGCAGCGACGCCATCCGCCTCACCGACCGCGAGCAGGAGATCATGCTGCTCTTCTCGCTGCGCGCGGGCGAGACCATTCCGCGCCACGAGCTGATCGGCGAAGAAACAGAAGTGGGCGAACGCACAATCGACGTGCAGATCAATCGCTTGAGGCGTAAGATCGAGGACGACCCGTCCAACCCGGTGTGGCTGCAGACCGTACGCGGCATCGGCTATCGATTGAGCGTGGAGCAAGGCTGACCGTGCGCTGCCGAGTCCAATTCAAGAAGAGGTTCAACGCGGCTTTCCGCGCGCATCCGCATGATGAAGGCCTTGCGGCAAGGTCTTGGCGCGACTCAGACAATCGTCGCTGCACCATCGTGGAAAATCCGGTCCCATGACCACCTTCGAGAGCTTCAAGCGGGATATCGAACGCGCGCCGGCGGCCGGCTGGAAGCGCCTTGCCCGCTGGCTGCGCCGGCAGATGCCGACGGGCCTCTATGCCCGCTCGCTGCTCATCATCATCATCCCGATGGTGCTGCTCCAGTCGGTCGTCGCCTTCGTTTTCATGGAGCGCCACTGGCAGCTCGTCACCCAGCGCCTTTCGACGGCCGTCACCCGCGACATCGCCGCCATCATCGATCTCATCGACACCTATCCGCAGGATGCCAACTATTCAGAGATCACGCGCATCGCGCGCGAGCGGCTGGAGCTCAACATCGCCATCGAGCCCGGCACGGAACTGCCCGCCCCGCGCACCAAACCCTTCTTCAACATCCTCGACGAAATCCTGAGCGAGGAGATCGTGCGGCAGATCCGCCGCCCGTTCTGGATCGACACGGTCGGCGAAAGCAATCTCGTCGAAATCCGCATCCTGCTCGACAACAAGATCCTGCGCGTCTATGCGCGGCGCAACCAGGCCTATGCCTCGAACACGCATATCTTCCTGCTCTGGATGGTCGGCACCTCGCTGGTGCTGATCACCATCTCGATCCTCTTCCTGCGCGGCCAGATCCGGCCGATCCTGACGCTGGCGCAGGCGGCGGAGAGCTTCGGCAAGGGCCAGAAGATGCCGGAGGACTTCGCGCCGCGCGGGGCGGACGAGGTGCGCCGCGCCGGCCTTGCCTTCATCCTCATGCGCGAGCGCATCGAGCGGCAGATGGAGCAGCGCACGGCCATGCTGACCGGCGTCAGCCACGACCTGCGCACCATCCTCACCCGCTTCAAGCTGCAGCTCGCCCTTGCCGGCGACAATCCCGACCTGCAGGGCCTCAACAAGGATGTCGCGGACATGCAGACCATGCTCGAGGGATACCTCTCCTTCGCGCGCGGCGACGTGGAGGAGGACGTCGGCCGGCTGCGGCTCACCGACCTCTTCGACAAGTTCGCCATGGAGGCGGAGTTGCACGAACGCGCCTTCTCCAGCGAGATCGACGGCGAGGACGAGGTCATGGTGCGGCCGAACGCCTTCAGCCGCCTCGTCGGAAACCTCGTCTCCAATTCCATGCGCTATGCCAAGACCGTGCATGTCGAGGCGCGCCACCGCTCGAAATGGCTCACCATCACCGTCGACGACGACGGCCCCGGCATTCCCGAGCGCTCGCGCGACGATGTCTTCAAGCCCTTCTTCCGGCTCGACGAGGCGCGCAATCTCGATGCGTCGGGCACCGGCCTCGGCCTTGCCATCGCCCGCGACATCGCCCGCAGCCACGGCGGCAATGTCACGCTGTCGGACAGCCCGATGGGCGGCCTTCGCGCGACGATCCGCATTCCCGCATAGGGCATTTCAGGCCAGGCGACGCCGCTTCAGCGCCGGGCGGTGCGGCAAGAACTGGAAACAAGAACGGGGCGAGCCTATGAGCGTATCCACTTTCGACGGCCTGACCTGGCTCAACCCGCCGGCCGAAAGCGCGATCCGCGACGGCCGCCTCCATGTCCGCACCGGTCTTGAGAGCGATTTCTGGCAGCGCACCTATTACGGCTTCCAGCCGGACAGCGGCCATTTCCTGCACCGCCCCTGGACCGGCAACTTCACGCTGGAGACGACCTTTTCCGGCCGCTACGAGACGCTCTACGACCAGGCCGGCCTGATGGTCCGCCACAACGAGACGACCTGGATGAAATGCGGCATCGAGTTCACCGACGGCGCGAAACATTTCAGCGTGGTGGTGACGCGCGGCCATTCCGACTGGTCCGCCTTCCGCATCGATCATGATTTCGAGGCCATGTCCGTGCGCGTGACGCGCAACGGCGATGCGCTCTTTATCCAGTACCGGACGGATGCCATGACGGACTGGCGCATGGCGCGCCTTGCCTATTTCCCACCGGAGCTTTCGGACCTTTCGGTCGGCCTGATGGCCTGCTCGCCGCAGCGCGAGGGTTTCGAGGCGGAATTCACGGAATTCCGGCTGGGCCTGCCCCTGTCGCGGGATATTCATTAGAACAAAAGTCCGTTCTCTCCAAGACAGTCGCCCTCACCTCTCTCACACAAGGGCCCCCACCCCCCTCCGTCATGCTCGGGCCTGACCCGAGCATCCACACCCGGGAGAATGGATCCTCGGCTCGGAGGCCGAGGATGACGCTGCGTGTGTGGCAAGGCAGGCCGTCTATTCCCTGAATCAGCACATCTTCCTGCCGTTCGGCACCGGCCGCTCGACGCCGGCGAGGACGATGGCGCCGGTCTCGTCCTCGAAGCCGAGCGTCAGCACTTCCGAGCGCACTGGACCGATCTGGCGCGGCGGGAAGTTGACGACGGCGAGCACCTGGCGGCCGACGAGGTCTTCCAGCGTGTAATGCACGGTGATCTGCGCCGAGGACTTCTTGATGCCGATCCCGGGGCCGAAGTCGATCGTCAGCTTGTAGGCGGGCTTGCGCGCCTCCGGGAACGGCAGCGCCTCGATGATAGTGCCGGCGCGGATGTCGACCCGTTCGAAATCGGCGTAGCTAATGGTCTCGGTCATGAGAAATCCTCGCGTTACAGCATTTGCCCTGGCCCCTCATCCCGCTGCCGCACCTTCTCCCCGCAAGCGGGGAGAAGGGGATATGCCGCACCGCATTCCCAGATCACTCACCCCTCGTGGGGCAAGTCCCCTTTGCCCGTTTACGGGAAGAGGGTCAGGGTGAGGGGCAAAAATTGAGAACGGCCGGAAAGATCAGCCTGCCAGTTCCTCGGCGCGCTTGCGGGCGGCGGCGATCGCCTTGTCGAAGAGCGGCTGCATGCCGTCCTCGGCCATGAGGACGGCGAGCGCCGCGGCGGTTGTCCCGCCGGGCGAGGTGACGTTCTGGCGCAGGCGCGCGGCGTCGTCGGGGGACTGGTGAAGCAGTTCACCAGCCCCCGCGACGGTTTCCCGTGCGAGCCGCATGGCGAGGTCCGCCGGCAGGCCCGCTTTGCGTCCTGCCTCCGCCATGCACTCGACGAGATAGAAGACATAGGCCGGGCCGCTGCCCGAGACCGCCGTGACGGCGTCGATATCCCCCTCGGATGCGACCCATTCGACGGGGCCGCTCACCTTGAGAAGAGCATGCACGAAATCGCGCTGGCCCGCGGAAACGCGGGCATTGGCAAAGGCGCCCGTCACGCCGCGGCCGATCATGGCCGGCGTGTTCGGCATGGCGCGCACCGTGGCGGCCGCGCCGAGATGGCTTTCGAGATTGGCGACCGTCTTGCCGGCAGCGACCGAAACGATGACCGTCTCCGGCCCGACGAGCCCCTTCAGCGGCGGCAGCACCTGGTCGATCACCTGCGGCTTGACCGCGACGAAGATCACCCCGGCCGTCACGCCCTCCGGCGCCGACGTTTCATGGCGCACGCCGTTGTCGGCGATCAGCTTCGCCAGGGCCGGCTGCGGGCCGGGATCGATGACGATGACCGAGGAACCGGAAATGCCGCTCTTCAGCCAGCCGGCAAGCATGGCGCCGCCCATGTTTCCGGCACCGATGAGAATGATGGGGCCCGAACCTGCAACCGTCATCCTTACGCTTCCCCGACCGTCTCGAACAGGACGGCATCGACGGCGGACTGGGCGTCCATGCCGGACCAGACGACGAACTGGAAGGCCTGGAAATAGGCCTCGCAGGCTTCAAGCGCGCTGGACAGCAGCACCTCGACCTGCCTGTTGGTGGGCTCCGCCCCGCCGGCGAGCAGCAGCGACTGGCGGAAGATCACGACATCCTCGCGGCGCCACAAGTCGAAATGGCCCATCAGCACCTGGCCGTTCACATGCGAGAGCAGGCAATGCACCTCGTTGACGCGGCTCTCGGGAACCTTGATGTCGAAGGCGCAGGCAAGGTGCAGCGCCTCGAACTCCTCCATCCAAGAGAAGGAGACGTGGTAATCCGTCCACTTGCCTTCGACCGTCATCGCGATCTCGTCTTCGCCGGACCGCTCGAACGTCCAGTCATTGTTGGCTGCGACGAACTCGATCATGTCGACCGGGTTGGACTGACGCCCGATATCCAATTCCATAAGGCTCATGCATCACCTTCAAGGCCGGAAGGCATGCGACATCGTGCTCACACACACGACGCGGCAAACCGTACTCCGGATACAACACTGAATGATTGCTCGGCACTTTGCGCAATCTGGACGACTTACCCTGCCCGAAGCTTGCGCTGCCCGTCTCGAATCATCATTTAAAATCAGTGTATAACGCCGGAGTCACGACGCCAGCCCCTGGCTTGCCATTTTCTCCGTCCGGTTGTGGACAGAGGTTGTGAAAAAGATTCAGGTCGAAGGCTTAAGAGACTCTTCGAAAAGGGCTTTTCGCAAGTGTCCACAGGGGTAAAAATTTTATTAAAAAAAACGGTTGGCGCGGGGTGAATCACGCCAACCGAGTCCTGTCGGTCAAAACCCGTGCCGGAACGGCTCAGCCGCCCGCGTTGAGGCGGGCTTCCAGCGCCTCGATGCGCTTCAGGAGCGCATCGTTTTCGTCCCGCGCCTTGATCGCCATCTCGCGCACCGCCTCGAATTCCTCGCGCTTGACGAGGTCCATGCCGTTGATGAAGCGCTCGGCCTGGGCGCGGAACATCGTCTCGGCCTCCTTGCGCACGCCCTGCGCGGCGCCGGCGGCATCGGTCATCAGCTTGGCGAAGTCGTCGAGAATGCGGTTCGCACCGGTGGTCATGGTCTGCCCTCCTCGGGTGTCGATGGTCCTTTCGGGCGCCAGCGCCCGCGTCTTGTCCCTGAGGTAGGGTCTGAGACCGCCGCTTGCAAGCGGATTCCGGTGGATCGCCGCCGGTTCACGCCGTCACGCCGCCGCCGATCACGATTTATCGCCTTGACCCTGCCCCAAGGCGCCGCCATCTTCCGCCCGAAAACGCAAAAGAGCCCCATCTTGACGAACCTTGCCCAACTCCTCGCCATCATGCCCTATCCGCAGATCGATCCGATCGCCTTTTCCATCGGCCCGGTCGCCGTGCACTGGTACGGCATCGCCTATGTCGTGGGCATCCTGCTGGGCTGGGTCTATGCGCGCCGGCTGATCGAGACGCCGCGCCTGTGGGCGGGCGCGGCGCCGATGAGCCGCACCCAGCTCGACGACTTCCTCGTCTGGGCCGCCGTCGGCATCATTCTCGGCGGCCGTATCGGCTATATCCTGTTCTACGACTTCCCGAACGTCGCGGCCGATCCGCTGCGCGCCCTGCAGGTGTGGAACGGCGGCATGTCCTTCCACGGGGGCCTCGCCGGCACGACGCTCGCCATGATCCTCTTCGCCCGGCGCAACGCCATTCCGGTCTGGAGCCTCTTCGACATCGTCGCCGCCGTCGTGCCGATCGGCCTGTTCTTCGGCCGCATCGCCAATTTCGTCAACGGCGAGCTCTGGGGCCGCCTCTCCGACGCGCCCTGGGCCGTGATCTTCCCGGAGGCCGGCCCCTTCGCCCGCCATCCGAGCCAGCTCTACGAGGCGGGCCTCGAAGGCGTCGTGCTGCTCGTCGTGCTCGCGCTCGCCATCTATCGCTTCGCCGCGCTGAAGCGGCCCGGCCTCGTTACAGGCCTCTTCGTGGCGGGCTATGCCCTGTCGCGCATCACGGTCGAGTTCTTCCGCGAGCCGGACCCCCAGCTCGGCTATCTCCTCGGCGGCTGGCTCACCATGGGCATGCTGCTCTCGCTGCCGATGCTCGCCCTCGGCCTCTGGGCGATCTTCCGCGCCCGGCCGGCCGCAGCGGCCAGTGCCTGAGCGAACGCGTCCATGCCCACACCCCTCGCCCGCAAGATCAAGGCGCTGATCCGTACCAACGGCCCGATCAGCGTCACCGATTATTTCGCCCTGTGCCTTGCCGATCCCGAACACGGCTACTACCGCACCCGCGACCCCTTCGGCGCCGCCGGCGACTTCGTCACCGCGCCCGAGGTCAGCCAGCTCTTCGGCGAGATGCTCGGCGTCTTCCTCGTCCATGCCTGGCAGAAGCACGGCGGTCCGGCGGACGTGCGCATCGCCGAGATCGGCCCCGGCCGCGGCACGATGATGGCCGACATGCTGCGCGTCGTGGCAAGGATCGCCCCGCAGCTCTACGAGAACGCGACGATCCACCTGATCGAGACCAGCCCGAAGCTGCGCACCGTCCAGCACGAGACGCTCGGCACCCATGCCGCGCGCGTCACCTGGCACGACAGTTTCGAGGAGCTGCCGGACGGCTTCGTGCTGCTCGCCGCCAACGAGCTCTTCGACGCCATCCCGATCCGCCAGTTCATCAAGACCGCGTCCGGCTTCCGCGAGCGCCTCGTCGGCCTCGATGCGAATGACGCGCTGACCTTTGCCGCCGGCGTCGCGGGCCTCGATCCCGCGCTCCTGCCGGAAAACCACAAGGCGATGCCGAACGGCACGATCTTCGAGATCGCGCCGGCCCGCGAAGCCGTCATGGCGACGATCGGCGAGCGCATCGCCCGCTTCGGCGGCACCGCGCTCATCATCGACTACGGCCATTTCGTCACCGGCTTCGGCGATACGCTGCAGGCGGTGCTGAAGCACGACTTCGACCCGCCGCTCGCCCATCCCGGCGAGGCGGACCTGACGAGCCATGTGGATTTCGAGCGCCTTGCCGGGGCGGCGGCAAGCGTGGGCCTGCATGTGCACGGCATGCTGCACCAGGGCGATTTCCTCGTCGGCCTCGGCATCGGCGAGCGGGCCTCCGCCCTCGGCCGAAACCGCGACGCAGCGACGCAGCAATCGATTCTTGCCGATGTCGACCGGCTCGCCGGCGCAGGCGTCGGCAAAATGGGTGATCTTTTCAAGGTCTTGGCCGTCGGCAGCACGCCGCTTGCGCTCTTTCCCTTCCGCCAGCCGGATTGACACCGGGCGTCAGGCCGGACAACATCCGGCCCGATTTGCACCCCGCATGCCCCGGCCGAAATCCTTGGCCCGACGGGCCGCCCAAAGCCCAGCCGAGAGACCGATGAAGGACGACGCGCTCCTCTCCCCGATCGAAAGCCCGCTTCTGACGGAGCGTGCCGGAAAGGCCGCGCAGCACGGCTTCTTCACGCGCGCCGGCGGGGTTTCCGACGGCATCTACCGCGGCCTCAATGTCGGCCTCGGCTCGAAGGACGAGCGCGGGAAGGTCGAGGAGAATCGCGCCCGCGTCGCCCGATGGTTCTCCGTAACGCCCGACCGGCTTGCCACCGTGCACCAGGTCCATTCGCCCGACGTCGTCGTGGTCGACAGCGACTATGACGGCGCGCGCCCGCAGGCCGACGCGCTGGTCAGCGCCGCGCCCGGCATGGTGCTCGGCGTCCTCGCCGCCGATTGCGGCCCGATCCTCTTCTGCGACCCCGAAGCCCGCGTCGTCGGCGCCGCCCATGCCGGCTGGAAGGGCGCGCTCTACGGCGTGCTCGAGAGCACCGTCGCGGCGATGGAACGGCTCGGCGCCAACAGGCGGAACATCGTCGCCAGCCTCGGCCCCTCGATCAGCCGGCGGAACTACGAGGTGGGGCCGGAATTCGTGGAGCGTTTCCTCGGCGTCGACAAGGCGTACGAGCGCTATTTCACGCCGTCGGAAAAACCGGGCCATGCCCTGTTCGACCTGCCGGGCCTGACGACGCAGCGGCTGGGCGACGCTGGGGTGACGGCGGAGAACCTCGACATCTGCACCTATCCGGACGAAGACCGCTTCTTCTCCTATCGGCGCACCACGCACCGCCAGGAGCCCGACTACGGCCGCCAGATTTCGGCGATCATGCTACGGGGCTGAGGCCCCCAAAACGACACAGGACGAGGGAGACACCGCCATGGCACTTCACTTCGACAGCGAGGAATACGCCAACCGGCTCCAGCGCCTCACCGCCCGCATGCGGGAGGAGAAGATCGACGCCATGCTGCTCTTCGCACAGGAGAGCATGTACTGGCTGACCGGCTACGACACCTTCGGCTACTGCTTCTTCCAGACGCTCGTCGTCAAGGCGACCGGCGAGATGGTGCTGCTCACCCGCTCGGCGGACCTGCGCCAGGCGCGCCACACCTCCAACATCGAGAAGATCGAGATCTGGATCGACCGCGTCAACGCCGATCCGACGATGGACCTGAAGAACCTGCTCTCCGATCTCGACCTGCTCGGCTGCCGCATCGGCGTCGAATACGACACGCATGGCCTGACCGGCCGCAATGCGCGCCTCCTCGACAACCAGCTCCAGAGCTTCGGCCAGATCGTCGATGCGTCGGGCCTCGTCAGCCGCCTGCGCCTCATCAAGAGCCCGGCCGAGATCGCCTATGTCGAGCGTGCCGCCGCCCTCTCCGACGATGCGCTGGCCGCCGCCCTGCCCCTCATCGTGCCCGGCGGCGGCGAGGCGGCGATCCTCGCGGCCATGCAGAACGCGGTGCTGGCCGCCGGCGGCGACTATGCCGCCAATGAATTCGTCATCGGCTCGGGCGCCGACGCCCTGCTCTGCCGCTCCAAGTCCGGCCGGCGCAAGCTCGATGCCGAGGACCAGCTCACCCTCGAATGGTCCGGCGTCAGCGCACGCTATCACGCACCGATGATGCGCACCGCCATCATCGGCGAGCCGACCAACCGCCACCGCGAGCTCTACAGCGCCTGCCGCGAGGCCATGCAGGCGATGGAAATGGTGCTGCGCCCCGGCAACACCTTCGGCACCGTCTTCGAGACCTTCGCCCGCATCATCGACGAGCGCGGCCTTGCCCGCCACCGGCTGAACACCTGCGGCTATTCCGTCGGCGCGCGCTTCGCGCCCTCCTGGATGGACCAGCAGATGTTCCTGATGGGCAATCCGCAGGAAATCCAGCCGAACATGTCGCTTTTCGTGCACACGATCGTGCTCGATTCCGAAAGCGGCACGGCCATGACGCTCGGCCAGACCTATCTGACGACGACCGACACGCCGAAGGCGCTGTCGCGCTACGGGCTCGATTTCATCGAGGTCTGACGGGTCAACCGCAGGCCCCGCAAGATCCCGCGATTGACAGGCCTTGAGGCGGCACCCATAAATCGTTGCGGGGAACGGAGGAGGCGAAAAGCCTTCCGCAGGACACGGACGACGACGATGCAAGAGCTGATGAAGCGGCTGGCACTGATCGGCCTCATTGCCACCCTTGCCGGCTGCAACAGCACCGACGCGCTGACGCCGCAGGTCGATGTCGGCGGCGGCACCTTCAATTCGCCCCCGGTCACCCAGAACGACCTCGACCAGATGAGCGCCCAGACGACGCCCGTCACGCGCACCAGCCAGGAAACCGCCTTCACCCCGTCATCCGGCACCGGCGTCACGACCGGCGCGGACACCGCCGGCACGCTGCAGGGCCAGGCCGACGCGCTCGCCCGCAACACGGGGCGCCGGACGACGGATGCGGAGCTTGCCCGCACCACCGCCCAGCGCTCGCTCGCGGCGGAAACGTCGACCGGCGCGGAAGAGGTCGCCGCCGTCCCGACCGCCGCCCAAGCCGGCGAGACGATCCGCTTCCTGCCGATCATCGGCGCACCGGTCGAGGCCGTGACACCGCTCTCCAGGCGCCTCGGCGCGGCGGCGCGCGGAAGCGGGCTGACGATCCGAAGCGCCTCGGACAATTCCAGCAAGTACATCCTGAAGGGCTACTTCTCCGCCATGAACGACAACGGCAAGACCACCGTCGTCTATGTCTGGGACGTGCTCGACGGCAACGGCGCGCGGCTGCACCGCATCCAGGGACAGGAAAGCGTCTCGGGCACGGCCTCCGACCCGTGGGCCGCCGTGCCGGCGCGCACGATGGAGGGCATCGCCGACACGACCATCCGCCAGTATCTCGACTGGCGCGGCACCACCCGTGGTTAAGCGCGTTGCGCTGTTAATCACAGCGAAATGCGAAGAAACGCTTTTCCGCGGCGCAAGACCCTTGCATTCGCGGATTTTGCCGCTTAAAGCCCCCCCATCAGCATAATCCACAGGCGGACCATAAATGAAGGTTTTCGCGGGCAATTCGAACCGGCTCCTGGCCGAAGCGATCTGCAATTATCTGAATGTTCCGCTCGGCCGGGCCACGGTCAGACGCTTCGCAGACCAGGAAATCTTCGTGGAAATCCAGGAGAACGTGCGCGGCGAGGACGTCTTCGTCGTCCAGTCGACCTCGTTCCCGACCAACGACCACCTGATGGAAATGCTCATCATGATCGATGCCATGCGCCGCTCCTCGGCGCGCCGCATCACGGCCGTGATCCCCTATTTCGGCTATGCCCGCCAGGACCGCAAGCCCGGCCCGCGCACGCCGATCTCGGCAAAGCTCGTCGCCAACCTCATCACCGAGGCCGGCGCCGACCGCGTGCTGACGCTGGACCTGCATGCCGGCCAGATCCAGGGCTTCTTCGACATCCCGACCGACAACCTCTACGCCGTGCCGATCCTGGCGCGCGACGTGAAGGAAAACTACAATCTCGAAAACGTCATGGTCGTCTCGCCCGACGTCGGCGGCGTGGTGCGCGCCCGCGCGCTGGCCAAGCGCCTCGACTGTCTGCTTGCCATCGTCGACAAGCGCCGCGACCGGCCGGGCGAGTCCGAGGTGATGAACGTCATCGGCGACGTCGCCGGCAAGGACTGCCTGCTGATCGACGATATCGTGGATTCGGGCGGCACGCTCTGCAACGCGGCCGAAGCGCTGCTGAAGAACGGCGCGACCAGCGTCACCGCCTATATCACGCACGGCGTTCTGTCGGGCGGCGCCGTCGCGCGCGTCACCTCGTCCAAGCTCAAGGAGCTTGTGATCACCGACACGATCCAGCCGACCACGGCCGTCCAGTCGGCGCACAACATCCGCGTCATCTCGACGGCCAACCTGCTCGGCGAGGCGATCAACCGCACCAGCGCCGAGGAATCGGTGTCGAGCCTGTTCGACTGACGGATTTTTGCCGAGGCCGATATCGGCCCCGCGATTTCTGCGCTAAGTTCCCCCTAGATTCGACAGGGGAAATCCATGATCTCGATGCCATTTCTGTCCCGGCTCGCAGGGCCTATCGCCATCCTTCTCGCGGCCGGCACCTTGGCGGCCTGCTCGGTCGAGGCCGACCAGGGCGGAGGCGGCTACAATCCGCGCCCGCCGCAATTCTGCACCCGTGAATATGCCCCGGTCTGCGGCGAGCGCGGCCGCGACCGCCAGACCTTCGCCAATGCCTGCGAGGCGCGCTCCAGCGGCTACGGCATCATCGGCCGCGGCGAATGCCAGTTCCGCCGCCCGGATCGCGACCGGGTCGGCTGGCAGGACCAGGACCGCGACGGCTGGAGCAATGACGGCCGCGAGCGCCCGGACAGGGACAGGGACCGCAATCGCAACGACAGGGACCGCCGGGATCGTGACCGCGACGACCGGGGCGATCGTGGAGACCGCGAGCGCCCGCGCGACCAGCGCGTCTGCACGATGGAGTACAACCCGGTCTGCGGGCGCCGCGGCACCGACTTCAAGGAATTCGGCAATGCCTGCTCGGCGCAGGTGGCCGGTTTCAGTGTCTATCGCGCGGGCCGGTGCCCGGTGCGCTGAGCCCATCCTGACACGCAGAAAACCACGCCGATCTCTCCTTCGTCATGGTCGGGCTTGACCCGACCATCGACAAGCCCTTGAGAAATATAGCTCTTCGGCCCAGAGCCGAGGATGACGTCACGGGTGGCCGGGGTTTCCGGAAAATGCCGGGCCATATGTCGCGGGCTTTCGTCAACGCCCCGGCAGCGGGCAGGCCTCGCCGCCGGTAAAGAGGCGCGAGCGGGTGAGGAAGCGTTTCTCGCGGCCATTGTCGAGCGAGAACATGCCGCCGCGGCCGGGCACCACGTCGATGATCAGCTGCGTGTGCTTCCACACGTCGAACTGGCTCTCGCTGATATAGACCGGCACGCCGCCGATCTCGCCGAGCTTCACGTCCCGGTCGCCGACGATATAGTCGTCCGCCGGATAGCACATGGGCGAGGACCCGTCGCAGCAGCCGCCCGACTGGTGGAACAGGATTTCCGGATGATCCGCCTGGATCTCCCGGATAAGCGCAAGCGCGGCATCGGTCGCCATCACGCGCGGCTGGGTCGTGACTTCGGACATGACAGCTCTTCCTCCAAACGATTTTCCCTCCCCCCGGAACGGGGAGAGGGATGGGGCGGAAAGCGACGGCGGACAGGGCTCCCGCACCCTTTGCGCGCCTTCTCCGGAGGAGAAGGGGGCGGTCGCTCAGAAGAAACCGAGCGCCTTGGGAGAGTAGCTGACCAGCATGTTCTTGGTCTGCTGGTAGTGATCGAGCATCATCTTGTGCGTCTCGCGGCCGATGCCCGACTGCTTGTAGCCGCCGAAGGCCGCATGGGCCGGATAGGCGTGGTAGCAATTGGTCCAGACGCGGCCGGCCTGGATGTCGCGGCCGAAATGGTAGCAACGGTTCGCATCGCGGCTCCAGACGCCGGCGCCGAGGCCGTAGAGCGTGTCATTGGCGATGGCGAGCGCCTCCGCATCGTCCTTGAAGGTCGTGACCGAGACGACCGGTCCGAAGATCTCCTCCTGGAAGATGCGCATCTTGTTATGCCCGCGGAAGACGGTCGGCTTGACGTAGTAGCCGCCGGAAAGATCGCCTTCGAGTTCGTTGCGCCCGCCGCCGGTCAGCACTTCCGCGCCTTCCTGCTTGCCGATGTCGATATAGGAGAGGATCTTCTCCAGTTGCTCGGACGAGGCCTGCGCGCCGATCATCGTCGCCGTGTCGAGCGGGTTGCCCTGCACGATCTTCTCCACGCGCTTGACGGCCCGTTCCATGAAGCGGTCGTAGATCTTCTCGTGCACCAGCGCCCGGCTCGGGCATGTGCAGACTTCGCCCTGGTTCAGCGCGAACATCGCAAAACCCTCGAGCGCCTTGTCGAGATAGTCGTCGTCCTCGTTCATCACGTCGGCGAAGAAGATGTTCGGCGACTTGCCGCCGAGCTCCAGCGTCACCGGAATGAGGTTCTGGCTGGCATATTGCATGATCAGCCGGCCGGTCGTCGTCTCGCCGGTGAACGCGATCTTGGCGATGCGCGGGTTGGAGGCGAGCGGCTTGCCGGCTTCGAGGCCGAAGCCGTTGACGATGTTGAGAACGCCGGGCGGCAGGAGGTCGCCGATGAGCTCGGCCCAGACGAGGATCGAGGACGGCGTCTGCTCGGCGGGCTTCAGCACGACGCAATTGCCGGCGGCAAGCGCCGGGGCGAGCTTCCAGGCGGCCATCAGGATCGGGAAGTTCCACGGGATGATCTGGCCGACGACGCCGAGCGGCTCGTGGAAGTGGTAGGCGATCGTGTCGTGGTCGACCTCACCGATCGTGCCCTCCTGCGCCCGCACGCAGGCGGCGAAATAGCGGAAGTGGTCGATGGCGAGCGGAATGTCGGCCGCCATGGTCTCGCGCAGCGGCTTGCCGTTGTCCCAGGTCTCGGCCTTGGCGAGGAGTTCGAGATTGTCCTCCATGCGCTGGGCGATCTTCATCAGGATGTTGGAACGCTCGGTGGCGGAGGTGCGGCCCCACTTGTCCTTGGCGGCATGGGCGGCGTCGAGAGCGAGCTCGATGTCGGCGGCGTCGGAGCGGGCGATCTCGCAGAGCTTGCCGCCGGTGATCGGCGTGATGTTGTCGAAATAGCGGCCCGCGACCGGCTCCTTCCACTCGCCACCGATGAAGTTGCCGTACTTTGCCTTGTACGGGTTTTCGACGATCTTCTGATGCAGCATGTCATTCCTCCCATGAAGGGCCCGGATGGGCCGTCGGGAAGGATGGTGCTGCGCTTCGGCCGATTGCGGTAGGGGCCGCAGGACGATCGTCGCCGCGACTGTTTCAGAATTGAGACAGGCCGGTGCGACAGCCTGTGCTGCGCTGCAATATCAGTTGATCGAGAGCTTCTTCATCTTGCGGTACAGCGTCGCCCGGCTGATGCCGAGCAGGTCGGCGGCCTGGCTGACATTGCCGCCGGCGCGCGTCAGCACGCGGCGCAGCGCGGCCCGTTCCGCGTCGTCGAGGTCGCGCCCGTCCTCCGCCCTGTCCTCGTGCAGGAGATCGGAGGCGGCGACGCCCGTGGCGATGCGCCGGTCGTCGAGGCCGAGCACCTGGCGTGCGGCGCGCGTTGCGCCCAGCACGAGGTCGTCGCGGTCGACGGCGAGCAGCGCCGGCGCGGTTCGACCCTCGACGGGCACGAGCAGGATGCGGGCGGCGGAGAAGGCGCGGCGGAAGAGACCCGCCTCGATGCGCGCGGCGGCATCGCGGACGGCCTGGGAGAGGATCGACATGGTCATCTCGCCCGCATCGTCGCGGCAGGTGGAAATGTCGATGGCGGCGGCGATGCGCCCCGTATGGTCACGGATCGGCGCGGTGGTGCAGGACAGGCCCGTGTTCTGCGAGAGGAAATGCTGGTCGCGCAGGATGAGCACGGGCCGCTCGTCGGCCAGCGCCGTGCCGATGCCGTTGGTGCCGACGCTCGCCTCGCTCCACACCGTGCCGGACCAGAGCCCGACGCCGCGGAAATCGCGATCGTCGCTCGCCGCCCCGCGCCGTTCGAGCGCGATGCCGTGCTCGTCCGTCAGCAGCAGGCAGCAACCGGCCTTGCCGACGGTGGCGAAGAGCCGGTCGATCTCGCCCCGCGCCTCCTCGATCAGCACGCTGGAGCGCGCCCGCGCCTGGCGGAATTCCGATTCGGTCAGGCGCCAGGGCGTCCGCGCCTCCTCCGGGGAAAGGCCGTGCAGCGTGAGGCAGCGGCGCCAGGACGCGGCAACAGGCGAACTTGCCGCCGCCGACGCATGGGCCGCCACGGTCTGCACATGATCCGCGTGATCGAAACGCTGAGGCATCCGCTCTCCTCCCCGAAAGCTTCGACCGATCGTCGCACCAGAATACAACGCCCAACGACTATACCCATGTTTGCGCCCGCGGGTCCAGCGGGACGAAGGTACAAGGCGCCGAGCGTGGCGCAGGCGGGCAAGGGCCTCCGCCTCTCCCTGGCTGTGGGGACAGGAGCGGTCGCCCATGGAATTGGGAGGGCGGACACCTCCTGCCCCTTCTCCCCGCCGGGGGCGGCGACCTCGCACGATATACGGTTGCCCCGGTCAGCGCGGAGACTGGCGGAATGACGGTGCTCATTCAAGGCACACCGCCCCTGCCCTCGCCACAAGCCTGTTCCCAAGCCGCCCGGCGCCTGTTACCAGTGCACATTCCTTTTCAGCATCGATCCTGCCATGTTTCGTGATTTTTCCGCTCAAGCCCTGTTCATGGGCCTGCTCACCGCCTTCGTCGGTTTTGCCAGTTCCTTCGCCGTCGTGCTGCACGGGCTGACGGGCGTCGGCGCGACGGAAGCGCAGGCGGCCTCCGGCCTGATGGCGCTGTCCGTGTCGATGGGCCTGTGCGCCATCGTTCTCAGCGCCGCGACGCGGCTTCCCGTCTCCATCGCCTGGTCGACGCCGGGCGCGGCGCTGCTCGCCAGTTCCGGCGCGGTGGAAGGCGGCTTTGCGACAGCCGTCGGCGGGTTCCTCGTCTGCGCGGTGCTGATCGTCATGGCAGGCCTCTGGAAGCCGCTCGGCCGCATGGTCGCCGCAATTCCGGCGACGCTCGCCAACGCCATGCTTTCGGGCGTGCTGATCGGCCTCTGCTTCGCCCCCGTGAAGGCCATCGCCTTCGATCCGCTGCTCGGCCTGCCGATCGTTCTTGCCTGGGTGGTCGTCGGCAGCATCAACCGGCTTTATGCCGTGCCCGCGGCACTTGCCGCCTTCGTCGCGGTGCTCGCCTTCGGCATCGACATTCCCGAGGGCGCCTTTGCCGGGCTCACCGATGCCCTGCTGCCGCAGCCCGAGATCGTCGCGCCTGTCTTCACGGTCGCCGGGCTCGTCGGCATCGCGCTGCCGCTCTTCATCGTCACCATGGCCTCCCAGAACATTCCGGGCATCGCCGTGCTGAAGGTCAACCATTACGAGCCCAGCCCCGGCCCGCTCTTCGCCGTCACCGGTCTCTTCTCGCTGCTGTCGGCGCCCTTCGGCGGCCATGCGGTCAACCTCGCCGCCATCACCGCCGCCATGTGCGCCGGCAGCGACGCGCATCCCGACCCGGCCAGGCGCTACTGGGCGGCGATCAATGCCGGCGTCTTCTACGTGATCTTCGGACTTGCCGCGGGCGCCGTCACGGCCTTCGTCAGCCTCGCCCCGTCGATCCTCATCCAGGCCGTCGCCGGCCTCGCGCTGATCAGCGCCTTCGCCGGCTCGGCGCTCAACGCCTTCCACGCCGTGGAAGGGCGCGAGGCGGCTGCGGTGACCTTCCTCGTCACCGCCTCGGGCGTCTCCTTCGCCGGCATTTCCGGCGCCTTCTGGGGGCTGATCGCCGGCGGGCTGATGCTGGCGCTTGCCCGTCTCACGGCAAGGCGCCGCGCAAGACCCTGATGCCTACTGCTGGAACGGCAGCGGCTGGCCGTTGATCAGCACCTTGCCGTCCTCGCCGACCTTGACGTCCCAGACCTGCGCGCCGCCGCCGGCATCCCGCGCAAGGCCCTTCATCATCAGGAGGCCGAAGGCGGCCTGGCCGAATTGCGGCACGGTGGCGGCGTTCTTCTGGAGATAGGCGACCGTCTTGTCGAAGTTGCGCATGGTCAGCGTCACCTCGGCGCTGTGCCGGTCCTTCTGCTCGGGATAGACCTGCATCTTGCCGGCAAGGTGCACGTCATAGATCGGCGAAACGGCGGAAACGTCCTCGAATTCCACGGTCATCGCGCCATCCGGCAGGACGATGCGGCCGATTTCCTTGTTCTGCTCGTCCGTCAGCGGCTCGGACTTGGTGAAATCCGCATGGTCGATGAGATAGTTGACGGCGCCCGCAAGGTCGAGATCGGTCACCGCCGCCTTGAAGGTCGCGCGCTCCGGCACGGCCTCCGCGAAGGTGGCGAGCAGGATGCCGGCCGGCGGCCTGGGCTTCTCCACGCCGAAGCCGAAGCCGACACGGGTGGAATGGGCGATGCCGTTCATGTCGATGACATAGCTGACGCTCTCGGCGCCGAATATGCCCCGCTCCGTGCCGACCGTCACATTGGAGGCCCTGATCGTCTCGGTGAGATTGTCGAAGACCGGCAGGGCGGAGCGCAGCATCTCCTTCAGCCGCGCCGCATCCGCCGCCTCCAGCCTGTCCTTGTGCATGTTGTCGAGCACGAAGAAGACGAGGTCCTGGACCACCTTGTTGCGCGCGCCGTCCATGCTGACATCGATGTCGACCGTATCGGCGCTTATGTCGACCCGGCCGTTCGTCCCGCCGGTGATCGTCTCGGCAAAGGCCTTCATCACGCCGGTGCTGGATATGTCGAGGATGCCCTCCCCCTTCTTCTCGGCGGCAAGGCGCATCGCCGTCTCGCCGAAGCTCGCCGTGATGCTCTCCTGCGGCGAGGTGCTGGTGAAGGCGATCCTCTCGGCCGTCCAGTCGGCGGAGGTGAAGTAGAGGATATCCGGATCGTAGATGCCGTCGAGCTTCATCGAGGCGATGATATAGGAGAAGGAATTCTTGCCGGGCGCGGCATCGACCGAGCCCTTGATGTCGAAGCTGTCGCTGGCCTCGACGCGGTAGGTGCCCTCCGGCATGGGCCGGAGATAGGCCGTCGTCGGCTTCAGCCCCTCGACCGTCACCGCGCCGGACTTGTGCTTTTCGACAAGCACGGCCGGATTGAAGCGCAGTTCGTAGAACGAGGTCGCCGCCTTGACGGTGACGAGACCGGCCTCGATCATGTCCTGCGGCAGGTAGCGCGTGAGCTTCTGCTGGATGCTCTCGGCTTCGGCGGGCGAGACCGCCTGGGCGAGGGCCGGGCTTGCGGATGCCAGCGCGAATGCGGCCGAGGCCATCAGGATCTGTAGTCTCATCATGGCCTCCTTCGCCGAACCGGTTTGCAGGCGAACATCCAATCATGACCGCATCGTGTCAATCCGGCCACGGGCCTTGCATTTCCGGGCATTCTCGTTTATCGAGCCCCCGTCCGCGTAGACACCCTTGGAGGCAACGTGGATGAGGCTTTCACGAAATCCTCAAGCTTTTTGCGCGGCGGAGTGCTCTCCGCGTGCGAAGGGCTCTCCAGTAACACATGAAAGGTAAAGCCATGAGCCACGAAACTTACGAGCTCAAGGCCGAGACGCGCGAACGGGTTGGTAAGGGGTCCTCCCGTGAACTTCGCCGCAACGGCCTTATTCCCGCAGTCATCTATGGCGACAAGCAGGCCCCGCTCTCCATCGCCATCTCGACCAAGGACGTCACCCAGCGCATCCACGCCGGCGGCTTCAAGACGACCGTCGCCACGATCGACGTCAACGGCGAGAAGATCAAGGTCCTGCCGAAGGACTACCAGCTGGATCCGGTCCGCGACTTCACGATGCATGTCGACTTCCTCCGCGTTTCGGGCAACACCCACGTCGTGGTCGAAGTTCCGGTTCACTTCGTCAACGAAGAGAAGTCCCCGGGCATCAAGGCCGGCGGCGTCCTGAACATCGTTCGCCACGCTGTCGAGCTGCACGCGCTGGCCGGCGACATTCCGGAATTCCTCACGGCCGACCTCACGGGCCTCAAGGTCGGCGAAGGCATCCACATCTCCAACATCAAGCTGCCGAAGGGCACGAGCCCGGTCATCACCGACCGCGACTTCACGATCGCCACGATCGCCGTCCCGGCTGCCGGCGTGAAGGAAGAAGAAGCAACGGAAGCGTCCGAGTAATCGGCTCCGTTCAGAAACGATCCTGAAGACCCCGCATCCCACCGGATGCGGGGTTTTCTTTGTCCGCCGCCAGGCACTACCGTTGCGGGAAGCCTGAGCAACCGGCACTTTTCCGGATCGCCATTTCAGCAACATTTAAGACTTTGGTGAAAATCTAAGCCTCCAAAATGACGAAAGCCAACGAGGGGCATCATGGGCGGGCTTGGCATCATGGCAGGGGGGCAACCGGCATGAAAATGCATTCGGTGGAAAGCCGCTTCATCGCCATCGTCATCGGCGCCCTGCTCATCTTCGTCGCCCCGCTCTTCGTGCTGTTCCTGATCCTTTCGTCCGACCGCGTGGCGCGCGAGCGCCTGCAGAACACCGAAGTTCTGCTGCAGGCCAATGTCCAGGCGCTCGGCAAGCCGCTCTGGGATTTCGACAAGGACAGCATCGATCAGATCGTCGGCGCGTTGCAGGCGGATGCCGACATCGTCTTCGTCCATGTGCGCGACACGTCCGACCTCATCGACATCCGGAAGCCCGCCACCCGTCCCGATCCGGACGACACGCGTTCCATCGTCAAGGCAGACATCCTCTACAAGGCGAACGACGGCATCAAGAAGGTGGGCACGGCGGAAATCTGGATCCGCAAGGCGCATCTGCTCTCGCGCTTCTCGAAGGACGAGATGAGCATCTTCACCATCTTCTTCTTCGCCGTCGCCACCCTCTTCACCGCCGCCATCATCGGCAACCGCATCACCATCATCCGCCCCCTGATGCGGCTGACGGCGGCCATCGAGGCGACGCGCCGGCTCGGCTCGCGCCACCATGTCGACTGGACCTCGAACGACGAAATGGGCGCGCTCGCCCATAACTTCAACGAGATGCAGAGCAAGCTGGAGCGCGAGGAGAAGGAGCTGAAGCTCGCCCATGCCCGCGCCACCGACATCTACAACCTCACGCCGGCCATGCTCTTCTCCATCGATGCGGACAACCGCATCACCGCCGTCAGCGACTACTGGCTGACGGCGACCGGCTATCGCCGCGCCGCGGTGATCGGCCAGGAATTCACCGATTTCGTCGCCGAGGACTGGCGCGACACCTATCGCAAGCGCCACGACGAAAACAGCGTGGAAGGTGGGATCTGCGAGGCGACCGTGCGCTTCCGCTGCGCCGACGGCAGCATGATCGACGTGCTGATCCTCGAAACCGGCGTGGCGGCCAGCAGCAGCCGGCAGGCGCTGTCGCTGTCGGTCATGACCGATGTCACAGACCTCAAGGAGGCGGAGAACCGCAACCACCGCCAGGCGATCACCGACCATCTGACGGGGCTGCTCAACCGGCAGGGTTTCGAATCCGTGCTCGACGAGCTGATCGGCGACGTCGACAAGCTCGGCCAGCAGCTCGCCTGCCTCTTCGTCGATCTCGACCGCTTCAAGTGGATCAACGACAATCTCGGCCATGCGGCGGGCGACGACGTGCTCTGCCAGGTGGCGACGCGCCTGCGCCGGCAGCTGCGCGCGGGCGACCGGATCGCCCGGCTCGGCGGCGACGAATTCGCGATCCTGCTTTGCGCGCCGAACGCGTGCCAGCTCGCCATGGATGTCAGCGAAAGGCTCGTCGCCAGCCTGCGCACCCCGCTCACCGTCAACGGTGCCGATCTCCATGTCAGCGCCAGCATCGGCGTCGCCGTCTATCCCGACCATGCAGAGACGGCGGCCTGCCTGCTGCAGAAGTCGGACATGGCCATGTATGCGCGCAAGCGCAGCGGCAAGAACGGCGTGCAGCTCTTCGACAGCAACATGGTGGACATCGCCCGCAAGCGGCTGGAGACCGAGCAGTTCATCGACCAGGGCCTGCGCGAGGACTGGTTCATCGCCCATCTCCAGCCGATCGTGTCGCTCGCCGACGGGCGCGTCGCCGGCTTCGAGGCGCTGATGCGGCTCAACCACCCCGAGCGCGGCCTGCTGCCGCCGGCCGAGATCATCGGCATTGCCGAGGAGAACGGCTCGATCGGCCGCATCGGCGATTGCATCCTGTCGAAGTCGATCGCCAGCCTTGCCATCATCTCGAAGCTCGACGGGCTTGCCGACGCCTATCTCGCGGTGAACTTCTCGCCCCTGCAGTTCGAGCCCGCCCTGCCCGCGCGCCTTGCCGCCCTGCTTCTGGAGCACGGCATCACGCCGTCGCGCATCGTGGTGGAGATCACCGAGGCGGTGCTGATGCTCGACAATCCCGTCGTGCGCGAAGTGCTCGACGCGCTCTCCGACCTTGGCTGCCGCATTGCGCTCGACGATTTCGGCACCGGCTATTCCTCGCTGTCCTATCTCAACCGCTTCCCCGTCGATATCGTCAAGGTCGATCAGTCCTTCACCCGCTCGCTTTCCTCCGACCAGCCGGACGTGCGCCGCAAGAGCCGCATGCTGGTGGAAGGCATACGCACCATCTCGCACCAGATGGGCTGCGCCGTCGTGGCGGAAGGCATCGAGACGACGGAACAGTGGGATATCCTGCAGGCCATGCAGGTGGAATTCGGCCAGGGCTACCTCCTGAGCCGCCCCCTGCCGCTTGACGCATTGCTGGAGAAGCTGGACGAATTCACGGTGACGGAGAGACCCGAACGCCGGGCCGCCGCCTCCTGACGAAGGACAAGGACGAGACGATGAAGACGCTGCTCTTGACGCTTTGCCTGTCGCTCGCCCCTCTTTCCGCACCGCTTGCCGAAACCCTGCATTTCGTGACGGAGGAATACGCCCCGTTCAACTATTCCAGGGACGGCAGGATCACCGGCATCGCCGTCGAGCAGGTCGCCGCGATCACCAAGGCGGCGGGCATCGACTACACGATCGAGATCATGCCCTGGGCCCGCGCCTTCGCTTTGGCGGAGAACCAGCCGATGAACTGCGTCTTCACGGCCGGCTACAACCGTGAACGCGCCGGCCGCTTCGCCTGGGTCAATCCCCTTCTGAAGGACGAGATGGTGCTCCTGAAGCGCAAGGACGGCAGCAAGGGGCCGGACAGCATGCAGGAGGCGCTCACCATGAAGGTCGGCTCGCAGCGCGGCGACTTCGCCGTCGAGGCGCTGGAGGATCTCGGCTTCAAGGATATCGACCTTGCCGTCGACATCGACATCTCGGTGCGCAAGCTGCTCTCCGGCCGCATCGACCTGATGCCGACCTCGATCAAGACCTATGAGAACCTGGTCAACCAGGGCCAGCCGGTCGAGAAGGCCATGCTGATGGCCGGCCAGATCTACGGCCTCGCCTGCCACAAGGACACGCCGCCCGACCTCATCACGCGGCTGCAGGCGGCGCTCGACCAGCTCATCGTCAGCGGCGAGCAGGATCGCATCTTCGCCGCCTACGGCCTGCCGCCGAACACGCGCACGGCCGATGGCGGCGCGAAGAAATGATCGCGGGCGGTTGACTTCCGGCCGCTTTCGCGGTGGTGAAGGCGGGACAGATCCTTTTGGCGGACCATTCCATGCAGATCATCGCGGGGCTCGGTAATCCGGGCGCAAAATATGCGGGCAACCGCCACAATATCGGCTTCATGGCGCTGGATGCGATCCACCGCAAGAACCCGTTCTCGCCCTGGTCGAAGAAGTTCAAGGCGGAAATCTCCGAGGGCGAGCTTGCCGGCGAGAAGGTGCTGCTCGTCAAGCCGCAGACCTTCATGAACCTGTCCGGCGAATCCGTCGGCGAGGCGATGCGCTTCTACAAGCTCGCCCCCAAGGACATCGTCGCGATCTACGACGAGCTGGACCTTGCCCCCGGCAAGGCGCGCATCAAGGTCGGCGGCGGCCATGGCGGGCACAACGGCATCAAGTCGATCGACGCCCATTGCGGCAAGGACTACCGGCGCCTGCGCCTCGGCATCGGCCATCCGGGCGCAAAGGAACTCGTCACCCACCATGTGCTCGGCGATTTCGCCAAGGCCGACCATGGCTGGCTCGATCCGCTGCTCGACGAGCTCGCCCTCAATGCCGACATGCTGGTGCGGGGAGAGGATTCGCAGCTGATGAACAAGCTCGCGCTCGCTACCGGCAGCAAACCGGAAGCGGAAAAGGCACCCGCGCAGAAGCCGGCCGGCCAGTCGCACATCCGCCAGGCGCGCAACCACGCCCAACCGAAAATCCTGCCGACGACGGGGCCGATGGCGGAGATGCTGAAAAAGCTGCTCGGCAACAAGGGCGAGTAGGACCTACAGCCAGCGGATCGTTTCGAGCCGGTAGAGGAAAAGGTCCCACAGCCAGGCAAGCGCCGTCTCGATGCCTTGGGCGACAAGGCCGGAGGCGCCGTCGGAAAACAGCATGACGGCGAGGCCGGCAAGGCCGCAGCCGACCGTCGCGTTCCGGAAATTCCGCCAGGAATCGAGCCGGTAGTAACCCGCATCGTCATATTCGGTGCCGAAGATCCGGTCGTTCCAGTCGTAGCCGTCGCTGACGACGAGATCGAGCGTCGTCCGGTCGGAAAGCCGGTCGGGAAAGACATTGAAGACGGCGCGGCAGACGTGCCCGATCGCCCCCACAAGAAGGAAGAACACGAAGGCGACGGCATAGTGCCAGGTGGCGGCTTCTTCGATCATGGCCGCAGCATGGGCGAAGACCGCTAATATCGGATGAAGCCTATTCCTCCGGCTCGGTCTGGAAGAGCAGCGGGAAACCCGCCTCCTTCGCCAGGTCCGTCGCCTCCTTCGCCTTGGTCTCGGCGATGTCGCGGGCGCAGACGACCACGACGGACGTGCCCATCTTGTGCGCGGTCATCATCACCCGGTAGCTCGTCTCCTCCGCCATGCGGAAGACGGCTTTCAGCACCAGCACGACGAATTCGCGCGGCGTATAGTCGTCGTTGACGAGAATGACCTTGTAGAGCCTCGGCCGTTCCAGCTTCGGCTTCGTCACGGTTTTCGGGGTCAGGGTCGTGTCACCATTGCTCATGGGAAGCTCCTCGTATTCCGGCTTCGAGCGGTGTGCGGCCCATTGTGCACCGCAGGAGAGGCGACTTCAAGGCCCGCGCGGCCCGAAGCCCTTGACCCTGCCCCCGCCATCCCCCATAGCGATGGCAACGATTTTCTAAGACGAATGGACCACCTTCCATGGGCTTCAAATGCGGTATCGTCGGTCTGCCGAATGTCGGCAAGTCGACCCTCTTCAACGCGCTGACCAAGACGGCGGCGGCGCAAGCGGCCAACTATCCCTTCTGCACCATCGAGCCGAACACCGGCGAAGTGGCGGTTCCCGATCCGCGCATGAAGGCGCTCGCCGCCATCGCCGGCTCCAAGGAGATCATCCCGACCCGCATCTCCTTCGTCGACATCGCCGGCCTTGTGCGCGGCGCCTCGAAGGGCGAAGGCCTCGGCAACAAGTTCCTCGCCAACATCCGCGAAGTCGATGCGGTCGTGCATGTGCTGCGCTGCTTCGAGGACGATGACATCACCCATGTCGAGGGCCGCATCAACCCGGTGGGCGACGCCGACACGATCGAGACCGAGCTGATGCTCGCCGACCTCGAAAGCCTGGAGCGCCGCGTCGAGCAGACGCGCAAACGCGCCACCGGCAAGGACAAGGAGTCCATCGCGCAGCTGCCGATCATGGAAGCCGTGGTGAAGCTGCTGAACGAGGGCAAGCCGGCCCGCCTTCTCCTGAAGACGCTGGCGCCCGAGGAGATCGAGGTCCTGAAGGGCCTCAACCTCCTCACCTCGCACCCGGTCCTCTATGTCTGCAACGTCGCGGAGGCCGACGCCTCGACAGGCAACGAGCACACCGAGGCCGTTGCCGCCATGGCGAAGGAACAGGGCGCCGAATGCGTCATCATCTCGGCGGCGATCGAATCCGAGGTCGCCCAGCTTCCGGAAGAGGAAGCGGCCGAATTCCTCTCCGCGCTCGGCCTCGAGGAAGCGGGCCTCGACCGGCTCATCCGCGCCGGCTACCACCTGCTCGACCTCATCACCTATTTCACGGTCGGCCCGAAGGAGACCCGCGCCTGGACCATCGTGCGCGGCACCAAGGCCCCGCAGGCCGCCGGCGTCATCCACACGGATTTCGAGCGCGGCTTCATCCGCGCCTTCACCATCTCCTATGACGACTACATCGCCTACAAGGGCGAAGTCGGCGCCAAGGAAGCCGGCAAGGGCCGCGACGAAGGCAAGGAATATGTGGTGCAGGATGGCGACGTCATCCACTTCCGCTTCAATACGTAAACACCCATGACGGACGCGCAGCTGACCTTCGAGGATTTCACGCCCGGCCGCCGCTTCGATTTCGCGGAGCGGACGCTGACGGCGGACGAGATCATCGCCTTCGCGCGGGAATTCGATCCCCAGCCCATGCATCTCGACGAGGAAGCCGGCCGCACCAGCATCCTCGGCGGGCTCGCCGCGTCCGGCTGGCACACCAGCGCCGTCATGATGCGCATGCTCTACGAGGCCTATATCCGCGGCTCCACCTCGGAGGGCTCGCCGGGTGTCGATGCCATGGAATGGAAGCGCCCGGTGCTCGCCGGCGACACGCTCGGCGGCCATTGCGAGGTGCTGGATGCGCGCGTCTCGCGCTCGCGGCCTGAGATCGGCATCGTGCGCATGCGCGCCACGGTGACGAACCAGCGCGGGGAAACGGTCGCGCTCTGCGAATATATCAACATGATGCGCCTTGCCGAAAAGGGAGCCGACCATGCGCATGGCTGAGCTCTACGCCTTCGGCGAGGCCGTCGAGATCGGCAGCCTCACCTTCACCGCCGAAGACATCATCCGCTTCGCCAGGGATTTCGACCCGCAGCCCTTCCATCTCGATGCGGAACTGGCCAGGCACGCGCTGTTCGGCGGCCTCTGCGCCTCCGGCTGGCATTCCAGCGCAGGGTGGATGAAATGCTTCGTGCCCTTCTGGACGGGCGAATGCCGGCGGCTCGCCGCCGAGGGGATCGCGCCTCCGAAGCTCGGCCCCTCCCCGGGCTTCACGAACCTGCGCTGGCTGAAGCCGGTCTTCGCCGGCGACACGATCACCTATTCGGTGACGCTGACGGCCTCGCGCGAACTCGCCTCGCGGCCGGGCCGGCTGATCAATACGATTTTGTGTGCGGGAAGGAACCAGAATGGCGAGCCGGTCATCCGGTTCGAGAGCACGGTTCTGGAATTCGTCTGAACCGCACGTTCGGTTTGCCCCTCACCCTAACCCTCTCCCCGCAAGCGGGGAGAGGGAACTTGCCCCATGAACAGTATGGGCTGGGGAAACCGGCGCGGCCTATCCTTTCGCCCCGCTTGCGGGGAGAAGGTGGCCGGCAGGCCGGATGAGGGGCGACACGGCAGATCGCGGGCAGCTATGCTCAATGCCCGTCGAACGCCACCAGCGTGCGCACTTCCACGTCGAGCGCTTCAAGCTTCTTCCGCCCGCCGAGTTCCGGCAGGTCGATGACGAAACAGGCCGCGACGATATCCGCCCCCATCTGGCGCAGCAGCTTCACCGCCGCCTCCGCCGTGCCGCCGGTGGCGATCAGGTCGTCGACGAGGATGACCTTCTCGCCCGGCCTGATGGCATCCTTGTGCATCTCCATCTCGTCCACGCCGTATTCCAGGCTATAGGCGATGCGCACGGTCTCGTGCGGCAGCTTGCCCTTCTTGCGGATCGGCACGAAGCCGGTCGACAGCTGGTGTGCCATGGCGCCGCCGAGGATGAAGCCGCGCGCCTCGATCCCGGCGACCTTGGCAACGCCGATGCCCGCATAGGGATGCACCAGCTCGTCCACCGCGCGGCGGAAGGCGCGCGGATTGCCGAGCAGCGTGGTGATGTCGCGGAACATGACGCCGGGCTTGGGGTAATCCGGGATGTTGCGGATTGCGGCGACGAGTTCATTTTCGAGTGCGGACATGGGAATTCCAACTGCGGAGGGCTTTTTCCGGTTATTGCAGGTGCGGCATCGCCCCACAACAAAAAAGGCGGCCCGAAGGCCGCCTTTCGACAGAGCGGCAGGACCGCTCAGTGTTCCTTGTTCGCATAGACCGACTTCTTCGTCAGGTAGATCAGGCCGGTGAAGATCACCAAAAAGACCATGACCATGAAGCCGGTGCGCTTGCGGTCCTCCAGGTGCGGCTCGGCGGCCCACATCAGGAAGGCGGAAACGTCATGCGCATACTGATCCACCGTCTGCGGCGAACCGTCGTCATAGGTGACCTGGTCGTCGGAGATCGGCTTGGCCATGGCGAGCGCCGCGGCGTTTGCGAAATACGGGTTGTAGTGCGTGCCTTCGGCCACCTCGACATGCGCCGGCGGCTCTTCGTCATAGCCGGTCAGCAGCGAGTAGATGTAGTCCGGGCCGCCTTCCTGGTACTGGGTGAAGATGTCGAAGACGAATTGCGGGAAGCCGCGGGTGATGCCGCGCGCCTTGGCGATCAGCGAGAAGTCCGGCGGGGCCGCGCCATTGTTCGAAGCGGCGGCCGCCTCGTGGTTGGCGTAGGGCGACGGGAAGTAGTCGGACGGAACGGCCTTGCGGGTGAACATCTCACCGTCGCTGTTCGGGCCGTCCTCGACCTCGTAGTTCGCCGCGAATGCCTTCACCTGGGCTTCCGAGTAGCCGAGACCTTCCAGCGTGCGGAAGGAGACGAGGCTCATCGAGTGGCAGGCAGAACAGACTTCGGTATAGACCTTCAGGCCGCGCTGGAGCTGGCCCTTGTCATACTTGCCGAACGGGCCGGCGAAGCTCCAGTCCTGCTGCTTGGGCTTGTGGATCGGGTAGTGGGGCGTGGCGTGCTCCGCTTCGGCGCCACCGGCGGCATGCTCGTCCTGCGCGGTCGCGAAGGAGACGCCGATACCGGCGACGAGGGCGAGCGACAGAATGCCTGCAACAAGCTTTTTCATTGTCATGGTTCCTTTCGTCGCTCGCTATCAGGCTCTGGCCGCCTTGGCGTTCTTCTTTTCCAGAACCGCTTCCGTGATCGAATTCGGAATGCGCTTCGGGGTCTCGATCAGGCCGAGGATCGGCATGAGGACGATGAAGAAGCCAAAGTAGTAGACCGTGCCGAGCTGCGAGAGGATGACGTAGATGCCTTCGGCGGGCATGGCGCCGAGCCAGCCGAGCATGATGGCATTGGCCACGAAGATCCAGAAGAACAGCTTGTACCACGGACGGTAGACGGCGGAGCGAACCTTGGAGGTGTCGAGCCACGGCAGGAAGAAGAGGATGATGATCGAGCCGAACATCACCAGAACGCCGCCCAGCTTGGAGTCGATCGGGCCGATGTTGAAGGTGATGGCGCGCAGCATCGCGTAGAACGGCAGGTAGTACCATTCCGGAACGATGTGGGCGGGGGTCTTCAGCGGGTCGGCCGGGATGTAGTTGTCCGGGTGGCCGAGGTAGTTCGGCATGTAGAAGATGAACCAGGCGAAGACGATCAGGAAGACCGAGACGCCGAGGGCGTCCTTCAGCGTCGCGTAGGGCGTGAAGGCGACCGTGTCGGTCTTGGACTTCACCTCGACGCCCGTCGGGTTCGTCTGGCCGGTGACGTGCAGCGCCCAGACGTGCAGGACGACGACGCCGGCGATCATGAACGGCAGCAGGTAGTGCAGCGCGAAGAAGCGGTTCAGCGTCGGGTTGTCGACCGCGAAGCCGCCGAGCAGGAACTGCTGGATCCACTCGCCGACCCACGGGAAGGCCGAGAAGAAGCCGGTGATGACGGTCGCGCCCCAGAAGGACATCTGGCCCCAGGGCAGAACGTAGCCCATGAAGCCCGTCGCCATCATCAGGAGGTAGATGACGACGCCGAGGATCCAGAGGATTTCACGCGGCGCCTTGTAGGAGCCGTAGTAGAGGCCGCGGGCGATGTGGAGATAGACCGCGATGAAGAAGAAGGACGCGCCGTTGGCGTGCATGTAGCGCAGGAGCCAGCCGTGGTTCACGTCGCGCATGATCTTCTCGACCGAGTTGAACGCGACGGTGGTTTCGGCGGCATAATGCATGGCCAGCACGATGCCGGTCAGGATCTGCACGATCAGCATCACCGACAGCATGGCGCCGAAGGTATAGGCATAGTTCAGGTTGCGCGGGACCGGGTAGGACACGAAGCTGTCATGGATCATGCGCGGCAGAGGCAGCCGCGAATCGACCCATTTTTCGATGCCAGTCGTCGGCTGGTAGGTTGAATGTTCAGCACTCATTATCAGTAGTCCCCTCAACCGATCTTGATGACTGTGTCGGATACGAACGAGAAGGTCGGCACGGGCAGGTTCTCGGGGGCCGGACCCTTACGAATACGACCGGCGGTATCGTAGTGAGAACCATGGCAGGGACAGAACCATCCGCCGAAATCGCCGGCCTGGCCGAGCGGAACACAGCCGAGATGGGTGCAGGAGCCGATCATGACGATCCAGTTCTCCTTGCCCTCGCCGGCGGAGCGGTCGAGATCCGTCGCCTGGGCGTCGGAAGCGATGTTGGCGTTACGGGCGACCGGGTCCTTGAGGTCGGAAAGCTGGACGGCCTTGGCCTCCTCGACTTCCTTGTCGGTGCGGTTGCGGATGAAGACCGGCTTGCCGCGCCACTTGGCGGTCAGCGACATGCCCGGCTGCAGGCTGGAGACATCGACCTCGATGGAGGCGAGCGCCAGCGTGGACGCGTCCGGACGCATCTGGTCGATGAACGGCCAGGCAACCGCAACGCCGCCCACGACGCCCGCCATACCGGTGGTCAGGTAAAGAAAATCGCGGCGAGTGGGCTCGCCCAGGGATTCGCTTGTTGTCTCGTGTTCGCTCACGGCTAAACCATCCTCTCACGCAAAGTCTGCGGAAAACCGCAACGCCCCTTTGGAAACCGGCAAGATCCGGACACAATACGGCCATAGATTCCCCGTCAATCCGGCGCGTTCTATGCTTGATCGCAAATTATGTCCAGCCTTGGCAAGGGGAGGTGGGCACATTGTCGCGGGAAAAACGGGGCATCTTGACAAGGCGCAGGCATCGCCTTGAACATCCAGCGCTTCCGGGCTTGGAAAGGGCGTGGGAAACGACGCTTTGCGGTCCTATTGCGCCGCTTCCTCGTGGCCGAGGAACCCGCCCGACTGGCGCGACCAGAGATCCGCATAGAGCCCGCCGCGCGCGACGAGTTCCGCATGGGTCCCCTCCTCCACGATATGGCCGCGATCCATGACGATCAGCCGGTCGAGCGCGGCGATGGTGGACAGGCGATGGGCGATGGCGAGCACGGTCTTGCCGCGCATCAGGCGCTCGAGGTTCGACTGGATCGCCGCCTCTACCTCCGAATCGAGCGCCGAGGTCGCCTCGTCGAGCACGAGGATCGGCGCGTCCTTCAGCATGACGCGGGCAATGGCGATGCGCTGGCGCTGGCCGCCCGACAGCTTGACCCCGCGCTCGCCGACATGGGCGTCATAGCCCTTCCGGCCGCGCTGGTCCTCCAGGGCGAGGATGAAGTCGTGCGCCTCGGCCTTCCTTGCGGCCTCGATCATCTCGGCCTCGCTGGCGTCCGGATTGCCGAAGAGGATGTTGTCGCGGATCGAGCGGTGCAGCAGCGCGGTATCCTGGCTGACCATGCCGATATTGGCGCGCAGGCTCTCCTGCGTGACGGCGGCGATATCCTGCCCGCCGACGAGAATCCGCCCGCCTTCAAGGTCGTAGAAACGCAACAGCAGGTTGACCAGCGTCGACTTGCCGGCGCCGGAGCGGCCGACGATACCGACCTTCTCGCCGGGACGGATCGACAGCGTCAGGTCGTCGATGACGCCGGACGGACGGCCGTAGTGGAAGCGGATGGCTTCGAAGCGGATTTCGGGGCGGGCGACCTTCATCTCGACCGCGTCCGGCGTGTCGACGAGGCCGATCGGCTGGGAGATCAGGTCGGCGGAATTCTGGATCGTGCCGATGTTGCGCATGATGCTGTTGAGCTGCGTCATCAGCCGGTTGAGCAGGAAATTCAGCCTGAGCACCAGCGCCATGGTGAAGGCGACCGCGCCGGAACTGGCGATGCCGCCGAGCCACAGATGGATGGAGAGCACCGCCATGGCGACGATCATCAGCCCGGAGACGAAGGCCATGGAGGCGCGCACGCCCGTCAGGAAGCGGGTGAAATCGAGCGTGGTCTTCTGGAAGATGTCGAAGCCGCTGCGCATGTAGCGGTCGTTCGCCTCGTCGCGGCCGAAGAGCTTCAGCGTCTGGATGTTGGAATAGGCATCGACCATGCGGCCGCTGAGCATGGACGCGGCTTCGGCGGTCTGGCGCGAATGTTCGCGGATGCGCGGCACGAAGTAGCGCGCCAGCACGGAGAAGACCACGAGCCACACGCCGAGCACGGCGGCAAGCCGCCAGTCGAGCCCGCCGAGCAGCACCAGCGTCGAGGCCGTGTAGATCGTCACGAACCAGACGCTTTCCATGAAGGAGGTGATGACGTCGCCCGTCGCCTGCCCCGCCGACCAGACCTTCGTGACGATGCGGCCGGAGAAATCGTTCTGGAAGAAGGAGAGCGACTGGCGCGCGACATGCACATAGGACTGCCAGCGCACCAGATTGTAGAAGCCGGGCGTGATGACCTGCTGGTCGACGAGCGCCGTGAGGAACGTGACGACGAAGCGCGCGAGGCCGATCAGGCCCAGCATCATCAGGAGCTCCGGCCCGTGGGCGGCCATGAGGCCGCTCCACCCGTCCGCAGGCTTGACCGTCGCCAGGATATCGACCAGCCGCCCGACGAACCAGAAGGTCGCCGCCTCGATGCCCGCCGTGACGCCGCCGAGCACCAGCATCGCCGCAAACGGCGCCTTCGCCTGCCCGACATAGAACCAGATGAAGGCGAAGAGACCCTGCGGCGGGCGAAGGTCATCCCGCCGCGCGAAGGGCTGAATCCAGTTCTCGAACCAGGAGAAGAGCGGGCGGAAGATCATGCCTCCGATATAGGCGGTTTTTGACGGGGGACAAATTAAAGATTGGAAAGGTGGAGGGATCTGACAACGGTCGGCAATTCTCTTGATTTTCGAGGATTGTAATATTAAAGTTACAGATTAGATGACGCTCCTGATCAAGCAGACCGACACCTTTCGCAAATGGGAGCGGGCGCTCGACGACCGGAAAGCGCGCGCACTGATCGCCGCCCGGCTGAACCGGATCGCCTACGGCCTCATCGGCGATGTAAAATCCGTGGGAGACGGCATCAGCGAAATCCGCGTCCACTATGGCCCCGGATATCGCATCTATTTCACGCGGCGGGGCGACGAGATCATCGTGCTGCTCTGCGGCGGCGACAAGGGTTCACAGAGACGGGATATCGCCAAAGCCAAGACCTTGGCGGCCCAAGTGGATGAATGACATGAACGAGACACTGCACAGTTACGACCCGGCCGAGGCCCTCGGTTCCGACGAGGCGATCGACGTCTTCATGAAGGACGCGTTCGAGACGGGGGATGCGGGCTATATCGCACAGGCGCTCGGCGTCGTTGCGCGGGCCAAGGGCATGGGAAAGGTTGCGGAAGAGACCGGCCTTGCCCGGGAAGCGCTCTATCGTTCGCTTGCCAGCGACGGCAATCCAACCCTCAAGTCCATGCTGGCGGTCATGCGCGCCCTCGGGCTGGAGCTCACCTCCAAACGCACCGGCACGGATTGAAGGCGCCCCTTCCGCTGGAAAGGGCGCCCTCTTACCAGTTACTCCGCCGCCGCTTCCGCCTCGGCGTCGTCGGCGATGAAGCCGCCGGACTGGCGGGTCCAGAGGTCGGCGTAGATGCCGCCTTTGGCGACCAGTTCGGCATGGGTGCCGGTCTCGTGGAGACGACCCTTGTCGAGAACGACGAGACGGTCCATCTCGGTCAGCGTCGAGAGGCGGTGGGCGATCGCGATCACCGTCTTGCCCTGCATCAGGGCGAAGAGGTTTTCCTGGATCGCCGCCTCGACCTCCGAATCGAGCGCCGAGGTCGCCTCGTCCAGCACCAGGATCGGCGCGTCCTTGAGGAAGACACGGGCGATCGCGATGCGCTGGCGCTGGCCGCCGGAGAGCTTGACACCGCGCTCGCCGACCTGGGCATCGAGGCCCGTGCGACCGTGCTGGTCGACGAGACCTTCGATGAAGTCCCAGGCATTGGCGCGCTTCGCCGCCTCGATGATCTCCGCATCGCTCGCCTCCGGCTTGCCGTAGGCGATGTTGTCGCGGATCGAGCGGTGCAGCAGGGAGGTGTCCTGCGTGACCACGCCGATCTGCGAGCGCAGGCTGTCCTGCGTCACCGTCGCGATATCCTTGCCGTCGATGGTTATCTTGCCGGATTCGAGGTCGTAGAACCGGAGCAGCACGTTCATCAGCGTCGTCTTGCCGGCGCCGGAGCGGCCGACGAGGCCGACCTTCTCCCCTGCCCCGATCCTGAGCGACAGGTCCTCGATCACGCCCTTGTTCTTGCCGTAGTGGAAGCGGACATGATCGAAGTCGATCGCGCCCTTGGCGGCCGGCAGGGCCGGTGCCTGCGGCGCATCCATGATGTCGTGCGGCTTGGTCATCATGCCCATGCCGTCATAGACCGTGCCGATGTTCTCGAAGAGCGCGGTCACTTCCCACATCACCCATTGCGACATGCCGTTGATGCGCATGGCAAGGCCGACCGCCACCGCCACGGCGCCGACGGACACGTCGCCGGACATCCAGAAATAGATGCCGATCGCCGTCGTACCGAACAGCGCGATGACATTGTTGATGTCGATCACGATGTTGAACAGGGTGATGAGCCGCATCTGCTTGTGCACGGTCTGCAGGAACGCGTCCATGCCTTCGCGGGCATAGCTCTCCTCCCGGCCGGCATGCGAGAACAGCTTCACCGTCGCGATGTTGGTGTAGCTGTCGACGATGCGGCCCGTCATCATCGAGCGCGCATCGGCCTGCTCGCGGGAGATGACCATGAGCTTGGGCACGAAGTAGCGCAGGATGCCGAGATAGATCACCAGCCAGACGAGCAGCGGCACGACGAGCCGCATCTCCGCCGAGGCGATGATCGCGATCATCGAGATGAAGTAGCTCACCACGTAGATGAAGACGTCGATGATCTTCATCACCGCCTCGCGCACGGCAAGCGCCGTCTGCATCACCTTCGTCGAGACGCGGCCGGCGAACTCGTTGGAGAAGAAGGTCATGCTCTGGCGGATGAGGTAACGGTGCATCTGCCAGCGGGCGATCATCGGGAAATTGCCCGCGAGCGCCTGGTGCATGGTCATGGTGTGCAGCGCGCCGAAACCGGGGATGATCAAGAGCAGCAGCGCCGCCATCCACACGAGCGTGTCGCCCTCGCGGGCGAGGAACGTGCCGGGATCACCGGCCGAAAGCCAGTCGACGATGCTGCCGAGGAACTGGAACAGCACGACCTCGGCGATGCCGAGCACCATGGAGCAGAAACCGAGCAGGGCCAGCCAAGGGGCGGCCGGGCGCGTATAGTGCCACAGGAAGGCGAAAAGGCCCTTCGGGGGCAGCGAGGGCGCCTCGGAAGGATAGGGATTCAAACGTCTTTCGAACCAGCCGAACATGGCTTTCTCCGTAATAGAAAGACGGAACCGGCACGGACGGCGCAAAACGGGCGCGGTCGGGAACGGGGTTCCGGCAGGATTGCCGTGGGGCGACGAAAAGCGTCACACGACGAAGTAAAATGAAGAAACGGTGGGAATCTTGGTGGCGAAACGCCTACGCGAGAAGAGGCGTCAATCCAGCCGGGAGGCGCGGTCGATACATGGTATCCATAATGATCCTCCCTTTTCTCGCGTTGAAGATGCGCCTTGGTTAGCGCGAAACGACGCAATTTGCCAGCCGCTTTGTCGCAATTTCGTCTTTCCGGCCAATTCTGTTGCCCTGCCGCCACATCCGCGATGGCATCCCGCCGCTTTTCGCCGAAAGGCGGGTCGGCACCATCTTTTTGTCTTTCCGCAATTTTTAAGACAAAACCGCTTCGCACCTTGGCCGGAATTGCTGTAGGCGAGGCCGTATGTCCGCACTTCGCATCGCCCTCTACCAGCCCGACATTGCCGGCAATACCGGCACGATCCTGCGTTTCGCCGCCTGCCTCGGCCTTTCCGTCGACATCATCGAGCCGGCCGGCTTCGATATTTCCGACCGCAGCCTCAAGCGGGCCGGCATGGATTACCTTGCCGCCGTGACGCTGACGCGACATGTCAACTGGGAGCGATACGAGGCGTGGCGGCGGGAAAGCGGCTGCCGCCTCGTGCTCGCCTCGACCAAGGCCGCCCAACGCTACACGGATTTCGCCTACCGGCCGACCGACATCCTGCTCTTCGGCCGCGAAAGCGCCGGCGTGCCGGACCACGTGCATGACAGGGCGGACGGCCGGGTGCTCATTCCCATGGTCGAGGGGCAGCGCTCCATCAATGTCGCGCTCGCCGCCGCGATGATCGGCGGCGAGGCCCTGCGCCAGACGGGTTTTGCCTGACCGCACGCATTTCCGCTCCGTCCCGAAT